>JBIJDJ010000103.1:0-10760 GCA_044344175.1 Sulfuritalea sp.
GGTCGACACCGGACTTTCAAATCTCATGCTCACGGCATCGCCGATGACCGTTGACGCTGCATTGGAGCCGATCAGGCGCGAAAATAGGGTGCCGCCAATCCAATGGCCGCTTCCGAGAAAACACGGCAACGGAACCTAGAAATTGGAGGAGCGGCCCGACTGGCCGGTCATGGCCGGCAACTGCCTGATGGCTTTCTGATCTGACAGTCCGCTGTCGCTGCATTGGAGCCGATCAGGCGTGAAAATATGGTGCCGCCGATTCAATGACCGGTTCCGAGATAACACGGCAAACGAACCTGAGAATTGGAGGAGCGGTGGCTAGGTCCGCTTCTGGCCGTCACCCGCCGTCCCGCCAGCACCGACGTTCTGCAGGCGCGCCACCCACAGAACCAATTTTCAGCGCTTCCTCATTGGCGGCAAATCGGTGCAACTGCCGTGCGCCACCTCGGCGGCCATGCCTATGGTTTCGCCCAGGGTCGGATGCGGGTGGATGGTCTTGCCGATATCCACCGCGTCGGCCCCCATCTCGATGGCCAGGGCAACCTCGCCGATCATGTCACCGGCATTGGGGCCGACGATGCTGCCGCCGATCACGCGGTGGGTTTCCTCATCGAACAACAGCTTGGTGAAGCCGTAATCGGCGCCGTTGGCGATCGCCCGGCCGGATGCCGCCCAGGGAAACTTGGCGACGCTGATTTTGCGCCCGGCTTTCTTCGCCTCGTCCTCGCCGACGCCGACCCAGGCCACCTCGGGGTGGGTATAGGCAACGCCGGGAATCACCGTCGCGTCAAAGTAACTCTTCTGCCCCGCCGCCACCTCGGCCGCCACATGGGCCTCGTGCACCGCCTTGTGCGCCAGCATGGGCTGGCCGACAATGTCGCCGATGGCGAAGATGTGCGGCACGCTGGTGCGCATCTGGTTGTCGACCGGAATGAAACCGCGCTCGTTCACCATCACACCGGCCTTCTCGGCGCCAATCTTCCTGCCGTTTGGGCTGCGCCCGGCCGACTGCAAAATCATGTCATAACGCTGGGCTTCTGCCGGCGCCTGCTCGCCTTCGAACTTGACCCAAAGGCCGTCCGGTTTGGCGTCCACGGCAACGGTTTTGGTCTTCAGCATGACTTTGTCGAAGCGTTTCGCGTTCTGCTTTTCCCAGACCTTGACCAGGTCGCGGTCCGGTCCCTGCATCAGGCCGTCGAGCATCTCGACCACGTCGACTTTCGAACCCAGTGTCGAATACACCGTGGCCATTTCGAGGCCGATGATGCCGCCGCCGATGACCAGCATGCGCTGCGGCACGAAACGCAGTTCCAGCGCGCCGGTCGAATCGACAATGCGCGGGTCTTTCGGGATGAAGGGTAGATGGAATGCCGCCGAACCCGCGGCGATGATGCATTTCTGGAAGCGGATGACCTTCTTCTCGCCGGTCTTTTCCTGTGCGCTGCCGGTCATGGCCTCGACTTCGAGATGGTTGGCATCGAGGAAGTGGCCGTAGCCGCGCACGGTCTCGACCTTGCGCGCCTTGGCCATGCCGGCCAGGCCGCCGGTGAGCTTGCCGACCACCTTTTCCTTGTGTGCGCGCAGCTTGTCGATGTCCACTTTCGGCGCGGCGAAACTGACGCCGAGGTCGCTCGCATGCTCGGCCTCTTCCATCACCGCAGCGACGTGCAGCAGTGCCTTGGAGGGGATGCAGCCGACATTGAGGCAGACGCCGCCCAGCGTCGCGTAGCGTTCGACGATGACGGTCTTCATGCCCAGGTCGGCGGCGCGGAAGGCCGCGGAATAACCGCCGGGGCCGGCACCGAGCACCAGCATTTCGCATTCGAGATCGACCTTGCCGACGAATGTGTCAACTGCGCTGCCGACAGCGGCAACGGGTGCCGCAATAGTCGGCGCTGGCGCCACGGCGGGCGCCGGAGAGGCCGCGACGGGTGCCGCCACCGTGGCGCCAGCGCCAGCGCTCTGCGTCCCTACGGGAACTTTCACCAACGCCACCAGCGTTCCTTCGGCGATCTTGTCGCCGACCTTCACTTTCAGTTCCGTCACCACGCCGGATACCGGCGAGGGCACATCCATGGTGGCCTTGTCCGATTCCAGGGTGATCAGCGAATCTTCAGCCTTCACCGTGTCGCCGACCTTGACCAGCACTTCGATGACCGGCACATCCTTGAAGTCACCGATGTCGGGAACTTTCACTTCAACGACGTCACTCATTTGGATTTCCTTCCAGTTTGAATTCGTAGACCACGATCGGCGGTCCGGACGAAGTATCGAATTCGATGCCGGCGGCAACGCCGGCTTCTGCAATTTTTGCTGCTGACAGGTCACTGTCATACAGTGCATGCATCGCGCCCAGGGCAAAGTTGCGTCCGGACCCTGCTGCCCAGACCCGGTCGAACTCGAACACCTCGCGATAGGAATACACGCCGTAGATGCCGCTGCTGTTGGCGATCAGTGCCGTGATCTGCGAACTCTCGTAGGGATCGTCCTCGTCTTCCTTGGGATTGAGGAAGGCATGCTCCTTGAGCACCGGATGCAGGCGGCGAAAGGTTTCGTACACCTCCATGCGCGAACCGAGCTTCACATCCTCAAGCTTGGAGAATGCGCTGAGCAGTACGAGGTGATGCGCCGAGGAGCCGCAGATGCCGATCTTCGAGCCGGCAATGTCGAGGATCTTGTCGTGCTCGCCCTTGTAGTTTCGCGACAGGCGCGTGTCGCCGAAGGTGGTGAGGCCGTCGGCGGCAATCGCCACGGCATCCCCCTTCTTGACCACGGTGAGCGTCGTCACAACATGCTTCTCCGCATGTCCGCCAGAAGCTGCGCCAGATAGACATTGAAGCGCGTCGCCAGGGCGCCGTCGATCACGCGATGATCAGCGGTCAAGGACAACGGCAGGGTCAGGCGCGGCACGAATTGTTTGCCGTCCCATACCGGCTTCATCGCCGACTTGTTCACGCCGAGGATCGCCACTTCCGGCGCATTGACAATGGGCGCGAAATAAGTGCCGCCGATGCCGCCGAGGCTGGAAATGGTGAAGCAGGCGCCCTGCATGTCGGCAGGTTTCAGCTTGCCGTCGCGCGCCTGCTTGGCCAGTTCGCCGCTTTCCTTCGCCAGCTCGAAGACGCCCTTGCTCTCTGCATTCTTGATCACCGGCACCATCAGGCCGTTGGGCGTGTCGGCGGCGAAGCCGATGTTGTAGTACTTCTTCATCACCAGGCTCATTTCCGTACCACTGGCGTCGATCGACGAATTGAACTCGGGATACTTCTGCATCGCCTTGACACAGGCCTTGATCAGGAAGGCGAGCATGGTCAGCTTGGCGCCACCTGCTTTTTCGTTCTCCTTGTTGATCTGCACGCGGAAAGCTTCGAGGTCGGTGATGTCGGCGTCCTCGTGATAGGTGACGGCGGGAATCATGACCCAGTTGCGCGACAGGTTGGCGCCTGAAATCTTCTTGATGCGCGACAGCGGTTGCACGTCGACGGGACCGAACTTGGAGAAGTCGATCTTCGGCCAGGGCAGCAGGTCAAGCCCGCCGCCCGACGAGGCCGCGGCGGCCGGCGCCGCCGGCGGCACGCTGAGCACGCCCTTGACGTAGGCCTGGACGTCGCCTTGCAGGATGCGGCCCTTCGGCCCGCTGCCCGTTACTTTGGCTACATCAACGCCCAACTCGCGCGCAAAACGGCGCACCGACGGACTGGCATGCGATGCCCCGCCCTGCAGGCGCTCGGCCGGGGTCGGCATGGCGACACGGGGTGGCGCGGTAACCGGTTCGGCGGCGTCCGGGCGAATATCGACAGCGGTGGCGCCTGCCGCGACTGCCGGAGCTGCTTGTACCGGCGCCGGAGCGGCCATTGCGGGCACGGCAACGGGAGGTGCCGCCGGCGCAGCGGCTGCGCTCGCCGTAGCTCCAGCGCCGACTGTTACCAGCGCCAGCACCACGCCTTCCGCGACCTTGTCGCCGACCTTCACTTTCAGCTCGGCAATCACGCCCGATACCGGGCACGGGATATCCATCGTGGCCTTGTCCGATTCCAGCGTCATCAGCGAGTCTTCTGCCCTAACCGTGTCACCGACCTTGACCAGCAGTTCGATGATCGGCACGTCCTTGAAGTCGCCGATGTCGGGAACCTTGACCTCGACCACCGCCGCCGCAGCGGGCGCGACGGCAGCCGCCGCGACCGGAGCCGGAGCAGCCGGTGCTGCAGCAGGCGCAGGGGCGGCAGCCGCGACCTGGCCTGCGGCAGCGGTCTCGATCAGCGCGACCAGGCTGCCTTCGGCGACCTTGTCGCCGATCTTCAGTTTCAGCTCGGTGACCACACCGGAAACCGGCGAGGGCACATCCATGGTCGCCTTGTCGGATTCCAGCGTCACCAGCGAGTCCTCGGCTTTGACCGTGTCGCCTGCCTTGACCAGCAGTTCGATCACCGGCACGTCCTTGAAGTCGCCAATGTCCGGTACTTTCACTTCGACTATGCTCATGGCTTATACCTTTACCGGGTTGGGCTTGTTCGGATCGAGGGCGTATTTCTTGATTGCCTCGGCCACTTTCTCCTTCTTCACCTGGCCGTCCGCGGCGAGCGCGGAAAGCGCGGCGACGGTGATCCAGTAGCGATCGACCTCGAAGAAGTGGCGCAGCTTTTCGCGCGTGTCGGAGCGCCCGAAGCCATCGGTGCCGAGCACCGTGTAATGGCGCGGCACCAGCGAGCGGATCTGCTCGGCGAAGGTGCGGATGTAGTCGGTTGCCGCGATCACCGGGCCGCGCGTCTCGGCCAGACAGGCGGAGACATGCGGTACGCGCGGCTTTTCGGTCGGATGCAGCAGGTTCCAGCGTGCGCAGTCGTTGCCGTCGCGCGCCAGTTCGTTGAAGCTCGGGCAGGACCACAGATCGGCTTCGACTCCCCAGTCGCTCTCGAGCAAGGTGGCGGCGGCGACCGCTTCCATGAAGATGGTGCCGGACCCCAGCAACTGCACGCGCGGCCCGTTCGAGGCGGCGCCCTTCCTGAACTGGTACATGCCCTTGAGGATGCCCGGCGCGGCATCGGCAGGCATCGCCGGATGCTCGTAGTTCTCGTTCATCACCGTCAGGTAATAGAACACATCTTCCTGCTCGGTGACCATGCGGCGCAGGCCGTCCTGCACGATTACCGCGACTTCGTAGGCGAAGGTCGGATCGTAGGAAATGCAGTTGGGCACCGTGCCGGCCAGCACCTGCGAATGCCCGTCCTCGTGCTGCAGACCTTCGCCGTTGAGCGTGGTGCGCCCGGCGGTGCCGCCCACCAGGAAGCCGCGTGCGCGCTGGTCGCCGGCGGCCCAGACCAGGTCCAGGGTGCGCTGCATGCCGAACATCGAATAGCAGACATAGACCGGGATGGTCTGCACGCCATGCGTCGAATAGCTGGTGCCGGCGGCGATCCAGTCAGCCATGGCGCCGGCCTCGTTGATGCCTTCCTGGAGGATCTGGCCGTTCCTGGTTTCCTTGTAGAACATCATCTGGTCTGCATCCTGCGGCACGTAGTTCTGGCCGTCCTGGTTCCAGATTCCGATCTGGCGGAAGAGGCCTTCCATGCCGAAGGTGCGCGATTCGTCGACCACGATCGGCACCACGCGCTTGCCGATGATCTTGTCCTTCAACATGACGTTGAGGCCGCGCACGAAGGACATCGTGGTGGAGAACTCGCGCCCTTCCCCGCCGGCCTTGAGCAGCGCGTCGAAAGCGGCAAGCGGCGGCACCGGCAGCGATTCGGCCTTGGTCCGGCGCGACGGCAGGTAGCCGCCCAGGGCCATGCGCCGTTCGCGCATGTAATTGAGTTCCTTCGAGCCCTCCGGGAAGGTCAGGTAGGGCAGCTTTTCCAGATCCTCGTCCTTCACCGGCAGCTTGAAGCGGTCGCGGAAGGCCTTGATTGAGGTGGTGCCCATCTTCTTTTGCTGGTGGGTGATGTTCTGCGCCTCGCCGGCTTCGCCCATGCCGTAACCCTTGATGGTCTTGGCGAGGATCACCGTCGGCTGACCGGTATGCGCCACGGCGGCGGCATAGGCCGCATAGACCTTGTGCGGATCGTGACCGCCGCGGTTCAGGCGCCAGATGTCGTCGTCGGACCAGGCCGACACCATCTTCAGCAGTTCCGGATACTTGCCGAAGAAATGCTCGCGCACATAGGCGCCATCGCGCGCCTTGAAGGTCTGGTAATCGCCGTCGACGCATTCCATCATGCGCTTCTGCAAGAGGCCGGTCTTGTCCTGCGCCAGCAGCGGGTCCCAGTAGCTGCCCCAGATCACCTTGATGACATTCCAGCCGGCGCCGCGGAAATCCGACTCGAGTTCCTGGATGATCTTGCCGTTGCCGCGCACCGGGCCATCGAGGCGCTGCAGGTTGCAGTTGATGACGAAAATCAGGTTGTCCAGCCGCTCGCGCCCGGCCATGCCGATGGCTCCCATCGACTCCGGTTCGTCCATCTCGCCGTCGCCCATGAAGGCCCAGACCTTGCGGTTGTCGGTCGGGATCAGGTCGCGATGCTGCAGGTACTTCATGAAGCGCGCCTGGTAGATCGCCTGTAGCGGGCCGAGGCCCATCGACACCGTAGGGAACTGCCAGAAATCCGGCATCAGCCACGGATGCGGATAAGAGGACAGGCCCTTGCCGTCGACTTCGCGGCGGAAGTTGTCCATCTGCTCCTCGGTCAGGCGGCCGAGCATGAAGGCGCGCGCGTAGGTACCCGGCGCCGAATGGCCCTGCGACAGCACCAGGTCGCCGCCGTGCGTGTCGGAGGGCGCATGCCAGAAATGATTGAAGCCGATGTCATAGAGCGTCGCGGCTGACGCATAGCTGGCGATGTGGCCGCCGAGGCCCGAGTCATCCTTGTTCGCCCGCAGCACCATGACCATGGCATTCCAGCGCGCAAAGTCGCGAATCTTCTGCTCCATTTCGTAATCGCCGGGGGTGACCGGTTGCTGGTCGGCGGGAATGGTGTTGGCGTATTCGGTGTTGGCGCTGTAGGGCATGTTGATGCCCGTCTGGTGGCCCAGCGCAATCAATTGTTCAAGCAGGAAATGCGCGCGTCCGGGACCTTCCTGAACGATTACGGCCTGCAGTGCTTCGAGCCATTCACGGGTTTCCTGCGGATCGGCGTCGGATGACGCGAGTTGGGGCGCGGACATGACTACTCCTCGTTCTGGTGTTTTTTGGAGTTCGCCGGACATGACCCCAGCGAGCCGTTCTGCTTCATTTTCTTGCAGCATAGACCCAGTTTATGTTTCAACCTATTACCACTGTTTCGCATTGTAATATACAACTTCACGATGCGCAATACGGGGTTTCCACAGTCGGAAAGCAAAAGACCGCTGCCCGGGAATCTCCCCCCGGCAGCGGTCTTCAGTCGGCCAATCGGCCCGGCTCAGGTTTCGTCGCTACGGCGCCGCAAGGCAGCTTTCTGGCGCGCGCGGCTGGCACGCTTGTCCTGGCGCTGATGGGCGCCGCCCTTCTTCAATAGCGGATCGAGTGCCAGCGGATTGCGCGGCTTGATTGAGCGTAGCGTCCGTTGTTTGGCGCGCTTCATCGCGGATGGAACTTCACTACGGCGCGGCCGTCGGCGACCTGGCGCGGCTCGGGCTTCCAGGCGTGGCCGTAAACTATTTCGAAGCTCGCCGGCAGGCGGCAGTCGGCATCCGCCGGCCAGGCAGCCAGCAAGCGCCTCCAGTCGCGCCAACCTAGTCGTCCCAACAAGGCATCGCGAACGCCCAGTTGTCGCTGGTCGGCAAGAAAGGCGCGCGGCGACGGATAGGTCAGCGTGATCATTTCCATGTCCATCACCGGATCGCCAAAGCCGGCGGCGACCAGCATGTCGCCCAGGTCGTGCATGTCCAGAAAGCGCCTCACCGTGTCGCCAGCGCCGACTTCTTGTCCGGCCTCACGCAGTTCCTTCAGCGTGTCGGGACCGAGCGTGGCGAAACTCAGCAGGCCGCCGACTTCCAGCACCCGGTGCAGTTCGCGCAAGGCCGGCAGCGGATCATCCAGCCAGTGCAGCATCAGGTTGGACCAGACCAGGCCAAGAGTATTGGCGGCCAGCGGCAGGGCGCGCACGTCGGCATTGAGCAGGCGCGGGCCGCCCCGCGTCAGACGCTGCAGGCGCGGCGTGTGTGCGCGCACGGCGCGCAGCATTGGCAAGGCGTAGTCGAGCGCAAGGGGCAAGGCCTTGGCGTAGCGTTGCTGCAAATCGCGGATGCCGTCGCCCGTGGCGCAGCCGATGTCGGCGACGCGCTGCGGGGAGATCTTTACCAGGTCCAGCCGCGACGCCATGCGAGCACCCACTTCGCGGGCAAGGACCGCGGCCGAGTCGTAGGTTTGCGCAGCCCCGGCAAAGTCGCTGCGCAAGTTGAATTAAAACCTCACCACAGAGACACAGAGGCACAGAGGAAGGCAAAAGCAATGGTGCATGGTGGATTTTCTCTGTGCCTCTGTGTCTCTGTGGTGCAGCCTTTTCCGGGTTGTCTGCCTTGAAGTCAATTAAGCGGCGTTGAGCCCCAGCCGGGCGAACAGCGCCTCGTCGCGGTCGGCTTCGGGATTGCCCGCGGTCAGCAACTTGTCGCCGTAGAAAATCGAATTCGCTCCCGCGAGGAAGCACAGCGCCTGCAACTCGTCGCTCATTTCCTGGCGGCCTGCCGACAGCCTGACCATCGAACCGGGCATCGTGATGCGCGCCACGGCGATGGTGCGCACGAACTCGAAGGGATCGAGCGGCGGCGCGTTTTCCAGCGGCGTGCCGGGCATCGGCACCAGTTCGTTGATCGGCACCGATTCGGGCGGCGGGTTCATGTTGGCCAGTTCGACCAGTAGCGAGGCGCGCTGGCGGCGCGTCTCGCCCATGCCGACGATGCCGCCGCAACAGACCTTGATCCCCGCCTCGCGCACCTTGTCGATGGTGTCGAAGCGTTCGCTCTGGGCGTGCGTCTTTATCACCTGGTTGTAGAACTCCGGCGCAGTGTCTAGGTTGTGGTTGTAGTAGTCGAGCCCGGCCGCCTTGAGCCGCTCGGCCTGGCCGTCCTTGAGCATGCCGAGCGTGACGCAGGTCTCAAGACCCAGCGCCTTGACCGCACCGATCATGTCGGCGACGCGATCCAGATCTTTGTCCTTCGGCCCGCGCCACGCCGCGCCCATGCAGAAGCGCGTGGCGCCCTTGTCCCTGGCGGCCTGCGCCGCGGCGACGACCTCAGCGGTCTCCAGCAGGGCTTCCTTCTCGATCTCGCCGTGGTGCGCCGACTGCGAGCAGTAGCCGCAATCTTCGGAGCAGCCGCCGGTCTTGATCGAGAGCAGCGTCGAACGCTGCACGGCATTGGCGTCGTGATTCTGCCGGTGCACCTCCTGCGCGCGAAACAGCAGATCGTTGAAGGGCAACTCGAACAGGCCGACCAGGGCATCGACGGTCCAGCGCGGAGCGGGAACGAAGGCGGCGGCAGCGGTATGGGTAGTGGCAGTGGCGGTCATCGCAGGGGACTCGCTAGAATGCGGGAAGCCGCGAATCTTGGTGGAAGGAGCCGGGCTTGTCAAATATGTACACTGCGGCAGCGGATCTGATGAAAGCCGTACAGAGCGCCGCAAGCGCCCTGTTGCCGCAGGACTGTTTCCTCTGCGCCGCGCCCGCCGGCGACTGCCTGCTGTGCCCTGCCTGCCTCGCCAGCCTGCCGCGCCTGACAGCCGAGCGCTGCCCGATTTGCGCGCTACCGGCGCCGGGCGCGGCTGTCTGCGGCGCTTGCCTGAAACAGGCGCCGCATTTCGATGCCACGCAAGCCGTGTTCCGCTACGAGTTTCCGCTGGATCGCCTGATCCAGTCGCTCAAGTACGCTCACCGTCTCGCCGGCGCCGACTTTCTCGGCCGGGCGCTGGCGGCATTGCCCGTCCCCTTTCGCCCCGATCTGATCCTGCCGGTGCCGTTGGCGCCGGCGCGACTGGCCGAGCGCGGCTTCAACCAGGCCCTCGAAATCGCCCGCCCGTTGGCGCGCACCCTTGGCGTCCCGCTCGAGATCAGCCGCGTCCATCGCCGGCGCGACACCGCACCACAAGCCAGCCTGCCGTGGAAGGAACGCAAGCAGAACATCCGCCACGCCTTCGAATGCGAACTCGACCTGACCGACAGGACGGTGCTGGTGGTCGACGACGTGATGACCACCGGCGCAACGCTCGACGAGCTGGCGCGTACGCTCAAGGCGCACGGTGCGGCGCGGGTGGAGAACTTCGTCCTGGCGCGGGCGCTGAAGGACTGATCGCTGCGGATTTCGCGCCACGCCGAGCAAACATACGGGGCAACGCGCATACACTGCCGGTCACCGGATCGGATTGCCGGCTGCAATCCCGCGTATCCGGCTTCCGATCATTCATGGGTTTCCAGACATGTTCCACGTTGTCCTCGTCGCCCCCGAAATCCCGCCCAACACGGGTAACGTGATCCGCCTGTGTGCCAATACGGCTTGCAGCCTGCACCTGGTGGAGCCGCTCGGCTTCGATCTGTCCGACGCACAATTGCGCCGCGCCGGGCTCGACTACGCCGAGATGGCCTGCGTCACGGTCCATTCGGATTGGGCCGCCTGCCGCGCCGTGCTGGGCGACGCGCGCCTGTTCGCGCTGACGACCAAGGCAAGCCGCCGTCACGCCAACGCCGACTTTACGGATCCACCGCCACCGCGCTACCAGCCCGGCGATGCCTTCGTCTTCGGCTCCGAATCGCGCGGCCTGCCGGCGCATGTGCTGGCCGACATCGATGAGAACC
>JBIJDJ010000104.1:0-10666 GCA_044344175.1 Sulfuritalea sp.
GCGGCTGCTGACGCATGCCCTGCGCGATCTCGGCCTGGCGCTGGCCAAGTTGCCGGCCCAGGCCTGGGACCGCTTCAAGCGCGCCTCGGGCGCCCGCTCACAGCGCGCGGTGCTGGCCGATATCGGCCTCGGCAAGCGCCTGCCGGCCATCGTTGCGCGCCGCCTGGCGGAAGGCGTCGCGGCAGACCCGTCCGCTGCCGCGGAAGGTCGCGGCCAACAGGCGATCCTGATCCACGGCCCGGAAGGCGTTGCGGTCAAGCTCGGCAGCTGCTGCCGGCCGATCCCGGGCGACCCCATCGTCGGCCTGATTCGCAAGGGCCAGGGCCTGGTGGTGCACACCCACGACTGCACGGCCGTCGCCAAGCTGCGCAGTGAGCGCGGCAACTGGATCGACGTCGAATGGGAAACCGGCATCACCGGCATGTTCGAAGCCAGCATCCGCGTCGTGGCGAAGAACGTGCGCGGGGTGCTGGCCCGACTCGCCGCCGGGATCGCCGAAGCGGGTTCCAACATCGTCAATGTCAGCATGGACGATGACAGCGGCGAAGCCACCACCCTGTTCTTCACCCTGCAGGTGACGGACCGCGTTCATCTCGCCCGCATCCTGCGCGCCCTGCGGCGCATCCCGGAAGTGGTGCGCATCGCCCGTTATGTCGACAAGAAACACTAGCCCCTAACGCTCATGGAACCGAGAACCGTTCGCCGATGATGAAACACGCGAAAAGCGGCATAAAGGCCCACCCCTCCCGTCCTCCCCTCACGGGGAGGCGACTGGTTTGCTCGCTACGCTCGATGTTGTACCCAACGCCAGATATGCTGTTTCACTTTAAACTCAACAAACAGGAAAGAACACACGATGGCCCTCTATGAATCCGAGTACACCAAGTTCATGCGCGAATGGATGGAAAAGCATCCCGAAGAAAAGCTGGAACAGCAAAAAGGCCGCGCCCTGTGGTGGGACAAGCCGCCGCAAACGCTTGAGGCGATGAAGGACACGCTTGCCGCCACGGTACCGGGCAAGCCCTACTACTACGACGCCAATTAACCCGAAAAACTCAGTTGAACCACAGAGGCACAGAGGACACAGAGGAAAAACAAAGTACTGCGCGGTAACGCCGGCTCACCCAATGAGTGAGCGGCTGCCGATCCAAAAGGCATTGATTCATCGTCTTTCTCTGTGCCTCTGTGTCTCTGTGGTGAGGTTTTCAGGATTAATCCGCCGGCATCAGGTGGATGCGCTCGGCGAGCAGCGTGACGCTCGCGTCCCTGCCGGGACCCAGGTCGTTGCGCATGATGGTGTGGCTCGACGCCTGAAACACCAGCGGTTGCGGCTCACCGGGAATGCTCAATGTCAGCTGGGTGAAGCTGCCCATGCGCAAGGCTTCGATGATGGTTCCCGTCACCGGATTTTCCGCGTCGCCCGCGCTCGGCCGGTCCGGGCGATGCAATAGCACGCCTTCCGGCGGGATCACCCAATTCACCGCGCTGCCCGGTGCGTGGTGACAAGAGTCGGCGATGGCGAGACGGCGGCCGGCCCATTCGAGGCAGGGCTTGCCATTGTCCATGCCCACCGTGCCGGCAAACAGGTTGCTCAGCCCCACCAGGCGCGCCACGGCGGGTGAAACCGGCCGCAGCAGGACGTCTTCGGGCGTGCCGGTCTGCAACGCCTTGCCGCGATGCAGGACCACCATGCGGTCGGCAAGCTGCCGCGCCTCGTCGAGATCATGCGTCACCAGCACGATGGGAATCGACAGCTCCTGGCGCAGGCGTGCCAGTTCCTCGCGCAGCTTGCGCCGCGTCACCTGATCGACGGCGGAAAACGGCTCGTCCATCAGCAGTACACCACCCACCGTCCCCGCCGGACCGGCAGCCCGCGCCAAGGCCCGGGCCAGCGCCACCCGCTGCTGCTGGCCACCGGACAACTGCGCCGGACGGCGACCGTCGAGGCCCTGCAGATGCACCCGGGCCAGCCAGTCGCGGGTGATTGCCGCGCGTGCCGCCTGCGGCACGTCGCCGAGCGCCAGCATGACATTGTCAAACGCCGAAAGATGCGGCAGCAGCGAATAGTTCTGAAACACGAAGCCGGCGCGTCTTTGCTGCGGCAGCAGGCAGATCCGGTCGTCGAACCAGGCCGCGCCATTGCAACGGATCGCACCCTGCGCCGCGCGATGCAGGCCGGCGATGCAGCGCAGCACCGTGGTCTTGCCGCTGCCCGAAGGACCGACCACGGCAAGCAACTCGCCCGGCGCGCACTCGAATGCGCAGTCGAGCGGAATCGGCAACTGCTGCCGCAACCGGACCTCCAGCGCGCCGGCCACCCCGGTAGTTGCCACAGCGCGCATCTCAGTTGCCACGGCGGCCCACCTTGCGCGTCAGGAAATGCAGGCTGCCGACGGCGACGAAAGCGATCACCACCAACAGCAGCGACATGCGCGCCGCGCCGCTATCGTCGAAGGCCTGGACCCGGTCGTAGATGGCGATCGACAGGGTGCGCGTGGCACCGTCGAGATTGCCGCCGACCATCAGCACCACGCCGAATTCGCCCAGGGTATGGACGAAGGTCAGCACCATGGCCGAAGCCAGGCCCGGCCAGGCCAGCGGCAATTCCACCCGCCACAAAGTCTGCCAGGCCGACAGCCCGCAGCACCAGGCCGCCTCGCGCGCCTCGCGCGGGATCGCCTCGAAGGCGCGCTGCACCGGCTGCACGGCGAAGGGGATGTTCACCAGTAGTGACGCCAGCAACAGCCCGTCGAAGGAAAACACCAGGCTGCGCCCGGTCAGCGCCAGCCAGACCGACCCGATAGCGCCCTGCGGCGCGAAGACGCCGAGCAGGTAGAAGCCCAGCACGGTGGGCGGCAAGAGCAGCGGCAGGGTCACCAGCGCGTCGATCAGCCCCTTGCCGGGAAAGCTCGCCCAGGCCAGCGGCCGCGCCAGCAGCACGGCCAGCGGCAAGAGCAGCAGCACGGTCATCACCGCAAGCTGCAGTGACAAGCTGAGCGCCGACCAGTCCATCATGGCGCGGGCAAACCGAAGCCGTTGCGGGCGAGAATCGCCCGCGCCTGCGGGCTGCGCAGGAATTCGGCGAAAGCGCGTGCCTCCGGCCCCGCACCCTTGAGCAGCACCAGGGTCTGGCGCAAAGGCGTGTGCCAGTTTTCCGGCAGCGTGGCGAAGGCGCCGCGTTTCGCCATCTCGGGCGCAAGCGCCAAGGAGAGCGGAATCAGCCCGGCCTGTGCCGCACCGCTGGCAGCGAACTGCGCCGCCTGCGCGGCGTTGTCGCCCAGCGCCAGCTTGTCCTGCACCGCCGGCCACAAGCCGCGATGTTCGAGCACCTCGCGCGCGGCGCGGCCATAGGGCGCGTGTTCCGGGTTGGCCAGCGCCAGCCGTTTCAGGCGTCCGTCATGGACCGCCGCGGCGAAGTCCGCCAGATCGCGATCGGCGCGGATCGGCGAACCCTGCGGCAGGAACAGTGCGAGACGCCCCGTGGCGTAATGCCTGCCTTCGCCCTCGGCGCGCTGCGCGGCAATCACCTGCACGACAAAGCGTTCATCGGCGGCAAGGAACAGCTCGAAGGGCGCTCCCTGAATTATCTGACGCGCGAAGTTGCCCGAAGAACCGAAGGAGAGCTTCAGCGGTGCGCCGCCACCGCGCGTGAAGGCGGCAACAATTTCCGGCAGGGCGAATTGCAGGTCGGCGGCCGCGGCAATATGCGGCGCGGCGGCCGGCGCGGACTGGGCAAAAGTTCCCAAAGGGACGCACAGCGCCGGTGGGACGGCGGCGAGCAGCGTGAGCGCGAACGTCCGCAACAGGCGGGCAATTAGGCGAACCAGCTGATCCATGCTCGCGGTCAGGCGGCCTCTTCCAGCGGGCGAACTTCCCTGGAAATTCGGCTCCCGGCCTCACGCTCAGCCCGCTTCAGATCGAATGAGCTCTGCAGATTAAGCCAGAATTGAGCGGTGGTATTGAAGTAGCGCGCCAGCCTCAACGCGGTGTCAGGCGTCACGGCTCGCCGCTCACGCACGATGTCATTGATTCGTGGCGCCGGCACGTGCAGCGCCATCGCCAAAGCGTTGGCGCTTATGCCGACGGCGCCGAGGAACTCCTCCCGGAGAATCTCGCCGGGATGAATTGGTCTCATTCTGTTGGTGGCCATGGCTTGTCTCTCAGTGGTAATCAACGATTTCAAGGTTTTTCGGTCCCGTATCGGTCCAGACAAAGCACACGCGCCACTGGTCGTTGACTCGGATGCTGTGCTGGCCGGCACGGTTCCCGCTCAGGGCTTCAAGACGATTACCGGGAGGTGCCTTCAAATCACGCAACTCCATGGCATCGTCCAGCATTTGCAGCTTCCGCTGTGCGACGTTCTCGATGTTCCGAAACCGTCGAGGACTTTTGCCCTCGTAGAGCGCTTCGGTGTCGGCGCACCGGAATGAACGGATCGTCATGCCCCAATTTATACTGCGCGACATTTACCGTCAAGCGATAAACTAGGGTTCTATTGAGTGCTACAGCCTTCGTCTCTTGGGGCCCCCCCGCGTCAGGGGTGTTGTCGCCCATTGTCACTTCGATGGTGCTAACGGTACACTCGAAGCCAAACTCGAAGCAGGAGCACACCATGATGCAAGCCGTGAAAGCTACCATTGACCCGCAAGGACACGTTCACTACACCGAGCCGGTGCGGGTGGATGCTCCACGTCAAGCGCTCATCATTTTTCTGGATGAGGGAAATGAAACAGCCTTGTTGGCGCAAAGTGCATTGGCCCGCGACTGGATGAAACCGGAGGAGGATGCGGCATGGGAGCATTTGCAGCCGGTCAGGTAATTGTCGTCCCCTTTCGTTTCTCTGATCTCAGCGCACAAAAACATCGCCCTGCATTGACGCCGGCCCTGTTTCCTGAATCACGCAGGCGAATGGGACTTGAGCCACTCGCGCACCGCCTCGTTCACACGCGTTTGCCAGCCCTTGCCAGATGCCTTGAGCGCCGCCAATACATCGGCAT
Source organism: Sulfuritalea sp. (assembly GCA_044344175.1). GTDB lineage: Bacteria > Pseudomonadota > Gammaproteobacteria > Burkholderiales > Rhodocyclaceae > Sulfuritalea. The sequence continues at coordinate 4,998 of JBIJDJ010000104.1, forward strand.
CGAAACGGATGGTGGTGGGCACCTTGGTCGGCGCTTTCTGTGGGCCGCGAGTTTTTAATTCGGACAGTTTGTTGCGAAGCGATTCCGGCAGGGAAGAGAACGGCCTGGCCTTCCTGAAATCTTCTTCGGTCAGTTCTCGCACTTCGCCGTCGTGATCACTTAATGGTAAGCGGTTTGCCATGTTTGCATCCCTCTCTAATGTTCGCCTTGCGGAAGCTGATGACACGGATGCCATTCGCCAGTTCGACAAAGCACAAGATATGCAGCCGTCCATCGAGATACCCCAGTGCAATCCGGCGAACTTCCCCATACTCGTGGCGCTCGTCCCCTCGACTGCCGGGTTGGGCGTCACCGGTCGAAGCAACAACGGTGAACTACTTCCGCTGCGCCCAATAGCCGGGACGCCGCCTGTGATGTGCGACGGCAAGAATGCGAAGCTCCTCTGCGGCGACCTGATAGATGATGCTGTATGGGAACCGACGGAGGATATATCGCCGACGAGTGCCACGAAATACAGCACCGCGCAGAGGATTGTCCAAAACGAAATTTGCCGTTCGTTCGAACTCGGCCACAAATGCGAGACCAAGCTCGACATTCGCTTTCAGCGTATAGAACGCGGCCGCGTCGTTTAGCTCGGCAAGCGCCGCCGGAGCAACAACGAGCTTCATTTCAGCGATGCGCGTACCTGTGCAAGTGCGTCAGCAATTGGAATGACTTGTACTGCACCACTCTCAATGTCAGCAATTCGGCGCTCAGTTTCAGCAGCCCATGCTTCCTCAATCTCGGCATCTTCGTCGAGGCTGGCAAGCAATAGCTGGGCGAAAGCTGCGCGTTCACCGGCTGTTAGTAGCAGGGCTTCGGCTTCGAGCAATTCGAGTTGATTTCCCATGGCTAATGCCTCCGTAGAGTAATGTTGATTGTACCGCGAGCTCGGTGATGAGTGATGGTGCCCCCGATCGAGATAGGAAGAAGCCTCAAAGCCAATCAGGTCGCCAGGCAGGCTGTCAGCATTTGGGAGGGAGTCGGCAGTTCATGCCATTTGCCCTGGCGGAACGAGCGAAGCTCGGATTCGCGGAAACCGCGTCCGCTATTTCTTCTCAACGCGCCGCGAGGCGCCTTGCGGAGACAGGCCGCTTCTCGGCTTCATCCAGTTTTTCGGCCAGCCAAAGCTTCATCAGCGACTGGTAAGGAACATCCAGCTTGTTCGCCATCGCCTTGATGTGAGCCAACAACGCGTCCGGCAGCCGCAAGGAAATCGAAGTCGTTGTCGCCTTGAGATTGGGAAATACGGCCCGCACCGCCTTTGACCCATCGAAATATTCGGTGCTGTCGTTGCCGGGAGTTTCCCAGAATGCCCGCTCCTCCGCCTCGCTGGCGAACTTCGGCATCGCTTTAAGACGCTTGCTCATATTCCTTTCGCTCCTTCCTGTGCATATCGCGCGCCGAGATCACGCGAATCAATTCACCACCGGCACGCATCGTGAAAACCATCGTCAAAAGACGTCCAGTGTTGGTGACACCCAGCGCCCGAACGCGCTTCTCGCTATGTTTGCCGTCAAAGGTAACGATCAACGGCTGATTGAAAAATACCTGCTCGGCCTCGATTTGGCTGACACCGTGCGAGTCGAGATTTTTTCGCTCATTGCCGGAATCCCAGTCGAACCCGGTGACCTTCGAGAAATCGATCATGGTGCGTATATTACAGCAATATACAATGTTGTGTTGGCTGTGCCTTGTCTATCAGAGCCTTAAAGATGGCACGACCCCGTTGCACCGATAAAAAAGCGGAACCTGATTGCTCAGATCCCGCCTTTCTGATCCCCCGTCAAAACCGGGGAAGACTACGCTGGCTTACTTGAAGCTGTAGATGTAGCTCACCGCAACCACGTTCACCGAATAGTCGCCGGAATTCTGGTTGGTCGGCATGACGATTCGCGTGCGGCCGACGTGACCACGTTGCAGCAGCCCCGCGCGATGGTCTCCGGTCGGCAGGTACTCGACCTCGCCGGCAACGGCCATCGTCATCGGACGGTCGCCGTGTCGCCAGCGCCGACTTTCGACACGCGCATGAATTTAATTCGACCCTGGCCCCTTTTTCCTCGGGAAAGCCGGTCTACCTCACCCTGGCCCCTTTTTCCCTTTTTCCTTTTTCGGAGCGCCCTGAATTATCTGGCGCGCAAAATTTCCCGAGGACCCGAATGAGAACTTCAGCGGCGCACCGCCGCTACGGGTGAAGGCGGCGGCGATTTCCGGCACGGCGAATTTCAGATCGGCGGCGGCGCAAGAGCACGTCCTAACGCTTCCTCATCACGGCCTTCCGGATTCGGTCGAGTCGCTCGGGAGAACCCGTGAAGAGTTCCTCCGAATACTTGCGGTATTTGATCATGTCCGCGTAGATCGCGCCCTGGTCGTAGCGATTCAGACTCATGCCGGCAAGGAACTGCAGGCGGAGGTTCTTGTCGCGGTTGATCTGTGCGTCCGCCATCCAGGGTGCAAGCGCCGGTGCGTGCACGGCGAACGTCGAGAAGAGATCGGTCGCGGAATAGAAGCCAATCTCAGCCAGCGACTGCCGAACCGGCGCATACTCCGGGCGCGCGAGCCGCTCTTCGATTGCGTCGATGTTGATCGGCCCTTCGTCCTTCTGGCCGAGGAGCACGACGTCGTAGCCGCCGCCCTGGTGCTCATTGCCGAATACCATGCCGTTCGGGAATACCGAGAGGAACGTCGACACTTCGCTCTTCACCGCGTCGAGGTTGGTTTCGTAGAGTTGCACGAACACAGTGACGACGCCGCCGGGATTCAGCTTCGACTTGGCGAGTTCGAAGAACTCCTGGGTGTAGAGCGTCGCCGCACCCTTCACCCACGGGTCGAACGGGTCCGACGTAATGGCGTCGAACTTCTCCTTGGTCGTCAATACGAAGTGGCGGGCGTCATCGACTACGACGGTTACCTTTGGGTTGTCCACTACGTGAAAGTTTTCGTTGCCGAAGTACTTCGAAACGACATTCGGTACCAGCGACTCGATCTCCACGATCGTCTGGTGCTCGACCATCGGGTCGATGCTCGCAGCGCCGGCGGTCACGCCAGCGCCGCAGGCGATCACCAGCACGCGCTTCGGATTCTTCGGGACAAGCGTCGAGAGGTGACCGAGCATGCGCTGCAGGCGCATGTCCTGCGGCTCACTCGACGCCTGAACCTTGCCCGCGTTGTGATAGTAGAGCACACCGTTCCTGAGTTTCGACACGGCCATCGACGAGTTCATGCCCTCGCCGACGAAGACCCATTCACCGTGATCGTGGTAGAGGGTAGAGGCGAATCGGCCATATCCCACGAGAAGCGCCGGGACGGGAATGACGGTCGAGCCGACCCAGATCGCCACTGCGGCGACACCGGCCGCGAGCGCTGCACGGGCGGGCGAGACTCCGAATCCGCCGCCATCTTTCACGCGAAGAGCGAGCATCAGCAGGCCGCTCACGGCCGCCAGTGCGATGAGGACGCGCTGGCCGTTCTGTGTGCCAATCGCCGCAATCAGCCAAAGGCTGGCAACGAGAGATCCAAGAATCGCGCCGGCGGTGTTCGCGGCGTACACCGTACCGACGAGCCGGCCGGGATCCTGATCCTTAACGCTCACGGCCGCGAGCGCGAGCGGGAAGCTCGCCCCCCAAAGAATCGCGCTGGGGAGCACCATCCAGAGCGCCTTCACCAGATCGACCTTGAACACCGACGACATGTCGGTTGCAAGCATCGGATTGACTTGCCAGTGCGGCATCGCGACGTTGACCGACCACGCAGCCCAGCCGAGCGCCAGAATCAAGAGAGCCTGGCACCATCCGAGTGCAGTGCGCGCACTGTCTCCGGTACGAGCCACGAACGATCCCGCGCTGCTTCCGATACCGAGCCCGAAGAGAAAGACGGCAAGAATCAGCGAGAATGTGTAGGTCGTCTGGCCAAGCGAGAGTCCAAGCAGGCGCACCCAGATGACTTCAGAAGCGAGCGCCGTGAGGCCGGAGAGTGCGATCGTGACGTGCACAAGCCGTGCTCCGGGCGCCGCCAACACCGGCGCCTCTTCCTCGGCTGTGGGCGCGACGTACGCCGAGCGCTTCGCGAGCGTGAGCGCGATGAGCGCGACGGTCACGTTGATGGTGACGCCGACGAGGCACGCCGTCGTCATGTCGAACTTCCGGAGCAAGTAGTATCCGGCGAGCAGACAGCCGCCAACGGCGCCGAAGATATTGCCACCGTAGAAGAAACCGAGCCACGACACGCCGCTCGGCGTGGTCTCCACATAGCGCGAGATCGCGGGGAGCGTGGCGCCCATCATCAAGGTTGGCGGGAGCAGCACGATGGCGCAGAAGATCGCACGCGTCGCCAGTCCGAACATTCCGCTGCCACCTATCGTCGTGTAAAAACCCCCCACGTGTGGGAGTAGGAGCGGAATCAGGATGCCGAACGCGCCGATGCCGAGTTCGAGGAACGCGAACACGCGCATCGGGTGCTCGGCGCGCGACACGTACTTCGACAGCAGCAGAGAACCCAGGCACATCCCGCCCATGAAGGTGCCAAGGATGACGCCCATCGAGATCGCGCTCGAGCCGATGATCAGCGACAGAAGCTGAAGCCAGACGACCTCATATATGAGCGCCGCGCACCCGCTCCCCACGAACAGGAGAACCAGGATGGGGAGCATTGGGCGGCTTGGGGCCGAGGCGGTCGTGGCAGGTGCAGTCATGTATCAGTTTGGTATAACAAGCGCGGCGCAGGTTTGAGATTTAGCAAACCACGGAAACTCAACGCAGCGCGAGGCGCGGACTCCGCAAAAGCTCCAAAAGGGACGCACAGCACGGGCGGGACGGCGGCGAGGAGTTAGATGACAACGGAAAGTGCTCGCAGCAAGCGGAAAATCCAGGAAGGCGGCGGGACCATGGTGCATGCAGCATGCCGAATGTGCAAAAAAACGGCCACCCGAAGGTGACCGTTTGAGATCTTGCATTCAATGCCGCAATTATTCCCGTCCGGGAAAGGCGGCTAAAAGTCGTATTTGTAGCGAATGGCGACGAAACTGGCGGATTGCTTGTTGTCGACGTTGCCTGTAGTGCCGTCACTCGCGTAGGCCATCGGGACCAACGCTGTTTTTTGGAAGTTCCACATCTTCCACGTCCAGTCGTTCGTGTCCCATTTATCATAAACAAAATCAAGCAGCACGCTGCTCTTCTTGTCCAGTTGGTAGGCCGCATTCAGCGCAAGCCGGAGTGTCTTGTTGGTGATGTCCGGCAAATTTTCCTCGAGGTTGGCGGCATCCTTGATGTTGGACTGCTGGTATTTACCCACCGAGCGATTCCACTCCAGGTTGGCGCCGAGCGTCAGGTCCGCCATGGCCTTGCCTTTGATGCCGATGCCAACGGACTCCCCGGTGTCTTCCAAATTACTTTTACGATTCGGAGTGAAACCAAATGTTGCCTGATAGGCATATTGTTTCGCCTTGCTCTGGTCGTAGGAATACCAGGCGGTCAACTGCCAGTTGTCATTCAGCTTGAAATCGGCATCCAGGGAAAACAGCTTGGCGCTGCCATCCGTGATGCCTGTCCCGCCCAAGGTCTGGCCAGTCGGGGCAGTGTAATTCGCATTCAAGCCATTGTCGCCGTAATCATCCCTCGCCTCGGAATATTGAG
>JBIJDJ010000258.1:0-2957 GCA_044344175.1 Sulfuritalea sp.
TTCGTCACCAAGCGCGCCGAGGCGATCAAGGACCTTGACGACTTTGAGGGCACGCGCGATGCGGCCGCGGCGATCCGCAACAAGGTCATCGACAATCTCGACCTGTGGCTGGAACGCTTCGAGCAGAAGGCCAAGGATACCGGCGCCACGGTGCTCTGGGCCAAGGACGGTGCCGAGGTCTGCCGCCTGGTGATCGAAATCGCCAAAAAGCACGACGTGACCAAGGTTACCAAGTCGAAGTCGATGCTCTCCGAAGAGGCCGGACTCAACCTCGCCCTGGAGGCGGCGGGCATCCAGCCGGTGGAAACCGACCTCGGCGAATACATCCTGCAGGTCGACAACAACGAACCGCCCAGCCACATCATTGCGCCGGCTGTGCACAAGAGCCTCGACGACGTCGCCGACTTGTTCCACAAGGTGCATGGCACGCCGCGCAAGACCGATATCCCGGCCCTGACGCGCGAGGCGCGCGAAGTGCTGCGCAGCCATTTTCTTTCGGCCGGGATGGGCCTGTCGGGCGGCAATTTCCTGGTCGCCGAAACCGGTTCGGTGGCGCTGGTCACCAATGAAGGCAACGGCCGCATGGTGACCACCATGCCCAAGGTGCATGTGGTCATCACCGGCATCGAGAAGGTGATCCCGACCCTGGAGGACTTGTCGACGCTGATGCGGCTCCTGCCGCGCTCGGCGACAGGGCAGTCGATTTCGAATTACTTTTCCATTCTCACCGGGGTGAAGAAGCCCGAGGAGCACGACGGCCCCGAGCATCTCTACTTCGTGCTGGTCGACGCCGGTCGTGCCGACGTGGTGGGGACGGACTTCCACGCCATGCTGCGCTGCATCCGCTGCGGCGCCTGCATGAACCATTGCCCGGTGTATCAGACCATCGGCGGCCATGCCTACGGCTGGGTCTATCCGGGGCCGATGGGCTCGGTGCTGACTCCCCTCTATGCCGGCATCGAGAACTCGATCGACCTGCCGCATGCGGCCACGCTGTGCAACCAGTGCGGTGTCGTCTGTCCGGTAAAGATTCCGCTGCCGGAGCTCTTGCGCAAACTGCGCGAAAAGCAGACCGAGCGCGGCCTGCGCCCTCTCACCGAACGCGTCGGCCTGCGCATGTGGGCCTGGGTCGCGCAACGGCCTGCACTGTATGCGCTGGGTGCGAGCTTCGGTGCGCGTTACCTGAAGTGGCTGGCCGGCGGTACGGACCGCATTCGCCTGCTGCCGACGGCACCGGAGTGGACCCTGGGGCGCGATTTCCCTGCGCCGCAAGGCAAGACTTTCCGCGAACTGTATGCCGCGCGCCGCAAGTCGGCCGCCACCTGACCCGAACAGAGGAAAAATGATGAGTTCCCGTGATGAAATCCTCGGCCGCGTGCGTGCCGGCCTGCAGCGCAATGCCATCAACGCCGCCACCGGCCGCGAAGTGATGGCGGCCGCCATGTCCTCCAACAGCCAGGGCCCGAAGCCGGTTTTCGACGCCGCGCCGCAAGCCCTGCTGGAGCGCTTCCGCATCAAGTCGGAAGTGCAGGCCAGCACCGTCGATATCGTCGCTACGGACGCCGAGGTGCCGGCCGCAATCGCGCGTTACCTGACGGACATGAAGCTGCCGAAATCGGCTGTTGTCCAGCCGGCGCTGGCGGCGCTGGACTGGGCGGCCGCGGGGCTCACGGTCGAAGCGCGCGGCGCGCGCGATGCGGATCTGGTCGGCATCACCGGTTGTTTCTGCGCCGTGGCCGAAACCGGCACGCTGATGATGTGTTCCTCGCCCGATACCCCGGCGGCGGTCAGCCTGCTGCCGGAAACCCACATCGCGGTGGTACAGGCTGCACGCATTGTGGCCTACATGGAAGACGCCTGGGATCTGGCGCGCAAGGAACTCGGCACCTTGCCGCGCGCCGTGAATTTCATTTCGGGCCCGTCGCGCACCGGCGACATCGAGCAGACCATCGTGCTCGGCGCGCATGGTCCCTACCGGGTTCACCTGGTTATTGTGGGCGGCTGAAATGCGCAGGCTGCTGATCCTCGTGGCCATGTTTTTCGCCGTGTCGCCGGCGCCGACTTTTGCCCAGATCGGCGATGAAGTCCTGCCGCCGGTATTCGTCGAAACCCTGCTCGAACTGCCGGACGACGCGGCGCAGGCCGCCAAGTCGGGCAAGCGCCTGCTGCTGTATTTCGGCCAGGTCGGTTGCCCCTACTGCAAGGAACTGATGCAGACCAGTTTCACGCAGAAGGCCATCGTGGACAAGACGGCGAAACACTTCCTGCCGATCGCCTTCAACCTGTTCGGCGACCGCGAGGTGACCTGGTTCGACGGCAAGGTGCGCAGCGAAAAGGAGTTCGCCAGATTCCTCAAGGTGCAATTCACGCCGACGCTGCTGCTGCTTGACGAGAAGGGCAACATCATCGCCCGCATCAACGGCTATTACCCGCCGCATCGCTTCTCCGCGGCTCTGGATTATTCGGTGAAACGGCTGGAAAACAAGCTGCCGTTCGCCGAGCACATGAAGGCCGTGCCGCAGACCGGCGCCAGCAGCACGCTCCATGGCCAGGCTTTCTTCATGAAGCCGCCTTTCAACCTTGCGCGCAAGGCCGGCGACAAGCCGCTGGCCGTGTTGTTCGAGACGCGCCACTGCGCGCCCTGCGATGAACTGCACGAGGAAGGCTTCAAGCGCGACAAGACCCTGGCGGCAATTTCAAAGCTCGACGTCGCACGCTTTTCGCTATCCGGTCGCGAGGCACTGACCACGCCGGACGGGCGCGGCACGACGGCGGAAGCCTGGGGCCGGGAACTCAGGATCAGCTACACGCCGAGCGTGTTGTTCTTCGATGACCGCGGCCGCGAAGTCTTCCGCGTGGAAGCCTACGTGCGGCCCTTCCACTTCACCTCGTCGTTCGAGTACGTCGCCAGCGGCGCCTACCGCAAGGAACCGGAGTTCCAGCGCTTCCTGCAGAAC
>JBIJDJ010000010.1:0-34262 GCA_044344175.1 Sulfuritalea sp.
CAGATTGGCCTGCACGTGTGCGGGGGTCGGCTTCAGAGGTAATCAACATGCAGTTCACCGACCTCGGCCTTTCGGCCGAGCTCCTGCGCGCCATTGGCGAGCAGGGCTACACCACGCCCACCCCGGTCCAGCAACAGGCCATTCCCCACATCCTCGCCGGTCGCGATCTCGAGGCCTTGGCCCAGACCGGCACTGGAAAGACTGCAGCTTTCGTGCTGCCCATCCTGCAGCGCCTGACCAACCCGCTCGTGACTCCTTTGCAGAAGGTCACCCACACCGCGCCGCGCGTGCTGGTCCTGGTGCCGACGCGCGAACTCGCCGCCCAGGTCCTGGAAAGTGTGCGCGTCTACGGCGCCCACACCGGCCTGCGCAGCCTCGCCGTGTTCGGCGGCGTCGGCATCAATCCGCAGATCCAGACCCTGCGCCGCGGCATCGACATTCTCGTCGCTACCCCCGGGCGCCTGCTCGACCACCTCGGTCAGCGCACCGTCGATCTGTCGAAAGTGCAGACTCTCGTCCTCGACGAAGCCGACCGCATGTTCGACATGGGCTTCATCCGCGACATCCGCCGCATCATCGAGAAGTTGCCGAAAGTCCGGCAGAACCTGATGTTCTCCGCCACCTTCGCCGCCGAAGTGCGCGAACTGGCCCACGCCGTCCTTAAGGACCCGGCCCTGGTCGAAGTCGCGCGGCGCAACGCGCCGGCAGAACTGGTCTCGCATTCAGTGATCAAGGTCGACCAGGACAAGAAGCGCGACCTGCTGCTGCACCTCTTCGCCGCCCACGGCTGGCACCAGGTGCTGGTGTTCTGCCGCACCAAGCATGGCTCCGACGCACTGGCCAAGAAGCTCGAGCAATCCGGCGTGCGCACCGCCGCCCTGCATGGCAACAAGTCGCAGAACGCCCGCACCCGGGCGCTGGCCGATTTCAAGGCCGGCAAGTTGGCGGCGCTGGTCGCCACCGACATCGCCGCACGCGGCCTCGATATCGATTCGCTGCCGCGCGTGGTGAATTTCGAACTGCCCAATGTGCCCGAGGACTACATCCATCGCATCGGCCGCACCGGCCGCGCCGGTGCCAGCGGCGAAGCGCTGAGTCTCGTCAGCAGTGACGAGCGCATCCAGTTGCGCGACATCGAGCGCCTCTTGAAGCGCGAGATCCCGACTTCGGTCATGCCCGGTTTCGAGCCGCAGCATAATCATTCGGTGCCGCGTCCCGCCGCGGGCCGTCCGCCGGCACAAAAGCCGGCCCAGGCGCGCACCCGCAGCGGCAGCGGCAACCGCAGCGGCGCACCGCGTCCGGCCCGTTCAGGAGGCGGGGGTGGCGCCGCCAAGCCCGCCAGCCATCACAGTGGGCAGCGGCATCGCTGAGGGATTTTGCGGCAAGTCTTTTCCGGGACTTGCCGCACCAAGTCTCATCTTGCGGGGTATGTGAAACCTCGCCGGCCGAGGCCCCACGCATAAGCTGACGAGTAGTCTCCACTTCGCCAGAGCGGAGCACCTTGTCCTGTCGGCTATCGGCGCCGGCCGGCCTAAATTTTTTCTTCGGCCTCGTGATGCCTGAGTTGGGCAACCAGATTTTCGACGGCCTTTCCCATCTTGACGTCGTACTCCAGCAGGTGATCGGAAATCCTGCCCCCCAGCTCGCGGCTCAAGCTGCCATCGATTGCCGTTGGCGAGCTTGTGCTGACGCAGTCTTCGAGCAACCGCCGCAGTTCGGCATGCTTCTGCTTGTGCTCTTGCCGGTCAGGACAGTCGATCGACCCCATGAAGGATTCTTCGTAGTCGAAATGCTCGACTAGCAGTTCGCGAAGCTTCTTGAGCGCCGGCGCAACCGGTTGCAGTGGAACGCTTTCCCGATCGAGCTTTTGCAAGGATTCCATTGCGGCGAAAATCCCCGAATGCTGGACATCGATTTCCTGGATGCCTAATAGATACTTCGCGTCCATGACTTCCCGTTCGTAAAGTTGCGCCATGCGTCTGCGTTATTGCTGCATAGCAGCACTCACCGCTAATGTTAGCACCGTTACCCTTTCTGAATCACTCGCGGCTCGCCGATTAGATCGGCGTCGCGGCGATTCCATCGCCGGATGGTGTCAGAACGACGAACCGGGCTGCTTGAGGAAATCGACTTCCGCCGCAGTCGATTCTCGGCCGAGGAAGGCATTGCGATGGGGAAAGCGGCCGAAGCGCTCAATCACGTCGCGATGCCGAACGGCATAGGCGTAGGCGCTGTCAAATGCCTCCTGCTGCATCTCGCGGCGCAGTCCGGCGAAGAGCGCGACCGAGCGCTCCTGGTCGAGCAGGGTTTCGCTGTGCTCGAAGGGCAGGTAGGCAAACCAGCGTTGCCAGGGGGAAAGGTTCTTGTCACGGCCTGCGGCCACCAGTTCTTCCGCAAGTCGCAGGGCTTGCGCGCCGCCGGCGAAGGCCCGCGGCGTATTGCGGAAAATGTTGCGGGTGAACTGGTCGAGCAGCAGGATGCGCGCAAGTTGCGCTTCATCGGATCCTGCACCGGGAGTTCCGCTTCCTGTGGATACCATCCCCGACCTCCCGCTCGGAGACGTAAACGCCGCTTCTACCGCGGCGCCAAAACGCTCGCGTATGGTGGCATCGAAGCCATCATCCTTGCGAAACCACTCGGCGCGGTAAGCGCCGTGACCGGGGTGGTCCGGCGGCAGGAACCAGAAGTCGAGGACAGCGCGGGCGAGCGGCACCGCGTCGGTCATCAAGCCTTCTTGGCCGTCGCCTTTTTTACCGCAGGTTTGGCGACTGCCTTCTTTGCCGCAGGCTTCTTGGTCGGCGGCTTCTTGGCTGCGGCTTTCTTCACCACGGGTTTCGGCGCCGCATCGCCAGCGCCGACTGCTGCTTTGACGCCGCTTGCAGCTTTCGCAGGCTTTGCCTCGGCGGCCTTGGCGGAAGGTTTCGCCCCCGCCCTCGGCGCCCTCGGCTCGAACTCGAAGCCCACCTTGCCGGTCGCCGGATCGCGCACCAGGTAGGCGGAAAACTTGCGCCGCGTCTTGTTCGAGATGAAGCCCTTGAGCAGGTCGGTCTTGCCGGTTGCCAGCAGTTTCTGCATGTCGCCGCGCGCGACTTCCTGTTGCAGGATCACCTTGCCGGAGCGGAAATCGCAGGTCTTGCCCGCGCCGACGGCTTTTTCGCAGACATAGGCCATGCCGTGCTCGAAGACGCGCGCGCTGCATTTCGGGCAGGCGCCGAGCGTCTCCTGTGTCGAGAAATCAACTTCCTCGCCATCGGCGTCGGCGTCCGACTGGCCGAAATCGAATTCCGGCATGTGGTCGTCCTTGAGCTTGATCATTGCCGCGAAGGGCCGCCCCATCTTGCTGCGGAAGCCCTGCAGGGGGCCGATCACGCGCTTCGTCAGGAGTTCGTCCATTTCCTCCGGCTCCCATTGCCGGCTGGCGACGATCTTCCACAGGCTGTAGTCGCAGGACTTGCACTGGAACTTCTTGTAGTTTTCCTGAAGCACTCCGCCGCAGCGCGGGCAGGGTGTCTTCAGCGTGGAGAAAGCGGCCTCCGGCAGTTCGCCGGTCTTGATGCGCTCGACCATCTCGCGCGTCTTGTCCATGATGTGGTTCATGAATTCGTCGCGGCCGAGGCGACCGTGTTCCATCTCCCTCAGCTTGAACTCCCATTCGCCGGTCAGCTCGGGCGAGCGGATTTCGTCCACACCGAGGTTCTCCAGCGCGAACAGCAGCGAGAAGGCCTTGGCCGTCGGCTGCAATTCGCGACCATTGCGGTGCAGGTATTCCTCGGCGAGCAGGCCCTCGATGGTGGCGGCGCGCGTGGCCGGGGTGCCGAGCCCGCGCTCGGACATGGCCTCGCGCAGTTCCTCGTCCTCGATCAGCTTGCCGGCACCTTCCATGGCGGTCAGCAACGTGGCTTCCGTGAAGCGCGGTGGCGGCTGGGTGGCCTTGGTCTTGACCTCGACATCCTTGGCCCAGATCCGCTCGTTCTTTTCCAGCGGCGGCAGGTTCAGGTTTTCGCCGGCTTCCTCGCGGGTCTCCTGCGATTCCTTGCCATACACGGCGAGCCAGCCCGGGGTCACCAGCACCTTGCCCTCGGTCTTGAAGGCCTCCTGCTCGATGCGGGTAATCCGCGTGGTGATGTTGTATTCGGCGGAGGGATAGAAGATCCCGAGGAAGCGCTTGGTGACCAGGTCGTAGATCTTCTGTTCCGGCTCGGAAAGGTTCTTCGGCGCGGCGCCGGTGGGGATGATGGCGAAGTGGTCCGACACCTTGGCATTGTTGAAAATGCGCTTGTTCGGGTGCACCCAGCCGTTCTTGATGATGGCGCCGGCAAACGTTGCGTAGGGCGTGCCGGCCATAGCGGCGAGGGTTTCCTTGACGGTGCCGATGTAGTCTTCGGGCAGGTGACGGCTGTCGGTCCGCGGGTAGGTCAGTGCCTTGTGTTTTTCATACAGGGCCTGGGCGATGCCCAGCGTGTTCTTGGCCGAGAAGCCGAAGCGGCCGTTGGCCTCGCGCTGCAAGCTGGTGAGGTCGTAGAGCATCGGGCAGGCCTCGGTCTTGGGCTTGCTTTCCTCTTCCACCGTGCCGTGCTGGCCGAGGCATTTCTTGCGCAGGGCGTCGGCCTTCGCCTTGTCCCAGAGGCGGGAGGCAGTGGCGTGCTCATCCTCGGCCTTCTTGAATTTCTCGTCAAACCAGCGGCCGCGGTAGGTGCCGGCGAGGCACTGGAATTCGCCTTCGACTTCCCAGTAGTCGCGCGAGACGAAGGCGCGGATGCGGCTTTCGCGCTCGACCATGATCGCCAGGGTCGGCGTTTGCACGCGACCGACCGGTGTCTTGTAGAAGCCGCCTTCCTTCGAGTTGAAGGCGGTCATGGCGCGCGTGCCGTTGATGCCGATCAGCCAGTCGGCTTCCGAGCGGCAGCGCGCGGCATCGGCCAGCGGCAGCATTTCATGGTCGGTGCGCAGGTGGGCGAAGCCATCGCGGATCGCGGTGGCCGTCATAGACTGAAGCCACAGGCGGCGCACGGGTTTTTGCTTGGCGCCCAGGGCGTGCTGCGCGACGTAGCGGAAAATCAGTTCGCCTTCGCGCCCGGCGTCACAGGCATTGACCAGGCCGGTGACGTCCTTGCGCTTGATCAGGCGGGTCAGCAGGCGCAGGCGTTCCTGGGTTCTCTCGATCGGATTCAGCGCGAAATGCGGCGGAATCATCGGCAGATGGGTAAAACTCCATTTGCCGCGCTTGACGTCGAATTCCTCGGGCACCGCCAGTTCCAGCAGGTGGCCGATGGCCGATGACAGGACGTAGTCGTCGCTCTCGAAGTAGTCGCCGGTCTTGGTGAAACCGCCCAGCGCCTTGGCAATATCCTGGGCGACGGAAGGTTTCTCGGCGATGATCAGCTGTTTCATAGTGTGGGCTTTCCCCCCGACCCCTTTCCGGGAAAGGGGGTGACGGAGGCTCGCGGTGCTCGAAATGGAATGTGTGGGCCAAAGTGGGCCTGCGGGAGCGGCGCATCATAAGCGCGCCGCTCACAAATACGCAAGCCGGGAATTAATTCAGCAGAATGCGGGTGACGTCTTCGCCGCCGCCGGAATCCTCGTCGTCGCTGTCTTCGGCGAGCAGTTCCTCGAGGATCAGGGCATCGACTTCGTGGCGGTAACGCCAGATCACGGCAAGCACGATGACCTTGAGCCGGTCAAGGCTGACTTCGGCGTCCGGCAGGGCCAGGGCGCGTTCGATGATGGCCTCGCGCAGGGGCGCATCGATGGCGTCATGCTGCTCAAGGAAGGTGATGAAGCCGCGGCAGGCGGCAGGTAGCCGTTCCTGCTCGTCCTCGTCGTAGATTCTTATGGAACCGGCCAGTGCTTGGCTGCTGCAACTTGCGGCCTCTTCCCCTGCAAGGCCATCGAGCCAGGACAGCGCAGCGCTGATGTCATCGCTGCCGAAACCCGCCGCCGAGAGTTTCCTGGCCAGCACCTCGGGTGCCGGGCAGGCATCGGGCAGGTAGTTCTCGAACAGGTAAACCAGTATGTCGATCATGATTGTTAGGGTGAAATAACTCGTTCGGAGCGACTGGCGATAGACGAGCGAAGCGAGCCAATTAATAGCCTCCCCGCGAGGGGGGATGGGAGGGGCGGGCGTTCAGTTCGCCTTTAACGATTTCATGGCACGGGGATGGTCGTGGCGACCATACAAGTTAGTGAAGTTTTTGGTAGAGACCACCGGGCAACTGGGCAACGCGCCCGGCGAGTTCCATGGGCAATAGCATGGCAAGAAGGTCAGCGGGCGTCAAGCCGCTGCGGGCAGAAAGCGTGTCAAGTGCGCAGGGGGTGTGGCCCATGAAAGCGAGCACTTGCTCTTCATTGTCATTCAGTGCCACGGAGGTGCCTTCGTCGGTGGTACTTGCAGCAGGCTGCGCTTCCCAACGCAATTCCTCGAGGATGTCCTGGGCCGATTCGACCAGCTTGGCCCCCTGGCGTATCAATTGATGGCAGCCGCGCGACAGGGGGGAATGGATAGAACCGGGAATGGCAAACACCTCGCGCCCGGATTCCCCCGCCAGCCGTGCCGTGATCAGTGATCCGCTGCGCAGGGCTGCTTCAATCACCAGGCAGCCCAGCCCAAGGCCGGCAATGATGCGGTTGCGGCGCGGGAAGTTGGACGCTAGCGCCGGCGTGCCGAGGGGGAACTCGCTGAGAACCACGCCTTTTTCCGCAATGGTGCGTGCCAGAGCCTCGTTGCGTGCTGGATAGAGGCGGTCGGCGCCGGTGCCGATGACCGCTACCGTGCCCGCCGCCGAAGCCAGCGCGCCGCGATGGGCGGCGGCATCGATGCCCAGCGCCAGGCCGCTGACGATGGTCAGCCCGGCATCGCCAAGCACTTGCGCAAAGGCCTCGGCGTCGCGCACGCCCTGGGCGGTGGCGTTGCGGCTGCCGACCACGGCCAGCATCGGGCGATTGAGCGTCGAGGTATTGCCCTTGGCGTAGAGCAGGATCGGGGGATCGTCGGAACTCAGCAGGCTCTGCGGGTAATCCGCATCGGCCAGGGTCAGCAGCTGGTTGCCGGGCTCGGCCGCCCAGTCCAGCGCCGCATCGATTCCGGCGTTGCACTCATGGCGCAACAGGAGCTCCGCCAGGGCGGGACCGATGATCGCGGAGAGTGCCTGCGGACTGGCTTCGAAAATCGCCTGTGGCAGGCCGAAGGCCTTGAGCAGTGCGCGCCGGGCTTCGCCACCGACCCCCGGGATCAGCGTCAGGCGCAACCAGGAAGAGAGCTCGCCGCGATCGCTCATCTGGTGTCCGGGATGCACGATTGCGGGCCGGCCGCAGCGGGTGCGGCTCGAATCAGGGGGTATGCACGAGATCGCCGACCAGCACCGGGTTCGTTGCGTTCATTATCAGGGCGTAGGAGATACGGTCGTAGACGCGGAAAACGAACATCAGCCCATTGCGGGTATCGGGCAATAGGTAGTCGGTCCTTTCATCCTGTGCGCGATATATCACTTTCTTGCCGGCCGTATCGATGGCGAGTACGTTCCCGATTTCCAGGCCGTCGGCCTTGCCGCGATTGAGCGTGACGATGGTTTGCGGGCCGCCGTAGGTCACTCCGCTATAGATGGCGAGCACCTTGCCCGTGATCATGCTTATCGGCGCACGCGGTATGTAGCTCGGCACATCCTGTCGCGGTGCCGGCAGCAGCTGGTCCTCGCGCTGGATTTCCATTTTCGCGGTGAGCACCAGGTAGCTCGACGGCACGCCGCCTTGGGTCATGCGCGCGGTGCCGAGGAACACGGATTCGTAACCGAGCGTCTCCCCGGTGTCGGGATCGACAAGCGGTTTGCTGGGCCGAAACAATTGCCAGGACTTGGGCTGGGCCGCAGCGACCTCGTCGTTTCCGGGGGTGAACCGGGCGTCGCCCTGGAGGAATATCGGAAAGAGCCTTTCCGTGGCGGTGGCCGCGGAGGCATAGACGGTATCGCCGGCGCCGGCGACTACGCGGTTGTCTTGCAAGGCGACGACACGCGGAGCGGCAGCGAGAAGGGAGGGATCGATCACCCGCGGCTCACTCAGGAAGGGCTCAATAGCCTGTGCCGGGATGGAAGGGATGGCCTTCCTCAGCGGGTCGACATATTCGTGGCGTTGTTCGGTGACGGTCACCAGCTTGAGTTGGGGCTCGTTGCCGCTCTTGTCGAGCACAATGACCTGGCCGGGATAGATGCGCTGAGGATTCTTGATTTCCTCCGCGTTCAGCTTCCACAGTTCACCCCAGCGGTAGGGATCCTTGAGGAACTTGCTGGCGATCCCCCACAGCGTGTCGCCGGACTTGACCACATAACGGTCGGGTGCGCCATCGGTCAGTTGCAGGGGCGCGGTTCCCTGGGCGACCGCCAGGGTGGTAGAAATGCTGATGAGCAGCGCAGATATAATGCGACGCATGGCGTGATCTCCTGGCCGAGTGTCTGTATGGATGGCGAACCAACCGAGTGTCTGCCCGATTCTGCCCGACAATTCCCCCTGCATCAATTCTTTCAAGAGCGGTTTCATGGCCTTATTACAGATATTGCGTTACCCCGACCCGCGGTTGCATAGGAAAGCAGCCCCGGTCACACAGGTGGATGCGAACATCCGCCGCCTTGCCGCCGACATGGCCGCAACCATGTATGCCGCGCCCGGCATCGGCCTCGCGGCGCCGCAGGTAGACCGGCTTGTGCGCCTGATCGTGATCGATGTCTCGGAAGACAAGTCTTGCTTGCAGACCTTCATCAACCCCGAACTGCTGGAGAAATCCGGCGAATGCGAGGGCGAGGAAGGCTGCCTGTCGGTGCCCGGCATCTACGACACGGTCAAGCGCGCCAGCCACATCCGGGTGCGCGCGCTGGGCCTCGATGGACAGCCCTTCGAGCTGGTAGCCGACGACCTGCTCGCCGTGTGCATCCAGCACGAAATAGATCATCTCGAGGGCAAGGTCTTCGTCGAATACCTCTCGCGCCTCAAGCAGACCCGCATCAAGAGCAAGCTGCTGAAGCAGTCGCGTGAGACTTTTTGATGCGCCTGATTTTCGCCGGCACACCCGAATTCGCTGCGACGGCACTGCAAGCCCTGCTGGCCGCCGGCCATGAGGTGGTGCTGGTGCTGACCCAGCCCGACCGTCCTGCCGGGCGCGGCATGACCCTGCAGGCATCCGCCGTAAAAAAACTGGCGCTGGCCCATGGCATCCCGGTGTCCCAGCCCGAGCGCCTGAAGGATCCGGCGACGCATGAGCCGATCCGCGCCGCCTGCGCAGAACGCGGCGCCGAATTGATGGTGGTGGCCGCCTACGGCCTTATCCTGCCGCAGGCCGTGCTCGACCTGCCGCGTCGCGGCTGCATCAACATCCATGCCTCGCTGCTGCCGCGCTGGCGCGGCGCGGCGCCGATACAGCGCGCCATCGAGGCCGGCGACGCGCAAACCGGCATCACCATCATGCAAGTAGAAGCCGGACTGGATACCGGTCCCATGCTGCTGGCCGAGGCCATCGACATCGACGCCCGGGACAGCGCGGCTGCGCTGCATGATCGGCTTGCCGAGCTTGGCGCCAGGCTCGTGGTGGCGGCGCTGGCACGCTTTGACGACCTGGTTCCCGTGGTGCAGCCCGACGCCGGGGTGACCTATGCCGGCAAGATCGACAAGGCCGAGGCCCGGCTCGACTGGAGCCAGCCGGCCGCACTCCTGGCGCACAAGGTACGCGCCTTCAATCCCTTTCCCGGCGCGGTGGTGAACCTCGCCGGCGAGCCGGTCAAGGTCTGGCGCAGTGACGCGGTAGCCGCCGGCGGCCGGCCGGGTCAGGTGCTGACTGCCGATACCACGGGCATCGTCGTTGCCTGCGGCGAAGGTGCCTTGCGCCTCACCGAACTGCAAAAGCCCGGTGGCCGCCGTGTCACCGCCGCCGACTTTTTGCATGGCAGCACTCTGCAGCCGGATTGACCGTTCCTTGCCGGTACCGCACCGGACGGGCTGCTATTCTTCGTTTGATGCAGATGCTTCCCCCCCTCGCCGAATCTTTGCACGCGGCAGCCAGCCTGTTCGCCGCCGTGCTTGCCGGCCGCAACTTCGACGCCGCACTGGCCCGCGCCGGGCTTGCCGCGCCATTGCGCGCAGCGACCATGGACCTGGCCTATCCGGCGCTGCGTGCCTTCGGTCGCGGCGACTTCCTGCTCGGCCTGTTGCTCGAGCGTCCGGTAAAGAACCCCGAGTTGCGCGGCCTGCTACTGATCGCCCTGACGCGCCTCGAAGCGCGACCGCAGGAAGCTCACACGGTGGTGGACCAGGCGGTCACGGCCGCGGCGCGCCTGGCGCGGGGGCAGTTCAAGGGCCTGGTCAATGGTGTGCTGCGCAGTTTCCTGCGCCGGCGCGAAGAACTTCTGGCCCTGGCGGACGCCGACCCGGTGGCGCGCTGGCAGCATCCGGCATGGTGGATCGCGCGCCTGCAGCGGGATCATCCGGCGCATTGGGAAGCCGTCCTTGCTGCCGGTAATACGCATCCGCCGCTGTGCCTGCGCGTCAATCGGCGCCGTGTCACCGGCGCCGACTTTCTGAATCAGCTCGACGCCGCCGGGATTGCGGCGCGCGCGTTGGACGCGACTGCCATCCTGATCGAAAAGCCGCTGCCGGTGGAGCGCATCCCGGGTTTTGCCGCCGGCCTGTGTTCGGTGCAGGACTGGGGCGCGCAAGCCGCGGCGGGCCTGCTCGACGTGCACGCCGGCATGCGCGTGCTGGATGCCTGCGCGGCGCCCGGCGGCAAGGCGGCGCACCTGCTGGAAAGCGCTGACATCGAACTGACTGCGCTCGATGCCGATGCGCCGCGCGCCGCGCGCATCACCGGCAACCTGAAGCGCCTCGGGCTGGCGGCAACGGTGAAAGTGGCCGATGCGCGCGACGTCGGCACCTGGTGGGACGGGCGTCACTACGATCGCATACTGGCCGATGTACCCTGTTCGGCCTCCGGCGTGGTGCGTCGCCACCCGGATGCAAAATGGTTGCGCCGCGAGTCGGACATTGCCGGTTTTGCAACAACGCAAGCGGCTATTGTCGATGCCTTGTGGCGCACTCTCGCCCCCGGTGGCAAAATGGTTTATGCCACCTGCTCGGTATTCGGGGAGGAGAATGGCGCCCGGGTGGAAGCCTTCGTCGGCCGCCATGCCGATGCCCGGCATCTGCCGACCTTATATGCAACACCCGCAGCGACAACCCGTGACGCACAAACGCACCATTTGCCCGATGCCGAACATGACGGCTTTTATTACGCGCTGCTGCAAAAGGCTTGAAGTCGGGCTGCTGCTCCTGCTGCTGCTTGCGGCGGCGTGCGCCCAGGCCGGCAGCATCGAACCGCAGCGCGCAGCACTGACGCCCGGCGAAGACGGCTACACGTTGTCCGCGGAATTCACGGTGGATCTCGGCAACCGGCTGGAAGACGCCGTGGCGCGCGGTGTGCCGCTCTACTTCAATCTCGAATTCGTGCTCGAGCGCAGCCGCAAGTACTGGGTCAATGAACACGTCACCACCCGCAGTCTGGGCTACCGCCTGGCCTACAGCAGCCTGACGCGGCAATATCGCCTGACCACCGGCAACCTGCACCAGAATTTCGGCAGCCTGGCGGAGGCGATGCGCGTGGTCGGGCGCATCGCGGCGCTGCCGGTGCTGGACAAGGACGCACTCAAGGCCGGCGAGACCTACGAGGCGGCGGTGCGTCTGGCGCTCGACCGCAGCCAGCTGCCCAAGCCCTTCCAGGTCGATGCCATTATGGATCGCGACTTGCAGGTGGAGACCAGGGTGCTGCGCTGGCAATTCGTCGCGCCCGTGGTGGCGCCATGAGCGCTTCCCGCCGGGCCGTTCCAAGGGGGGCGCAGCCAAGCTCCGGAGCCGCGCAGCGGCGAACCACCGTCACCCCCTGCCTTGGGCAGGGGGCCGGGGGGAGGGTGGTCCAGTGAGAGTCGCCCTGGCGGTTATCGCCGCCCTCGGCGCCATCCTGCTGTTCCTGCTGGCATCGGCGTCGGCCAACACGGCGCTGTTCGCCGCGAACTACACCTGGCTGCTGGCGATCAACGGGGCCGCCGCCGTGGCGCTGCTGGTGCTGGTCGGCCTCCAGTTGCGGCGCCTGCGGCGCGATTTCAAGGGTGGCGTCTTCGGCTCCCGCCTGAAATCCCGCCTGCTGCTGATGCTGTCATTGATGGCGGTGCTGCCCGGTGCGCTGGTGTATGGCGTGTCGATGCAGTTCGCGGTGAAGAGCATCGACTCCTGGTTTGATGTGCGCGTCGATAAAGCCCTGGAAGGTGGCCTCAACCTCGGACGCAGCGTGCTCGATGGCTTGCAGGCTGATTTGCTGGCCAAGGCCCGCGATGCGGCGCTGGATCTGGGTGATGCCGCGATGGTCAGCCCGAGCCGCCTGAACCGGCTGCGCGAACAGACCGGTGCGCAGAGCGCGACCCTGCTGACGCTCTCCGGCCAGGTGCTGGGCAGCAGTTCCGGCGAGATGGGCAGCCTGCTGCCCTCGGTTCCGGTGCCGAGTCAGTTGCGTGCCGCGCGCGGCGGGCGCGGCCTGGCACAGATTGGCGATGCACCGAGCGGCGGCCTGATGGTGCGCGCGCTGGCCCCCGTGAGTGGCAGCGGCTTCAATCCCGAGCCGCGCATCCTGCAATTGACGCTGGCGGTGCCGGTGTCGATCGCCAGGAGTGCGGAAAGCGTCGAAGCCGCGCACCGCGATTACCAGGAGCTGCAACTCGGGCGGGCCGGCCTCAAGCACATTTACACGCTGACACTGACACTGGCCTTGTTGCTGGCGCTGTTCTCGGCGATTGCCCTGGCGTTTTTTCTGGCCGAGCGCCTGGCGCGCCCGTTGCTGATCCTGGCCGAAGGCACGCAGGCGGTGGCGGCCGGCGACTTCACGCCACGCGCCACGGTGGCAGCCTCCGACGAACTGGGCGTGCTGACCCATTCCTTCAACAGCATGACGCATCAACTGGGTGAGGCGCGGGCGCAGGCGGAACATCATCGCCTGGAGACCGAAGCGGCACAGGCCTATCTGGAGTCCGTGCTGGCCAACCTGTCGGCTGGCGTGCTGGCTTTCGATTTACGCTTTCGGCTGCGCGCGGCGAACCGTGGCGCCCAGGCCATCCTCGGCGATGATCTCGCCGGCTTCGAGCAGACGCGACTGCGGGACTGGCCGCGCCATGAGACCCTGGCCGGGGCGATCCTCGGTGGTTTCGCCGGGCGCGGTGACGAATGGCAGGAGCAACTTGAAATCGCGCGTCCGGACGGCATGCCGCAGGCATTGCTGGTGCGCGGCACTGCGCTGCCGGCTGCGGGTGGTGGCGGAGGTGGCTATGTGGTGGTGTTCGACGACATCACCCGGCTGATCGCCGCGCAGCGTTCCGCCGCCTGGGGCGAGGTGGCACAGCGCCTGGCCCACGAAATCAAGAACCCGCTGACGCCGATCCAGCTTTCGGCCGAGCGGCTGCAGCTGAAACTGGCCGACCAGCTGACGGGCGCATCGCGTGAATTGCTGGATCGCGCCACGCAGACCATCGTCAATCAGGTCGAGGCGATGAAGAACATGGTCAATGATTTCCGCGATTACGCGCGCACGCCGCTGCCGCAGCTGGCTGCGGTCGATCTGACGGCGCTGCTGGGCGAGGTGCTGGGGCTCTACGAGGAGTCGCGCGCCGCAATCGCCGTAGTGCCGGCGCCGACTCCCGTGCCGCCGGTGCTGGCCGATGCCAATCAGTTGCGTCAGGTGCTGCATAATGTCCTGACCAACGCGCAGGATGCCCTCGCCGGGGTCGCCGCAGCGCGGATCGCCATCAGCACGGTGCAGGACGCCGGGCGCGTGCGACTGACGGTCAGGGATAATGGTCCGGGCTTTCCGCCGCAGATTCTTTCGCGCGCCTTCGAGCCCTACGTCACGACCAAATCAAGGGGTACCGGGTTGGGCTTGGCGATCGTGAAGAAGATCGTGGATGACCACGGCGGCGAGATTCGACTCGCCAACGATCATGGTGGAGAGGTCAGCATCTGGTTGCCTCTGGCAACGCAGGGTGCGGCAAAAGGGGTTTAGGAAAATGCCGAAAATACTGGTGGTGGATGACGAAGTCGGAATACGCGAACTGCTTTTCGAAATCCTGCGCGACGAGGGTCACGATGTTCAACTGGCGGAAAACGCCGCGGGGGCGCGGGCGGCGCGCGAGGCCGGGCGTCCCGACATGGTCCTGCTCGACATCTGGATGCCTGATACCGATGGCATTACCTTGCTGAAGGAGTGGTCCGGCAACGGCCAGCTCAACATGCCGGTGGTGATGATGTCGGGGCACGCCACGATCGACACGGCAGTGGAAGCGACGCGGATCGGCGCAATGGATTTCCTCGAGAAGCCGATCGGCATGCAAAAGCTGCTGGCGGCGGTGAAGAAGGCGCTCGAGCGTAGCGCTCGTAATGTCGGCGGCGGCCTTTCGCTCGGTGCGTTTGCGCGCCCGGGCCCGCTGCGCGACCTCAAGCGCCGGCTGGACCAGGTGCTGGCCAAGAGCCCGCTGCTGCTGCTGCGCTCGGCGCCGGGCGGCATCGTCGAACTGGTGGCTCGCTCGGCGCAGGTCGCCGGCAAGCCATGGATCGATCTGGCGCACGAGTCCAATCCCCTCAGCACCGAGATCCTGCAACGCGCCGCGGGGGGGGTGTTGTGGTGCGAGGAACTGGCGCGCCTGACCCGTTTGCAGCAGAAAAACCTGCTGTTCGCCGCCGAGCGTCTCGACCGTTACAGCCTGCGTCTGGTCGCGGCAACCACGCACGGCAGCGCGGAACTGCTGGTCCTGGGTTGGGACGAAGCCGGACTCGCGCACCTGTTCGAAACCGGGCTGGGCGTACCCGGCCTGGCCGAGTTGAAAGACGAAGTGCCGGACATTGCGGCGCATCTGCTGACCCAGTTGATGGAAAGCGACGAAATTCCGCTGCGCCGGTTTTCCAGTGCCGCCCTCAATGCCCTGCGCCAGCATGTCTGGAGCGGCGGCTATGGCGAACTCAAGGCGGCGGTCAAGTCGCTGGCGCTGGCCAGCCTGGGCGAGGAGATCGGCGAAGAAGAGGCGCTGCAACTGCTGGCACCCGCCGGTGAACCCAACCTGGCGCCGGCGGGCCTTGCGCCGGAAGTCATCGAACTGCCGCTACGCGATGCACGCGAAGCCTTCGAACGCATGTATTTTGGATACCATCTGGCGAAAGACGGCGGCAACATGACGCGCCTGGCGGAAAAGACCGGGCTGGAGCGCACCCACCTGTACCGCAAGCTGAAAGACCTCGGACTCCGTTAGGCCAGACACCATGCGAATCATCATCCTCGGCGCCGGCCAGGTCGGCGCCTCAGTGGCCGAGGCGCTGGCCTCGGAAACCAATGACGTGACGGTAGTGGACCAGAATGCCCCGTGTCTGGTGCAACTGGCCGACCGGCTGGACGTGCGCACCGTAATGGGCAATGCGGCTCTGCCCTCCGTGCTGAGGAACGCCGGCATCGAGGATGCCGAGATGCTGGTGGCGGTGACGCAGTCCGACCAGACCAATCTGGTCGCCTGCAAGATCGCGCGGCATATGTTCAATGTTCCGACGCGCATTGCGCGCCTGCGCGGGGCCGACTTCCTGACCGACGCCGCCCTGCTCGCCGACGACATGTTTTCCGTCAGCCATGCCATGTGCCCCGAACAGGACGTAACCGACTACATTGCGCGGCTGGTGGCATTTCCCGAGGCACTGCAGGTGCTCGAATTCGCCGATGGCAGGGCGACCCTGGTCTGCGTGCGCGCCTATGACGGGGGTTTGCTGGTGGGCAAGGAGATCCAGTCCATGCGCGAGCATTTGCCGGCAGGTGTCGATGCGCGCATCGTGGCAATTTTCCGCGAGCATCAGCCGGTGGACCCTACCGGGAAAACCGTGATCGAGGCCGGCGACGAGGTCTTCCTGCTCGCTGCCACGGAACATATCCGCCCCGTGCTGCTTGAGTTGCGGCGCATGCAGAAACCGGTCAGGCGGATCATGATCGCCGGCGGCGGCAACATTGGTGCCCGGGTGGCTGCCGCGCTGGAGAAGGATCACGAGGTCAAGGTGATCGAGTGCGACGCGCGCCGGGCCGAGGTGATCGCCACCCGCTTCAAGGGCGCCCTGGTACTGTGCGGCGAAGCGACCGACGAGAACGTGCTGGCGCAGGAAAATATCGACGAGATGGACATGTTCCTCGCGCTCACCAACGACGACGAGGACAACATCATGGCCGCTTCGCTGGCCAAGCGGCTGGGCTGCAAGCGTGTGCTGGCGCTAATCAACCGCCGCGCCTATGCGGATATGGTGCAGGGCGGGCCGATCGACATCGGCCTCTCGCCCGCGCAGGTTTCGATTGGTTCGCTGCTGGCTTTCGTCCGTCATGGCGATGTAGCGCGGGTGCATAGTTTGCGGCGCGGTGCCGCCGAAGCGTTGGAGCTCATCGTGCATGGCGACCGCAGCAGTTCGAAGGTGGTCGGGCGCCGCATCGAGGAACTGCCGGTGATCAAGGGCGCGCATATCGGCGCCATCCTGCGCAAGGCCCCGCCGAAGACGGTCATGAGGGAAGGCTTTCCGCTGACGGTGCCGGGTGACTACGTCATCATTCCCCATCACGACACGGTGATCGAGGCCGATGATCACGTCATCGTGTTCTGTACCCGCAAGGTGCAGATACCGCAGGTGGAGAAGCTGTTTCAGGTGGGCGCGAGCTTTTTCTGAGCGACAGGCATGGAACGCTACTACCCGGTGGTTCGTGTGTTCGGCGTCTTGCTGGTCTGCTTCGCGCTGACCATGCTGGTGCCGCTGGCATTTTCGTGGTGGATGGATGACGGGGCGAATTCCGCCTATGACGAAGCCTTCCTGCTGACCCTGGCCAGCGGTCTGGCGCTGTGGTGGTCGGCACGGCACGTCAAGGGGGAGCTCAAGGTGCGGGACGGCTTTCTGATGGTGGTGCTGGTGTGGACTGTTCTTCCGGTCTTCGCCGGCATGCCGCTGATGTTTCAGTTGGGCGTTTCGTTTACCGATGCCTACTTCGAGGCGATGTCGGGACTGACCACCACCGGTTCAACCGTGTTGTCGAATCTTGACACGCTGCCACCCTCGATCAATCTCTGGCGCGGAATGCTGGTGTGGCTCGGCGGCATGGGCCTGATCGTGCTCGCGGTCGCCATCCTGCCCTTGCTCGGCATCGGCGGCCGCCAGATGTTCAAGGCCGAGACACCGGGACCGATGAAGGATTCCCAACTGACACCGCGCATGACGCAGACCGCCAAGGGCCTCTGGGGTGTTTATGCCGCGGTTACCCTGCTTTGCATTCTCAGCCTGCACTGGGCCGGCATGAGCTGGTTCGATGCCGTCATGCACTCGTTCTCGACCATGGGCCTGGGCGGCTTCTCCAGTCATGACGCAAGTTTTGGCTACTGGAATTCACCGGTCATCGAGGCTGTCACCATTGTCTTCATGCTGCTCGCCGGAATGAACTTTGCGACGATGTTTCTGGCCTTGTACGGCCGCTCGTTCCGTCCTTACCTGCACGACCCGGAAGCGCGCTGGTTTCTTGTCGTCACCATTGCCAGCGTGTTCGGCATCGCGGTCTATTTGTGGGCGCAGGGTACCTATCCGGACTTTTCGACGGCCTTGCGCTTCGCCGCCTTCAATCTCGTGTCAATTGCAACTACCACCGGTTTCGCCAATACCGATTACAACCTGTGGCCCGCCTTCGCACCCCTGTGGATGCTGTTCCTGAGTAGTTTTGCCACCAGTGCCGGCTCCACCGGCGGCGGCATCAAGATGATCCGCGCGATCATCCTCTACAAGCAGGCGTACCGGGAACTGCTACGCGCGATGCACCCCAATGTTGTCTGGCCGGTGCGCATCGGCGACTCTCCGGTGTCGGCGAACATCCTGTTTTCGGTGCTGGCTTTCAGTTTCATGTACATGGCCAGTATTGTCTCGATGACGCTGATCATGTCCCTGTCCGGGCTGGACATTGTTACCGCATTCTCCGCCGTGGTCGCCAGCATCAACAACACCGGGCCGGGGCTGAACCAGGTCGGACCGGCGACTACCTACGAGGTGCTGACCGATTTTCAGACCTGGGTGTGCACCTTTGCCATGCTGCTCGGCCGGCTGGAGATCTTCACTCTGCTGGTGGTGCTGACACCGGCCTTCTGGCGACGTTAGCACCCTGTCGGACTTGATTCGCACCTTCGAATCAAGTCCGACAGGCCGCTAGTGCGATAATTGCGTTTTTGCCTCGCTGGATCGCACCTCATGTCACCCTCGGCCCGCCCCAAGAACGACACCTTCCTGCGCGCCCTGCTGCGCGAACCCGTCGAGTACACACCGGTCTGGCTGATGCGCCAGGCGGGACGCTACCTGCCCGAATACAACGAGACAAGGCGCCGCGCCGGCAGTTTCCTGCAACTGTGCAAGAACCCGCAACTCGCCTGCGAAGTGACGCTGCAACCGCTGTCGCGTTTCGAACTCGATGCCGCGATCCTGTTTTCCGACATCCTCACCGTGCCCGACGCAATGGGCCTCGGCCTGTATTTTGCCGAGGGCGAGGGGCCGAAATTCGAACGGCCGTTGCGCGAGGAATGGGCGATTCGCGACCTGACGGCTCCCGATCCCAACGTGCATTTGCGCTATGTCATGGATGCGGTGGCTGAGATTCGCCGCGCACTGGGCAACTCGGTGCCGCTGATCGGTTTTTCCGGCAGCCCGTGGACCCTCGCCAGCTACATGGTGGAAGGCGGCTCAGGCTCGGCGACCGATTACCGCACGATCAAGACCATGCTCTACGACCGCCCCGACCTGCTGCACCGCATTCTCGACGTGACGGCCGACGCGGTGACCGATTACCTGAACGCCCAGATCGAGTCCGGAGCCCAGGCGGTGATGATTTTCGACTCTTGGGGCGGCGTGCTGTCGCACGCGGCTTACCGCGAGTTCTCGCTGGACTACATGCAGCGCATCGTGGCCGGGCTCAAGCGCGAGCACGATGGCGAGCGCGTGCCCTGCATCGTGTTCACCAAGGGCGGCGGCCAGTGGCTGGAAGCGATCGCCGACATCGGCTGCGATGCGGTCGGCCTCGACTGGACTACGGACCTGGGCGAAGCGCGGCGACGGGTAGGCGATCGTGTTGCGCTGCAAGGCAATCTCGACCCGATGGCGATGTTTGCCTCGCCGGAGAAGGTGGCCGCGGAAGCGCGACGCGTGCTGGACAGTTACGGCAGCGATGCTGCGGAAAGCCGGAAATCGGGCGGCTACGTTTTTAATCTCGGCCATGGGATTTCGCAATTCACCCCACCCGAAAACGTAAAAATTCTGGTTGACACCGTGCACAGCCACAGCCGGCGCGGTTTCGCGAGGGGCTAATTTTTTAGGCCAACGGGGGCGTGGTCCGGCCCGCCTGCCAGCCCGAAAAAGGCCGTCCTGCAAGGCTTGCGGGAGGGAGCAAAAATGCCTCTGCCTGTTGACTTACTCACAGAAAACCGTCGGACCCTGTAGTTTCCGCAATAATCCGGGGTTCTTCCGATAGCCGTCTATAACTGACTGTTTTTGAACGATATTATTTTGTTCAAATATTGCACAGAGATGAAAATGCCTTTGCCGGACGGTCACTTAGGGGTTTCAGCGGGCCCTTACTCACAAAGTTATCCACAGAATTTGTGGGTAAGCAATTTTTTCATTCGCAGCAATGAGTTGAGGGTGTATGCCAAAGTTTTTTCGAGCATTGGTCCGCAAGCATCTGACCCCGCATGAACATCGTTCGCGTTGCCCTTGATCTGCCCCTGCCGAGGCTTTTCGATTACCTCGCGCCGGACTCTGACGAAAGCGATATCGGCCGGCGGGTGACCGTGCCTTTCGGCACGGGATTGCGGACCGGAATGATCATCGGGCTGGCGACAGCGAGCGAACAGCCGGATGCGAAGCTGAAAGAAGTCACTGCCATCCTGCGCGACATGCCGGCCTTGCCCGCCGAGTGGCTGACGCTCTGCGAATTTTGTGCGCGCTACTACCAGACGCCGCTGGGTGAGGTGACCTCTTTCGCCCTGCCGCCGCTGCTGCGCCGCGGCAAGCTGCCGCGCATGACGAAGCCCGCGCGGTCGTCAATCGCCGCTCCGCCAGCGCCGTCCGCAAGGGATACCGTCCCCGGCGCTGGCGCCAGGGACATAACTTTTGATCCAGTCCCGACGCCTGTGCTGCCGCAACTGATGGCCGCGCAGCAGGAGGCGGTGACGGCCATCGTCGGCCAGGCCGGCTTCCACGTCATGCTGCTGCATGGCGTCACCGGCAGCGGCAAGACCGAAGTCTATCTGCGCGCCATCGATGCTGTGCTCGCACGCGGCGGCCAGGCGCTGATGCTGGTGCCCGAGATCGCCCTGACGCCGCAACTGGAAGGTCGCGTCGCGGCGCGCTTTCCTTCCGCGCATGTGGTGTGCGCCAACAGCGGCATGGGCGATGCGGCGCGCGCGCGCGGCTTCCTCGAAGCGCTGGCGGGGCGCGCCCAGATCGTGCTCGGCACCCGGCTCTCCGTGTTCATGCCGCTGTCGAGCCTGCAACTGATCGTGGTCGACGAAGAGCACGATGCCTCATTCAAGCAGCAGGAAGGCCTGCGCTATTCGGCGCGCGACGTGGCGATCTGGCGCGCGCATCAATTGAACATCCCCATCGTGCTTGGTTCGGCCACCCCGTCGCTGGAGACCTTCCATCACGCCGGGACGGGTCGCTACCGCCTGCTCGAACTGCCCGAGCGTGCCGTGGCCGAAGCCATGCCCGTGGTGCGCATCATCGACACGCGGCGCGAGAAGTTGCAGGAAGGGCTTTCGGCGGCGCTGCTGGCCGGGCTGCAGTTGCGCCTCGACCGCGGTGAGCAGAGCCTGGTTTTCCTCAACCGGCGCGGCTATGCGCCGGTGCTGGCCTGCCCGCCCTGCGGCTGGATCTCGCGTTGCCAGCGCTGTGCCGCGAATCTGGTGCTGCATCTGGCAGACCAACGCCTGCGTTGCCACCACTGCGGCTTCGAAGCGCGCGTGCCGCGCGCCTGTCCCGATTGCGGCAACGTCGACCTGCTGCCTTTCGGGCGCGGTACGCAACGCCTGGAAACCATGCTCGTCGAGCGCTTCCCCGCAGCCCGCGTCTTGCGCATCGACCGCGATTCGGCGAGCACGCCGAAGAAGTGGCAGGCCTTGCTTGCCACCATTCATGCGGGTGAGGCCGACATCCTGGTCGGCACCCAGATGCTGGCCAAGGGCCACGATTTTCCGCTGCTTACCCTGGTCGGCGCCGTGGGCGCCGATGCTGCCCTGTTCGCCGCCGACTTTCGCGCGCCGGAACGCTTGTTCGCGCAGCTGATGCAGGTCGGCGGTCGCAGCGGGCGCGCCGACCTGCCCGGTGAAGTGCTGATCCAGACCGAATATCCGGACCATCCGCTCTACCGCGCGCTGATCGACCACGACTACGCGCGCTTCGCGCAAAGCCAGTTGGGCGAGCGCCGCATTGCCGGCTTTCCGCCCTTCAGCTTCCAGGCCATGTTGCGCGCCGAAGCGCGGTCCATGGAGCAGGCGCTGGATTTTCTCGCCGCCGCGCGCAAGGCCGCCGAGCCTCTGGCCGACGGCGTCACGCTCTACGATCCGGTGCCGATGCGCCTGCAGCGCCTGATGACACTGGAACGTGGGCAGCTGCTGGTCGAATCACTGAGCCGCCCGGCGCTGCAGGCCTTCCTCGCGACGTGGATGGAACGGCTTTATGCGCTGAAGATGCCGGCCGGCCTGCGTTGGTATCTGGAAGTGGACCCGCTGGAGTTCTAGTTGCGGCCGCGCAGGAACCAGAGCCAGCTCATCACCTGCAGGACCAGCAGCCCGCCGAAAGTGAGCTGGTAAGCCGCGCGCGGCGCATGGCCGGCGGCCTGCAAGACATCCACCATCGCGCCGAAACCCCACTGGATGCCGAAGGCGCCGACGAACACCATCAGGTTCAGTGCGGTATTCACACGCCCGGCCAGCGCGGCGCTGAAGTCAGCCTGCAGCAGCGCGTAGGCCAGATTTCCGACTGAAAACACCAGGCCGAAAATGAACCATAGCGGTTCGCCCGGCGTCATGCCGAGCACGATGAGCAAAGTGGCGAGCAGACCGATCCCCATGCCCCCCTGCAGCAGTCGCAAGGGGCCGAGCCCCCGTGCGGCGAGCGGCGCAACGCTAAAGGCGATGGCGAGAAATCCGGTCAGCATGCCGCTGCCCATCAGCAGCAGATGGTGGGCCGCTGCTTCGCGCGAAAGGCCGGCGAAGTTCATCAGCCAGGGCACGGCCCACAGCCCCTGCAAGGCGAGAAAGCCGCCGGTGATCAGCGTCGATTGCGGCGCGTAACGCCAGAAGGTGCGGCTGGTGAGGACTTCCTTGAGCCCCGCGACCTGGCTGGAGAGCGGTTCCGGCGTGGCACTGGCCCGTTTGTCCGGCGTGCTGAAAATGCCGACGGCGACCGCGAGGCCGGCCACCGCCAGCGCGGCGAAGACTGCACGCCAGCCGAATTGCGGAATCGCCCAGGACAAGGGCGTCGACGCAGTCAGTGCGCCGAGGCCACCCGCGGCCATGATGGCGGCATTGAGCGAAGCCTGGCGCCCGGTGCCGAACCACTGGCCGAAGGCCTGGAAGGATGCCATCAGGCAGGACGACACGCCCAGCCCGATCAGCGCCCGGGCGACCGCCAGTTCGGTCAGCGTCGTGCCGACGGCGAACAGCGCGCAGCCGGCGGAGGCGATCAGCAGCAGCGTGGCCTCGACCCGCCGCGGGCCGTAGCGATCCAGGGCGAGGCCGAGCGGGAGTTGTACGGCGCCGAAGGCCAGGAGGTAGGCGCTGGTCAGGAGGCCGAGGTCGGCGGCCGAGACGCCCAGTTCGCGCATCAGTTCCGGGGCGATCACCGCATTGACGTTGCGCAGGAAGTAGGAGAAGTAATAGCCCGCAGCGAAGGGCAGGAAGATGCGCAACCAGAGATTCAAGAGGGCTCACCAC
This sequence comes from Sulfuritalea sp., assembly GCA_044344175.1. GTDB lineage: Bacteria > Pseudomonadota > Gammaproteobacteria > Burkholderiales > Rhodocyclaceae > Sulfuritalea. Next base: position 23,040 of record JBIJDJ010000010.1, read on the forward strand.
TATTGTTTTGCAGCCACTCGATGCGGCTGCGGATCTTGCGCACCCAGTCGGGCGACAAGCCGGGTGCGTTGGCGAGCCGGTCGAGCACTTCCAGCGCGGGACGCTGCGCGCGCTGGCTCTGGTGGAAGCGCGCCAGGCTGAGGGCGCCCGGCGGACGCTCCAGATGGATCAGCGCATCGCCGGCCTCGCATTCGCCCGGCGCCAGCACGCGGAAATACCAGCCGGCAATGCCGTGTTCGGCGACATGGGCGGCGACGCCTTCGACGCCGCAGCGCGCATCGATCTTCCAGCACGGCGTGCGTGGCTCGGCGATCTGCAGGCGTGCCGTGCCCAGTGCGAAGACGTCGCCGATATGCGCCTCGTTCTCCGTGATGCCGTGCGTGGACAGGTTTTCGCCGAGGCCGCCGGGTTGCAGGTGACGGGCTTCGGGAAAGGCGCGCGCCAGCGCTTCGTGATGTTCCTGCGGGAAAAGGTGCACGGCCTTCTCGGATCCGCCGTGGACGCGCGGATCGGCATGCTCGTCGCCGGCAATGCCTTCGACGCCGATGACGCAGCGGCCAGCCAGCGGCTCCTTGGCAATCGCGCTGCCGCGGCTCTCGCCGGGCAGCATGCCGACGCGGCCGGTGAAGATGCCGGCGACGATGACGGGAGCGATCAGTTCCATAGCCAGGCCGCGCCGCGCACGCCGGAGGAATCGCCGTGCCTGTGCTTGAGCAGTTTCGTCGCCACCTGGTCGGAGAACACATGTCCTCCCCACAGGCGCGGTACGTTCCGATAGAGGCGATCCATGTTGGAAAGTCCACCGCCCAGCACGATGACATCGGGATCGAGGATGTTGATCACCTGGGCCAGTGCCCGCGCCAGGCGCTCCTCGTAGCGCTGCAGCGTGGCTTCGCAGTCGGCGTCACCGGTCGCAGCGCGCTGCGCGATCTCGGCTGCCTGAAAGTCGGCGCCAGTGGCACGGCGATGATCCGCCGCAAGGCCGGGGCCGGAAAGGTAAAGTTCGATGCAGCCCTTGCGCCCGCAGTAACAGGTTGGTGCGCCGCTGCCGGGCCGCCCCAAGGCGGCGCCTCCAAAAGCGCCGGAGCCGCGAAGCGGCGAACCTCCGTCACCCCCTTCCGCGGGAAGGGGGCCGGGGGGATGGTCGTCAATCCATTCGCCCGGCATTGGATTGTGCCCCCACTCGCCGCCGATGGCATTGCAGCCCGTCAATACATTGCCGTCGATGACGATGCCGCCACCGACACCCGTGCCGAGGATCACGCCGAACACGACCGACACGTCCGCACCGGCGCCATCGACGGCTTCCGACAGGGCGAAGCAGTTGGCGTCGTTGGCGACGCGCACTTCGCGCCGCAGGGCGGCTTCGAGGTCGCGCCTGAGCGGTTTGCCGATCAGGCAGGTGGAGTTCGCGTTCTTGATCAAGCCCGTGGCGCGTGATTCGGCACCCGGGATGCCCACGCCGACGGATGCCGCCGTGCCGCCGGCGCCGACTTTCTTCGCCGCGACACCAACCAGCCCGGCGACAGCCGCCAGCGTCGCCGCGTAGTCGCCCTGCGGGGTCGCCACGCGCTCGCGCAGCAGGATTTCGCCGTCGTCGTCCAGGGCGATGATCTCGATCTTGCTGCCGCCAAGGTCCACGCCGATGCGCATCAGCTCGTGCGCCGGCTCATCTGCCAAACAATCCCTTGAGCTTGTTCTTCGTCTTTTCATCGCTCTTGCCTGTGAGGCCTTCCACCTTTCCCTCGAGTTTGGCCTTGGCCATATCGGCCGCCAGGTCACCGAGTTCGAGCTTGTAGGAAAGGGCTTCGAACGGACCGGTGACGCGCACCGGCACGGTGACGCCCTTCAGCTTGTCGGCGTCCTTGCCGCCCTGTCCGGCGCTGCTGCTGACCGCGGTGGCTTTGGCCAGGTAGTTCATCTGTCCGGCGCCGATGTCGATGTCGCCAGCCCCCGTGAGCCGCAGGAAAGGCGACTTCATCATCAGGTCGTCGTTGTGCGCGACGCCGTTGGCGATTTTCAGCGAGGCCGTGAGTTCGGAGAAGTCGGTCTTGTCGCCGGCCTTGGCCTTCTGCGTCGCACTTTCGGGTTTGCCTTGCAGGGCGCCCAGCTTGCCCTTGATGTCGCGCATGCTCTGCGCCAGGTTGATGCCCTTGATCGCGCCGTCCTTGAGGCTCAACGACGCCGTGCCGGCCAATGCCTTCTTCATCGCTGGCACACTGCCGCCCTGGCTGCTGACGTCGAGCGCGACGTTGCCGCGACCTTCGAGCAGGTCCTTGTCGGCGAGATCCGTCATCAGCGGGTTGATGCTGATTCCCGTCAGATTCTGCTTGAGGCCGACCTGGTTGCCCGCCGCGTTCAGCGACAGGCTGCCGCTGGCGCTGCCCTCGTAGAGATCAAGAGTCAGCGGCGCCACGTCGAGACGTCCGCCGGCGAGCCTGATCTTCGCGTTCAGCTTGGCCAGCTTCAGCTTCGAGACCTGCAGGCTGCCGATGCGCAGCACGCCATTGACGTCGTGCCCCTTCAGCGCCGAAAAATCCAGCTTGCCCTCCTTACCCCCGGCGGCTTCCTTGCCCTCGGGGGCCGTCTTGCCTGCGGCCGGGGCCGCGGCAACTTTCTCTTCCGTCTTTTTCGGCGGCAGGTATTTGTCGACGTTGAGCGTGTCGATGTCGAGGTCGAAGCCCAGCGCCAGCGGCGCGAACTTCGCCACCTTGAGCTTCAGGGCGATTTTCGATTCATCGAAGCGGGTGCCCAGGTCGAGCGCGGCGCTTTGCTTGGCCAGGTCGGCGCGCAGACTGCCCGCCAGCGGCAGCTTGAGCTGCTTCATGGGCATTTGCGGATTGGCCAGATCGATACTGCCGGCGAGCTTTTCCAGCGCCACGGTCTGCGCCGCGATGTCGGCCGCCACCGGGGAATCGATGTGGGCCTTGAGCGTGGATTCGCCGGCCTTGGCATCGAGATCGAGCACCAGCTTGCCGATTTTCAGTCCCTTCAGGTTGCCCTCGATGCCGGACAGCACCAGCTTGGCGACCAGGTTGCGGCCGCTGCCGGCGAGGCTCGCCGTGAGGTTCAGCGTTTCGCCGGTCGATTTGTCCGGCGCAATGTTGAGCCGCGGCACGTCGAGCTTCAGCTCGAAGCTGTCGGCGCCGGTCTTGCCTCTGGCGGCGAGCGACAGGGCATCGACCGCCAGCGTCTGCCTGCCGCTGTCCGCCTGCACGCGCCCGCTGCCGAAATCGAGGTTGGACAGGGTGGTCGTTTCCTTGCTCTTTTCATCGCGCCAGGTGAGTTGCGCGTTGGCGATCCTGATGCCGGCAATGTCAATCAGCACCGGCTCGGTCGCCGTATCGCCGGCGCCAGCGCTGTGCGTCCCTTCGGGAACTTTTGGTGCGGTCTTGGAGGAGGCGGGCTTGTCGGCGCCGCCACCCGCCAGGTCGGCGATGTTGAGCGTGCCGTCCTTGTGCTTCACCAGCGTCGCCTTGAGACCGTTGACTTCGATGCGCTGCACCTTCACCTGCTTCGACAGCAGCGGCATCACCGCCACCTCGACGCGCGCCGAATCGAGCGCAAGAAACTCCCCCTTGCCGCCAGGTTCCGACAATGTCAGGCGGCCGAGCTTGATGCCGACGTCGGGCCATACCGAGAGTTCGACCTTGCCGGCGATGTCGAGCTTGCGCTGCTTCTGCTCCATGACGACGCGGGCCAGTTCGGCCTTGATCTTCTCGCCGTCGAAGAGCGCGTAGAGCGTACCGAGAGCGGCCGCGACGAGGACGAGGACGACGCCAAACACGATGACGAGGATGCGGAGTGCTTTCATGCGGGTTTCCTGTTCCAGACAAAATCGGATAGATTTCGCAGATTATCAGACCACGGGTCTTTGCAATGGAATATGCAACGGATTTTCCCTGCATTACTGCTTCAGTTTTTGCCTTCGAATGCCCATGACATCCAACCGCACGCCGCCACCGGTGCGCGCTCCCTGTCTCAAGGTTTGCGAAATGGATCCGGCGACCCAGCTTTGTCGCGGCTGCCACCGCACGCAGGAAGAGCGCGACTGGTGGGTGGCTTACAGCGAAGACCAGAAACGGGATGTGCTCCTGCGCTGCGCGCAGCGTGAGCACGTCTTGCGCTCGGGGAAGGGTGATCTGGCCCCCAGCATGGGCATCGTGGAGTCGCGCCGCAAGAGCTGAAGATTGAAAGCCATGGGCGTTCGATATCCGGGACTGGTTCGCTTGCCGCGATGTTGTGGAGAAACCGTATGAAATGGCTTTTTCCATACTTGTTGGCCCTGGCCCTGCCGGTTTTTGCCCAGACCAGTGCGCCGGCAGCAGACAGCTCCTCGGCGACCGAGCGCAACGTAGTCGGCACTATCGAATTGATCGAAGGCGAGGTGCGTGTCTTCGACACGGCCAAAACGCATCGTAAAGTGGCCAAGGGGGACAAGATCTACGAAGGCGAAAGCATCGTCACCGGCAGGGATGGTGAAGTTCATCTCGGCATGGAAGACAGCGGATTCATCGGTGTTCGTCCCGATACCCGGATGCGCTTCACAAAGTATCAGGCTCACGGCGAAGCCACGGACACGTCCGTGATCGGCCTCCTGAAAGGGGCAGTGCGCTCGGTGACCGGCTGGATCGGCAAGAACAACGCCAGCGCCTATCAGATCCGCACGCCGACGGCCACTATCGGCGTGCGCGGTACCGATCACGAAACACTGGTCGTTCCGCAGGGTCAGGGCAACACCGAAGCGGGGACCTACGACAAGGTGAATATCGGCGGCACGACCTTGCAGACCAAACAGGGCAAGGTCAACGTGGAACCGGATCGCGCCGGATTCGCGTCCCACCGCGCCGGCAGTCGTCCGCAAATTCTGGCCAAGGTGCCGCACTTTTTCAAGCCGACCCGGCACGAATCCGTGTTTCAGGGAAAGCATGAGGCGGTCCACAAGGTGATCGAACAGCGTCGCGAGGAAAGGCGCAAGATCTGGCAGGAAAAGGCGGCCAAGCAGCAAGGGTCGAAGACCGGGCGCCGGGATCAGGGCAAGAAGACCCCGAAGGCAGATGACAGCAAGCAAGGCGGGCGACACGACAGTGCGGACCCGTCCGGCGAGAAGCGCGAAGCGGAGCGACAGAAGCGCATCCGGGAGCATCAGAACGCCGCCGAAGAACGCAAGCGCCAAAAAGAGGAGCGCCAAAAGCGGAACGAACCGCACAAGCCGGCTGAGAACCAGAAGGGCGATGGAGGACGCTAGGCGACACTTTACCCAATGCATATTCACAGCCTCAGCGTCGAGCAGTCTCTCTCCAGCCTGAAGACCACGGCGGCCGGCCTCGCTGCGGACGAGGCGGCGCGCCGGTTGACCGAGTTCGGCCCGAACCATGTTGAGGAAGTCGCCCGCGAGCATCTGCTGCTCGGCTTCGCCCGCGAATTCACCCACTTCTTCGCCATCATCCTGTGGATCGGCGCGGCGCTGGCCTTTCTCGCCGAGCATTTCGATCCGGGTCAGGGCATGGCCCGCCTCGGCATTGCCATTGTCGGCGTCATCCTCGTCAATGGCATCTTTTCCTTCTGGCAGGAATACAAGGCCGAGCAGGCGGTGGCCGCGCTGCGCCAGCTCTTGCCGCAGAAGGTACAGGCCTTGCGTGGCGGGGAGATCGTCGAGATGCCGGCCACCGGACTGGTGCCCGGCGACATCGTGCTGCTGGAGGAAGGCACAATCATTCCGGCCGACTGCCGCCTGATTGAAGCCTTCGGGCTGCGCGTCAATACAGCGACGGTGACCGGCGAATCCCTGCCCAAGGCGCGTACTACCGAGCCCAGCGCCGAGCTCAGTGTCGATAACTCGCCGCTGTATGCCAGGAACGTGGTGCTGGCCGGAACCTCGGTGGTATCGGGCCAGGCGCGCGCGGTGGTGTACGCCACCGGCATGCATACCGAGTTCGGCCGCATCGCCCATCTGACGCAAACGGTCGGCACCGGTTCGTCACCCCTGCAGCGCGAAATTGCGCGCCTGTCGCGCATCGTCGCGGCACTTGCCACGGGGATGGGGGTGGCGCTGTTCTTCATCGGTCAGGCGATGGGACTGCCAACCTGGGAGAATCTGCTGTTTGCCATCGGCATCATCGTAGCCAACGTGCCGGAAGGCTTGCTGCCGACGGTGACGCTGTCGCTGGCCATGGCGACGCAGCGCATGGCCAAACGCAATGCGCTGGTGCGTCACCTGCCCGCGGTCGAAGCGCTGGGTTCGACCACGACGATCTGCTGCGACAAGACCGGCACGCTGACGCAGAACCGCATGTCGGTGCAGCGCCTGTGGCTGGGCGGCGGCTTTCTCGATTTTGGCGACCTGGCTGCACAGCCGCGCCTGCCCCGGGACAACTACGAGCTGTTCGCCAACGCCGCGCTTTGCCACAATCTGAAAATCGTTGATGACAAATTGCTAGGCGACCCGATGGAAGTGGCGCTGGCGGCCATGGGACGGCAGGTGGCCGGCGAGCTTGCCGACCATAGGCGGATAGACGAAATTCCTTTCGACACCGACCGCAAGCGCATGTCGGTCCTCAGCGAAACTTCGCAGGGCCGCATGCTCTACTGCAAGGGCGCGCCAGAGACGGTGCTTTCCGCCTGCGACTTCGTGCAGTTCGATGCGGGCATCGTGCCGCTCGATCCCGTGGCAAGAACCCGCCTGCTGGCGGCGCAGCGGCAGATGGCCGAGGCGGGGCTGCGCGTGCTGGCCTTTGCCCATTGTGCAGTTAAGGATGGCATGCCGACCGAGGAGCGCGGCATGATCCTTTCCGGGTTGGTCGGGCTGGAAGACCCGCCGCGCGCGGAAGTGCCGGACGCCATCGCGCGCTGCGCCACGGCCGGCATCCGCATCATCATGGTCACCGGCGACCATCCGCACACGGCGCTGGCCATCGCGCGCCAGATCGGCCTGGTCAAAGGGGATCAGCCGGTGGTGATCAACGGCGACCAGTTGCGCTCCATTTCGCCGACACAATTGCAACTGGCGCTCGACGCCAAAGAGATCATCTTCGCCCGCGTTGCCGCCGAGCAGAAAATGCTGATCGTGCAGGCCCTGCAGAAGAAGGGCGAGATCGTCGCTGTCACGGGTGATGGCGTGAATGACGCACCGGCCCTGAAGACCGCCGACATCGGCATCGCCATGGGCATTGCCGGCACCGACGTGGCAAAGGAAGCCGCCGACCTGATCCTGCTCGACGACAACTTCGCCAGCATCGTCGCCGCGATCGAGGAAGGACGCGCGGTGTTCGACAACATTCGCAAGTTCCTCACCTACATCCTGAGTTCGAACAGTCCCGAAATCGTGCCCTATCTCGCCTTCGTCCTGTTCCGCATTCCGCTGCCGCTGACCATCATCCAGATCCTCGCCGTCGACCTCGGCACCGACATGCTGCCTGCCCTGGCGCTGGGCGCGGAGAAACCCGATCCCGGCGTAATGCAGCGCCTGCCCCGCGCGCGCAGCGAGCGCCTGCTGTCATGGGGCCTGCTGGTCCGCGCCTACCTGTTTCTCGGCGTGCTGGAAGCGGCGGCGGCGATGGCGGTGTTTTTCTTCGTGCTCGAAGCCGCCGGCTGGCATTACGGCGTCAGCCTCGACCGGAACGATCCGCTGTACCTGCAGGCGACTTCGGCCTGCCTGGCGACCATCGTGGTGATGCAGATGATGAATGTGATCCTGTGTCGCCACCCGTTCAATTCCACGTTCTCCACGGGACTGTTCGGCAACCGCTACATTCTGCTCGGGCTGGCGGCGGAGCTCGGTGTGATCCTGTGCATCATTTATACCCCGGCCGGCAACTGGCTGTTCGGCACAGCCGCCATCGGCGCCGAGGTCTGGCTGCTTGCGCTAGCCGGCGCCGCGCTGATGTGGGCGTTTGAAGAGCTTCGCAAGGCATGGCTGAGGCGGATGCTGGCGCGTAAGCTCGGCGCCTGATCTATTCCGGGAAATGCACCGCCAGCCAGACGGTCGGTGTTTCCGCAGCGGTAGACTCGACGCGATGGCGCCGGCGCGGCTCGATCCGCAGCCAGTCACCCGCGCGCAGGCGCCGGGCCGCGGCCTCATCTTCGAAGCGCAGCAGCGCTTCACCGCTCACCAGCAGTACCCACTCGGCATCGGTCTGCTCATACCAGAATCCCGCAGGGCTGGCCTGACCAGTGGAGACGATGCGTTCGATGCGCAGGCCGGGGCGGGCCAGCAGGGTTTCCAGGCGCTCGGCGGCTTCGGACACCATGGGTAGCTTGGGCAGATCGGCAAACAGATTGCCCGTCATCAATCGCCCTCCAGCAGTTCGGTGTCTTCGTGCGAATAGGGCGGGCTGCAGCAGCAGAGGATGCGCAGCGGTTCCGCACCGGTGGCCTCGATCCGGTGCGGCGTGCCGGGTGCGATCAGCACCGTGTCGCCAGCGCCGACTTTGAAGCAGCTATCGCCCAGTGTCATGAGGCCGCTGCCGGCGCTGATGTGATACAGCTCTTCCGTCACGGCATGGCGGTGCAATTGCGTGCGCGCTCCCGGCGCAACTGTAGCCTCGGCCAGGCTTTGCTGGCGGTTGCCGTGGATCGCGGGATGCATCAGCTCGCGGATTTCGGAGCCGTCCTTGGTGACGTAGGCGGGGGTTTCGGCGTAGCGTGATTTAGTTACGGCCGCTGCGCTTAACGCCGATGAATCCGGCGTTAGCCTCCACTGAAACTTCGTTTTCATGGGGTGTTCACTCCGCGGGCGATGCACGCAGCAGCTTCTTCTGCAGCAGGCAATGCAGCAGGGCCTGTTCGTCGGGCGCCAGTTCGGCGTCGCCCTCACTGCCTCTGAAATGACGGCGAAAGGCGCTGCGCGCTGCGCCCGACAGCTTGATGTCATAGCCGAGTGCCTGCAGCCCGAGCATGGCGTCGAAGCCGGCGGGAGCCGCCGCCTCCGGTTTCTCGCACCACAGGCCGAAGCCCTGTTGCGCAAGCCGCTGCCAGGGGAACAGGCGGCCCGGATCGACCTTGCGCGCGGGCGCAACATCACCATGGGCCAGATAATTGGCTTGTGGAATGCGATAGCGCGTGCGCAGTTCGTCGAGCAGAACCAGCAGCGAGGCGATTTGCGGTTCGGCAAAGGCCTCGTCGCCGGTGTTGTCGAGCTCGATGCCGATGGATGCCGAGTTGAGGTCGGTGCTGCCGCCCCACCAGGACTCGCCGGCATGCCAGGCGCGGGCGGACTCGTCGACCAGCTGGATCACCGCGCCGTCGCGCCCGATCAGGTAATGGGCGCTGACGCGGCGCTGCGGGTCGGTCAGCGTCGCCAGGGCCTTTGCCACGTTGTCGTTGCTGGTCTGGTGCAGGATGACGAAATTGGGCCGACGCTGGTCGAAGTTCGGCGAAGGCCGCCACAGCGCATCGCGACTTTGGCCCGCGGGCAAGAGCGCACAGCCGGCGAGTGCCGCCAGCATGAGAGCAGCAAAGCCGCGAACGATGAGGGCCGCCGGATGCGCGCGGGCGGCCATGGCCGTGTTGCGACCGTCGTCAGACAGTGGTGACAATCGGCTTGGTCAGCCGCGCCCGGCTTTGCGCCTCGGACTTGTTCATCTCGGACACCTGGCGGCCGTAGGCCTCGCGCGCGGCCTGTCCCTGACGGGTCGCTTCGATGCTGCGGATGCAGCGCCAGCGCTTGCCGGCCTTGGTTTCGATCTGGCGCATCTCCGTCTTCGGATGATGCTGGCGACAGTGGTAGCAGAATGCGGTTTCAGCCATGCTGGAGGACTCGGACAGTTGTGTAGGTGAATTGTAAACTGTTTGCGATATCCCGCCGCGGGATGCCGCCCCCGCCTCCCGCGGGGACATAATGTCCGCATGGACCTGAATGTGACCCCGGAGATTGCAGTCGCTGTTGAGTTGCCCCTGTACCAGGGCATTGCCATTGCCGACGTGGTGCTGGCCGATTCGCCGGCCGCCGCCGCCGAGGCGTGCCGGGTGCTGCTGGGGCACGCCGTACTCGGCTTCGACACGGAGGCCAAACCGACTTTCGCCAAAGGCGAGGTGTCTACCGGGCCGCATCTGATCCAGCTCGCAATCGAAGAACGGGTTTACCTGTTCCCGGTCCGGCCGCAGATGGATTGCAGCGGTCTGCGGCAAATCCTCGAATCGCGCCGGATCCTGAAGGTGGGCTTCGGCCTGGGCAGCGACCTTACCCAGCTCCGCGCACGCCTGGGCATCGAGGCGCAAGGCATCCTCGATCTTTCGCGCGCGCTACCCGGCGAAAAGCCGAAACAGACCATGGGGGCGAAGACGGCGGTGGCCCGTTACCTCGGGCGGCGCATGCAGAAATCCAAGCACATCACCACCTCCAACTGGGCTCACCCGCGCCTGACCGAGCGCCAGATGCTCTACGCCGCGGATGACGCCCAGGCCGCCCTGCGGGTCTATCGCGCGGCGCTGGCCGAGGGCCACCTGGCGCAAGCCTGAAGACGCCGTTCCGGTGTGTGGAAGTCGGCGCCGGCGACACGGCGAAAAGGAGAGCGCCCATACACCCGCGGATCACGACAAGGTCCGCCTATTTGATCTTGGCGCGCGGATGCGCCGCGTCGTATACCTTCGCCAGATGCTGGAAGTCCAGATGCGTATAAATCTGCGTTGCGGCGATGCTGGCGTGGCCGAGCATTTCCTGCACCGCGCGCAGGTCGCCGGAGGACTGCAGCACGTGCGAGGCAAACGAGTGGCGCAGCATGTGGGGATGCACATGCACGCCGACGCCCTGCCGCTGCGCCCACTGCGCGAGGCGGCTCTCGACCTGACGCGGCGTCAGCCGGGTGCCGTTGCGGCCGAGGAAGAGCGCCGCTTTTTCGCCGCGCAGGAGTTGCGGACGCACCGTCAGCCATGCTTCCAGGGCGGCGCGCGCCTTGTCGCCGACCGGCACCGTGCGGGTCTTGCGCCGCTTGCCGGTGACGGTGACTTCGCCGGCCGCGAGGTCGAGTCCGCCGGGCCAGTCGAGGCTCACCAGTTCGGACAGGCGCAGGCCGGAGGAATACAGCAGTTCGAACATCGCGGCGTCGCGCAATTGCAGCGGCGCATTTTCCAGAGCCGGGGGCGTTACGGCCGCCGGCCGGTCGAGCAGGGCGGCGGCCTGGTCGATGCCCAGCGCCTTGGGCAGGGCGTGCGGGCGCTTCGGCGCGCGCAGGCCGTCGGCGGGATTCAGGGCAATCGCACCGCGCCGCGCCAGCCAGGCGTAGT
>JBIJDJ010000259.1:0-2936 GCA_044344175.1 Sulfuritalea sp.
GGCGAGGACGTTCTGCCAGCGCGTGGCGAGGCGGGCATTCAGATGCGCGCCGCCGGCCTCGATGACGACATCGCCGCGCACCAGTTGAGGGTCTTCCTGGATACGGTGGCCGGCATGCGTCAGATGCTCGCCGCCGTGGGTACGCACCAGCGCCGCGTCTTCCGGATTGAGGTGAATCATTGCGTGCTGCAAAGGCATTTGCAGCAGGGCATCCCGGATGACGTCGAGGATGATCCGGGGCTGCACCGCAATGGCTTGATGAATTACCTTGCGCGCAACTTCGAGCGCCAGCGCCAGAACTTCATCAGCCGCGGTTTGCTCGAGCTGGGCAACGCCGGAATCAAAGCGGGAAATGGCCTGCGCCAGGCGCGCGGCGAGTTGCCGTCCGTCTGCTGCCGCCGCTTCGCGACCCGAGTCGAACCCGGCCTGATAGCCCTCGCGCCGGGCTGCTTCGCTCAGACGGGCGGCCTCACCGTCGGGGAGAGTCGGCGCTGGCGCCACGGCGGTCGGTGGCATATGTGTCATGGCAGACCTGGCTCTGGCGGCGACGGTACCGGCAGCTTCGCTGAAGTGCGTCAGCTCCCAGCGTTTCCAGGCAGTCGGTGCGGCTTTGTTTCGGGGCATGGAAATTCTGGGTCTTCGCGGAAGTGCTGCGGCCGTCGGGTTGTCGCGGAAATGATGCTGCTCATGGCTGCTATCCCTGTAAATGGGCCGTGACTTCCTGTCTTCCGTCCGGCAAGGCAAGGCAAGAGAATGTTCACGTTCCATGGAGAGTGATACTCTCAAAGGGGAGACGTTTTGTTTATCCGTGAAACACGCGACAAACTGCGGTATCTACGTAGGCTCGCCGCAGAAGCGGCAGCGCGACGGAAAGACCGCCACGCATTGCGCGCGATCGCGGACACCGCATCGTCGATACCGTTGGTATAACGCCATCGACTTGACGGGCCACCCGCAGTCGAAAAATCATCCGAACATGAAGGCAGCGAAAATGTTGAACAAGGTGAGTGCGGGGCCGGTAATCGACGACGAGTACAGGGCGCCCTTGTCGCCAGTGATGAACCGCGAACTTTTGCATGGCGTCATGCCGCTGCGTATTCTCGTCATGGCAACCTGCATTTTCGCAATCAGCGATTTGACGCACGCGCAGGATGCCGCTGTATCAGCGGCGTGCATTGCAGATGCCGATCCTGCGGTAGCGGGTCTTGAAGAAAAATATGCGGCATTGGAAAAAGTAAATATGGATCTTGAGGGAAAGCTTCAGGAGCTGGAGAAAGTCAATCGGAATCTCGACGCGAGAGTTATCCAGTTGAAGCAAACGCTGCTGATCGCCGATACAGCGGCAAGGAGGCTGTCGTTCAATCTGGCGCGCCGGGTTTTCAGGAATGTGTCCCGAAACGTTTCGACTATGGCGGGAACGTCGATCCCCTATATCGGCGTTGGGGTCTCGGTTGCGATGACCGCGCTCAACATCAAGGACGGATGTGAAAGCCTGAAAGAGCTGAATGAAATGAATCGTGCGATGAATCTGGAAAAGGAAAACGAGTCCCATGTATGCACGATGCAAGTGCCTGCAAAGGAGGAAGTTATCGCCCAGGTAATCACTAATTGGCGAACTGCCTACGGAAACGCGGCGGCCTGGGCAAACCAGTATGAAGCAAGGCTTCCGCCCGATCCGCCAGGCGTTTCATATCCACACGCAGGTGAATTGTGGGTGGCCGTTTTTGGGTCGAATGCGAAACCGGTGCTGCAACCCTTGCCGATGTTCCCAATCGTGCCGACACTTCCGGTTTTGCCAACGTTGCCAACACTTCCGGCGATCAAGCGGCCGTTGAATTGACATCCTTCCCGTCCTGAAGGGTGAGGATTCCTGCTGCGTTCAACCCGGAATGCGCCACCCAATCGACCCGCCGATTGTTCGGGGATTCGCTTTGAAAATGGACAATTGACCGGGATGTCGATGTCACGGATACTGGTGCTGATGCGGTTGAAATGCCGAACCTTGCGAGTTGCCGCGGCAAGCGGAGCGAGCCTGATTTGGCATTCGGAGCAGCAGAACCTGCAACAGGATCGTGCGCGGATCGCCGGTCTGGCCAAGGACCATGCGCGCGCCCTCGAGATCGACATCGAGCGGCCCAGGTCCGCCACCTACGCCGGCAGTCGCATACTGGTGGTCGACGACGAGCCGGTAATCATATGGAAATCGCCAGGATGCTGCTGGCGGACATCGGTTTGCTGGTCGACACGGCGCAGGATGGCGCGGCGACGGTCACCCCGGCACAGGAAACCCCCTACGCGGCCATCTTCATGGACATGCGGATGCCGAACGTCGATGGGCTGGAAGCGACACGGCAGATCCGGGAAATTCCCGGCCAGCGGCAAACACCGATCATCGCCATGACGTCCAATGTCTTTGCCGAGGACAAGACACGCTGCTTTGAGGCGGGGATGAATGACTTCCTTACCAAACCCTTCAATCCGGAGAGCACCTCCAGGCGGTCGGTCAGATTCGGGGTTTGACTGGCTCTTGATGGCTGCAGTCAGTGACCACTGGCCGTTACCCGGCAGCTGCGCCTGAAACGTCGTGCCATCGGCACGCTGCACGGTGCAGTTCCGCACTGCCTTTGCCGGCGCGATATCTGACGTTCGCGAAAAGCGGATTCCAGCGATCTGTTTCGTCTGTGGTCATGTTTCCGGCCAGGCCCGGATAAGGGCATACCATGAACTTCGATGAGCCCTGCTTTTCCCGGGCCATCAATGGCTCTGTACCCGGGATCAGACGAAGGCGTCGCCTTCACCGCCGCCGCCGAGCTGGATTTGTCCCTCCTCGGCAAGGCGACGCGCGACCTTGAGAATTTCCTTTTGTTCGTTTTCCACTTCCGAAAGACGAACCGGACCCTTGGATTCAAGATCCTCGCGGAGCATTTCGGCCGCCC
>JBIJDJ010000105.1:0-10561 GCA_044344175.1 Sulfuritalea sp.
GCCGAGAATGTCGCCGCAAAGCATGGCGTGACAACCGCCGAGCAGCATGATCTGGTGTTGCGGCGCGAGGCTCAGTATCACGCGGCACTGGCCGACGATGCGGCATTCCTCAAACGCTACATGACTCTCCCGTTTCCGGTGCCTGACGTGCGGTACCGCAAGACCGTCGCGACACTTGCGGGCGATGAAGGAGTGAACACATCGACCCGCGAAGGCTTGGCCAAGCTGCGCCCGATCCTCGACGGCGGTACCGTGACTTTTGGCGGCCAGACGCATCCGGCGGAAGGGAATGCCGGGCTGATTGTTACCAGCCAGAAACGGGCACGCGAACTCTCCAAAAATCCGAAAATATCGGTTCGCCTGCTCGGCTTCGGACAGTCGCGTGCGGCACTGGCCTACATGCCGGAAGCCACCATCCCGGCCGCTCGGCACGCCCTTGAACAAGCCGGCAAGACGATCGCGCAAATGGATGCAATCAAGACCCACAACCCGTTTGCCATCAATGACATAGTATTTTCAAGAGAAACCGGCGCCAATCTCGCCACCATGAACAATTTCGGGTGTTCGCTGGTATGGGGGCACCCCCAGGCGCCGATGGGAACTCGCTCCATCATCGAATTGATCGAGGAACTGGCTATGCGTGGCGGCGGGATCGGTCTATTCACCGGTTGTGCGGCCGGCGATACCGCCATGGCCGTGGTCTTGCAGGTCACCGACGCTTGACACGGCTTGAACACGATCAGCAGGTCCGCTCTTACAGCAAACAGGAGGAGAGAGTTTCATGAGCTATCGAATTGGCATTGATGTCGGTGGTACGTTTACCGATTTTCTGATGATCGATGCGTCCGGCAATGCCAGCGTATTCAAAACATCAAGTACGCCGCAGGATCCGTCCATAGGCGTGCTGAATGGTCTGACGGAAATGGCCGAGTCTGTCCGCTGCACTCTTGAGGAATTCGCTGCCCAGATTGAGCTGATCGTGCACGGCACGACTGTTACCACCAACGCCGTATTGACCGGCAACGGCGTCAAGACCGGCCTGATCACCACCGAGGGCTTTCGCGACATCCTGGAAATGCGCCGCGGCTTCCGCGAAGAGTTGTACAACAACAAACTCACCGCGCCACCCGCCCTGGTTCCACGCAATCGCCGGCACGTCGTCAAGGAGCGCGTCGATTTCAGCGGCAAGGTCGTCACCCCGCTGGACAAGCAATCCCTTAACGACGCTGTCGACCGGCTGAAAGAAGACAAAGTAGAAGCCGTGACCATCTGCTTCATGCACAGCCACGCCAATGCCGAGCATGAGCAAATGGCCAAGGCCTTGGTGCGCAAGCGCCTAGGTGACGTCTACTTGACCGTATCCTCGGAACTCCTGCCGCAGGCGCGCCTGTACGAACGCGTATCGACAGCGACGCTGAACAGCTACGTCGGCCCGATATTGCATCGCTATCTGAAATCCTTGCAGGAAAATCTGGCGCGCATCCAGTTTCGTGGCGTACTGCTCATCATGCAGTCGAACGGTGGCGTGGCGACCCCCGAGTCGACGGCGGTCACTGCGGTCATGACCTTGCTGTCGGGACCCGCAGGCGGTCCAGTGGCGGGCACGGTATTTGCCGACGTTCAGGGCTATGACCAATGCATCACCGTGGATATGGGCGGGACTTCATTCGACGCCTCCGTCGTGCAGCACGGGGTTCCACTTCTGCGCAGCGAAGGCTGGATCGCACGCCAGCGCCTGGCCCTGCCGATGCTGGATATCCACACCATCGGCGCCGGCGGAGGATCGATCGGATGGATCGATGACGGCGGTCTGCTGCGCATGGGACCGCAAAGCGCCGGGGCCGAGCCCGGGCCGGCTTGCTACGGCCGTGGCGGAGAACGCCCGACCTGTACCGACGCCAACCTTGTACTCGGCTACCTGGAGCCCAGCTACTTTCTGGGTGGCCGCATGGCCCTGGACCGGGATGCCTCGCGCAAGGCCATTGAAACCCATGTCGCAAAACCGCTGGGCCTGTCGATCGAAGAAGCAGCCGCAGGCATGTTCCAGTTGATGAACGTGAATATGGCGGCCGGACTGCGGGAGATAACGGTGTCACGTGGCATTGATCCGCGCGAGTTTCCGCTGATCGTTGCTGGCGGCGCCGGGCCCATCCATGGCGCGATGATCGGAGTAGAAATGGAAATCCCGATCGTCATTGTGCCGCGCGAGTCCTCGATTTTCTGCGCCAGCGGCATGTTGCGCTCCGACTTCAAGCATAGCTATGTGCGCACCTATCATTCCCTGGCATCGGCCGCCGACGTCAAGGTGATGCGCAGCCATCTCGCCGAACTGGAAAGGCAGGGGCGCGACGTGCTGCACGGCGAGAAAGTCACCGACTCCAGCCGGGTACGCGTCGAATACGCCGTCGATATGCGCTATTTCGGCCAGCACAATGAAATCACCTGCATCTTTGACATGCCCCGCTTCGAGCAAGAAGGCATGGCATACCTCACCGAGGTGTTGCATGACGAGCATGGCCGCCTGTATGGCTACGCATTGCGGGAAGGCGGCACGGAAACCGAAGTGGTTAACCTGCGCGTGACCGTGCTCGGCATCACCGACAAGCCTGCCATGCAATTCATGGACCGTGTCAAGACGGACTCCAGTACCTGCATCAAGCGCCAGCGCTCGGTTTATATTCCCGGCGAAAAAGTGTTCCGTGACGTTCACGTGTATGACGGCGAAGCGCTGGCATTCGGTCATCAAGGCGCCGGTCCGTGCATCATCGAGCAAATCACGACGACGACGTTCGTATCCCCGGAATATGACTTTGTAGTCGACCGTGCAGGCAGTTACTGTCTGCATATAAGGGAACTCGCTGACACCTATGTGAGGAGGGTATTGGGATGACAAAGAGCAGCCAACAAATCGATCCGATTCTGGTCACCGTAATCCAGCGACGCCTGAAGGCGATCACCGAGGAAATGGGCCTGGTGATGCTGCGCACGGCGCGTTCGCCCATCCTTTCCGAAGCGCGGGACTTCGTAACCGGTCTGTACGACGCGCAGGGCCAGATGATGGAACAAACTGCCTATATCCCCATCCTGGCCTTCGCCGTGCCGGCCAGCATCCAGTACATGGTCAAGTATTTCGCCGGTCGGCTCTATCCGGGCGATGTCATCATTCACAACGATCCCTACACTGGCGGCAATCAACCGGCAGATGTCACCATTGCCTGTCCGATTTTCGTCGACGAGCGCCTGATCGGATTTTCCGCGATCAAGGGCCACCAGGCCGATGTCGGCGGGGCGGTAGCCGGCGCTTACAACCCCGGCGCCACTGAAATCTTTCAGGAAGCCCTGCGCATTACACCGGTCAAAATCTGCGAACGCGGGGAAAAGCGTCAGGACGTGTGGGATCTGATCTTTGGCAACATTCGTTTCCCGATTGTGCAGGAAGACATTCAGGCGGCGATGGGCGGTTGTGCTGTTGGCCAGAGAGAACTCCAGAAACTGGTCGGGCGTTATGGCTGGGAACGCTTTGATGCGCACCTTCAGCACCTATACTTTGCCACCGAACAGCAAATGCGCGCCGAGATCCGCGATATGCCTGATGGGGTCTATCAGGGCGCGTCGACCGCCTACTTCGATGGTTTCAATGCCGGTTCTTCAATGGACATCAAGGTGTCGATTACGGTCAAGGGCGATGACATGTCGCTCGACTTCGCGGGAACATCGCCGCAGACCCCGGGCTATGTGAATGCTCCGCAGGCGTCCACTCAGTCAGCGGCGACGCTTACGCTGCTGATGTGTCTGAGGGATTCCAATATTCCGCAGAACGCCGGACTGAACCGGCCGCTGTCCTTCCACATACCCGAAGGCAGCATGCTCAACCCGCGCTTCCCGGCGGCGACCATGTTCGGCAACCACCTGTCAGACCAGATCTCGGCGGCCATTTTTGATGCGCTGTCGAAAGCTTTGCCGGAGCGCGTCACCGCCCCATGGAATCCGCTTTTCGCGATCGCCGCCGTGGGTTTCAATAGCCGTACCAATCAGCCATTTGTGGATATCCTGTTCAACGGATTGAAGGGCGGCGGCGGAGGTACGCAAGGCGCTGACGGTTATGACCATATCGGCCTGATCGCCTGTGGCGGCGGCCTGTTGGCTCAGGATCCGGAGATGTTCGAGATGAAGGACCCTCTCTTTCTGCATAAATTCGAGTACATGCCGGATTCTGCCGGTGCAGGCCAGTGGCGAGGTGGCCTCGGCGTGGAAATGGAGATGGAGTTTCTCAACGATGGCAACATGATCAGCGCTTTCGGCGACGGCATCGACCCGGGATCGCAGGCCAAAGGAATACTTGGCGGCGGCTCAGGCATTCTCAATTGCGGCGAACTGCGCTATCCGGACGGCAACGTGTATCACTGCAAGAGCAAGGAGGTGGTGCCCGCCATCCCCAAAGGAACCCGCTGGTATCAGGTGGCGGGCGGCGGCGGCGGCTATGGCGATCCGCATCAGCGCCCGGCTGAACTGGTAGCGCGCGAAGTGCGCTTCAACTATATCTCTGCCGAGAACGCCCGCACGAAATATGGTGTGGTCGTCGATGCAAAAACCCTGGATCTGGATAACAAGGCGACCGACGCCCTGCGCAGGGCAACCGCATGAAAAAGACGCCTGCAACCCTGCAAACAGGCGCGGCGCGCGATCACGAAGAGCAGATCTTCGAAACCGGCGCCGGTATTGAAATCAGGGAACTGTACCGCCCCGAGGACATGGGCGATTTTGCGAGCGAACGTGACCTCGGCGAGCCGGGAGAATATCCATTCACCCGGGGCCCTTATCCCGGCATGTATCGGGAGCGAATCTGGACGCGGCGTTTCCAGGTGGGCTTCGGTTCGCCGCAGGAAACCAACAAACGGATCGAGTATCTGCACGGGCAGGGCGCCAATGGCTTCGTCATCACCATTGACCTTCCGACCTCCTATGGCTTTGACTCGGATGATCCGATCTGCGAGGGTGAGGTCGGGGTTACCGGCGTACCGATCAGTACCCTGGAGGACATGGAAACCCTCTATGACGGATTTGGCCCCGACGCCGTGTCGTATGCCCTGTCGATTCGCCCGCCGGTCTCCTCGGTGACCTTGGCCATGCTGGCGGCGGTGGCGGAAAAGAAGAACGTCGCCTTCGACAAAGTCATTGGCACGCAGCAGAACGATCCCTTCTACCAGATGAGCGGCGGTCCGCTGCAAACCATTACCGAGTTTTTTCCGCTCGACGGGACCTTGCGCCTATGTGTCGACAACATCGAGTTCGTCTCGAAGAACATGCCCCGCCTCAACTGGATGGTAACCAACGGCTACAACCTGCGCGAGACCGGGATCAACGCCATCCAGGACGGTGCATTCACGCTGGGACATGCATTCGACATTTTCCGCCGTGCGCGTGAGCGCGGCCTGGACGTAAACCTGTTTCCGCGCAAGGCATCCTTTTTTCTTTCCTGCTCCATCGACTTTTTCGAGGAAATCGCCAAGTTTCGGGCGATGCGCCGTCTCTATGCCAAGACCATGCGGGAGGAGTTTGGCGCAACAAACCCGGAATGCTGGCGTTTGCGTTTCTCGGTGCAGTCGGCCGGGAATACCCTGACTCGGCAACAGCCCGAGGTCAATATCGTGCGGGCGTCAGTCGAGGCGATGGCAGCAGTATTCGGCGGTGCGCAATCGATCCACCTGTGCTCCTACGATGAGGCTCACGGCCTGCCCACGGAGGAATCATCCCGCATTGCGCTGCGCACCCAGCAAGTGATCGCCTACGAAAGCGGGATCACCAAGAGTATCGATCCTCTTGCTGGTTCCTACTATGTGGAGACTCTGACCAACGAAATGGAGGCTGCGATCGCAGGCAAACTGGCGGAGATCGATAAACGTGGCGGCATGATCAAGTCCATCAAGGAAGGATGGCTGGAAACTCAGATCAATGCAGAACGGATCAAGAACCAGACCGATCTCGATACCGGGCGGCGCAACCTGGTTGGCGTCAACCGCTTCCAGATTCCGGCTGCAGAAGAGATTCCGCTGAAGATTCACAAGATCCAGGCCGATGTCTGGGGTGCGCGGCGCGGCGACTATCTGCGGCAGTATCGATCGGAGCGCGACGCGCAGAAATGGTCGGCTGCAATGGCGCGCATCGACCACGCATGGAAATCGGCGGAAAACATGGTGCCGGTACTGATGGATGCGCTGAAAAACAAGGTAACGATGGGTGAATGCCATGAAGCCATGCGCAAGGCCCAGAACTGGTCGTTCCGTTAAGGGGAATCGGGTATGAAAAAGCGCATATTGCTGGCCAAGATGGGACTCGATTGTCACGACACAGGCATTGTCACGGTGGCTCATCTGCTGCGCGACGCCGGCTACGAGGTGATCTACCTGGGGCTGCATAACTTTGCCGCCAAGGTGGTCAAGGTAGCGATGGAAGAGGATGCCGATGCGATCGGCATCAGCTTCCTTTCCGGTCAGCACATGACCCAGATGCGCCTTCTGCTTGAGCAGATGAAGCGTGATGACATGAAGATCCCGGTATTTTGTGGGGGGGTCATTCCCCCTGACGATGTCGCTGCGCTCCACTCCATGGGTGTCGCCGATGTGATCCCACCGGGAACGCTGTCCGCCGAAGTGGCCCGACGCGTAAATCAGGTAATGGAGCACAAGGCAGCATGAACGGCGCAACGATGCACGGACGGAAACTCCCCGCGTTGTCAGAGACTGCGCTGGCAAAATGCCAGGCGGCGATTGCGCGGGGCGACCGCGAAGAAGCCTCGCGGCAGGCCCAGGCCATCTGGGACGAGTGGCGACCGCTACACGATCTGTATGTGGACATGTCCGGCCTGTTCTGCACCTTTATCCGTGATCGCATGGGTGAAGGCGCGGTGGAGGAGGTCTGGCGCTTCATTGGCGAAAAGCTGTGGAAGCCAATCCTGGAACAGATGAAGCAAACCGGCTCGACCGAACTTCTGGTCGTGATCTACGCGCAGTTTCTTCGCGCCCATGGACATGATTTCACGGTCATCGAGGACGATGAGAAGACCAGCTTCATCATGCATTTCTGCGCCAGCGGCGGCATGTTGATGCGCGATGGAAAGAACGAGGACTCGACCCGCAATCCGATCAATATCGCGGTCGTTAAGACCCGGGCGGACTGGACCTTCAATCGCCCCCTTTCGGCGTATTGCGTGCATTCCGCGCTGTGGATGGGCATCATGCCCCGGGAGTGGGGATGGGATGTGTTCGAATCCAGCTTTGGCCGTCAGTTCGACGATGCCGGCAATCCGGTGGATGAACCCTGTGTGGCGATGATTTATCGCCGGCCGCGATCCTGAACCTCCGACGAGCATCAGGAAATCATGATTGACTTTGCGCTTACCGAAGAGCAACGCGCTCTGCAGGACACGGCTCGGCGCTTTGCGCTCAATGAAATCAGGCCGGAAGCCGCGCTTCGTGACGCGGAACCTTCGCCCAAGGATTGTTTCCCCGACAAGCTGGTGCGCAAGGGTTTGTGCCTCGGATTAGGCAATGTTCTCATACCGCAGAACTATGGTGGTTACGGTGGGAGTCTGATCGATTACAGCCTTCTGGTTGAGGAACTGGCCTACGGCGATGCCGGAATCGCTGACCTGTTCCTGGTGAATATCTCCCTCTCCCGGCTCCTCATGCGCGCCGGAACAGAAGCGCAAAAGCAGCACTGGTTGCGGATCATGGCTGAAGACCTGACCAACGGATATATTCTTGGCGGCGCCATGACAGAACCCACGGGAGGCTCCGAAATATTCTGCCCGCTGCCCGATCCGAAAATGGGGGTGCGGACCACTGCGCTGCGTGATGGTAGCGATTACGTGATCAGTGGCGGTAAATGTTTCATTACCAACGGCGGCGTCGCGAATCTCTACATAGTGCTCGCACGCACCGACCCCATCGAATCCAATTTCAATGGCTGCAGTATTTTTCTGGTTCCGCAAGGGACACCGGGACTGTCCTTCGGCAAGCTTGAAAATAAAATGGGACACCGTTTATCTTCAGTGCGCGAAGTCATGTTTGATCAGGTCCGCGTTCCCGCCGACCAGCGTCTTGGCGGGGAAGGCGCAGGGTTTGCCATCCTGATCGACTGCTACGAGGGAAATGGGGTTGGCGTTGGGTCGAGTGCCATCGGCCTGGCACGTGCGGCTTATGACGTTGCGCTGGATTATGCCCAAAACCGCGTGATATGGGGCCAGCCGATAATCCAGCATGAATCGGTGGCGGCAAAGCTCGCCGATATGCGCATGAAGATAGAGGCGGCACGCGCCCTGGTCTGGAAAATGGCCTGGGCGGCTGATAACCCGGACAAATGCGACGGCTTGAACCGGCTGGGCACCATGGCCAAGATCTTTCCTTCGATGATGGTCCGCGAAGTCACCAGTGCCGCAATGGATATATGCGGTGGCACGGGTTATATGAGAGATTTTCCTGTCGAAAAATTTGTCCGGGACGCCATGCTTTATCCGATATATGACGGCACCAATGATTTGCTGAAGCGCTTTCTTGCACAATCTCTGCCCGGCGTGCCGGCGGCAGCCTGATAGTTTAGTTATCCAAAGAGAGGGATGATGATGGTTACGATGAAGGAGGCCAAAACCGGTCAGGAAATGCTCGACTCATGGCAGGAACTCGTGGGTGACGGCGATATCGACGACATCAAGCGCGTGTTCCAAGTCTTCGCCGACAGGATGCCGACGCTGCTTGAACACTATACACAGCGTCCGCTGGTCGAATCCATTGAACGCGGGACCCTTGACCCGAAAACGCGCGAACTGGTCATCGTAGGGATACTCGCGGCCATGCAGTGCGGACCCGGCCTTGTCTTCCATATACAGGGGGCAGTGCATGCAGGCGCCAGCATCGATGAAATCATGGAAGTGATTTTCTTGACGGCTTATCAGCACGGCAAGGTACAGGTCGCTTCCCTGGGACAGAGTGTCGAGGAAGGTTTGCGGCGGGCTGCGAAAATGGGTTCTGCAGGCTAGGCAACCATGGGTATCCCGGGTTTCGGTACGCTCGATCAAATCGCCCGGCGCAACGCGCTGCGCTTTCCAGACAAACCCGCCCTGATCATGGGCGGGCGCAGCCTGACCTGGAAGCAACTTGACCGGCGCGTCGATCGGGTCGCCGCGGCCTTGCTGGCGCGCGGCTTGAGGCCGGGCGAGATGGTGGCGATGCTGCTGGCCAACTGCCCGGAATTCGTCGAACTCTACTTTGGCATCGCACGTGCCGGGCTGGTGGCGACCCCGGTGAATTATCGCTTGACCGCCAGGGAACTGACGCAAATCCTCAGCCATGCCCATCCTTCGCTGCTGATCGTCGGCGCCGCCTTCGCCGATCGGGCGCGCGAACTGGAGCCCTTGCTGCCCGAATTGGAAAAACGCTGGGTGATCGGCAACGCCAGCCTGCCCGGTGCCGAGGATTACGAGCAGGTGCTGGCGCAGGCAACAGATGCTGCGCTGGAATCTCCCGCAGATGAGAGCGATACTTTCGCGATCTTTTTCACCAGCGGCACCACCGGCTTGCCAAAAGGTGCGATGGTGTCGCATCTCAACCTGGAAGCCAATGCCTACAACCAGTTTGTTGCCGACGGCAGCCTGCGTCAGGATGTGAACCTGATCGGCACGCCGCTCTATCACATGGGCGCCGTGTTCATGGCGGTCACTTACATGATGCTCGGTTGCACCCAGGTCATCCTGGAATACTTCGACCCGGCAGCCTGGCTCGACGCGCTGCAGAAACGCAAGGCCAGCGTGGCGCTGCTGGTGCCGACCATGATCAATGCGGTGCTCAACCATCCCGGGCTGACTGAATACGATCTGTCCAGCCTGCGCCTGATTTTCTATGGCGGCGGACCAATGCCACCCGCCGTGCTGCGGCGCGCGCTGGAGCGCATGCGCTGCGGCTTTACCCAGGGCTATGGCCTGACCGAGACCCTCGAGGCGACTTTCCTGGTGACTGCCGATCATGTGCTCGATGGCAGCCAGCAACAAGAGAAGCGTCTGGCGTCGGCCGGACGCGAGGCAGTTAGCGCCGAAGTGCGGATAGTCGGCGCAGCCGGGCAGAATCTCGGCCCCAACGAAGTGGGCGAGATCCTGGTGCGCAGCCGCTCGGTGATTTCCGGCTACTGGAACATGCCCGAAGAAACCGCCGCAACCATACGCGGCGGCTGGTTCCACACCGGCGATCTCGGCTACCTGGACGAAGAGCGCTATCTGTTCCTGGTGGATCGGGTGAAGGACATGGTCATCAGCGGTGGAGTAAACATCTATACAAAGGAGGTTGAGAGCGTCCTCTACTGTCACCCGGCCATTCTCGAAGCGGCGGTCATCGGTTTGCCCGACGAGGAGTGGGGCGAGGTTGTCACTGCCGTGGTCGTGATGCGCCCCGGAATGACAGTTAGCGCAGAGGCACTGATCGAACATTGCAGGAATGACTTGGCCAGCTACAAAAAACCCCGCTTGGTCCTCTTCCTGGACGAACTCCCGAAAAATCCGAGCGGGAAAATACTT
>JBIJDJ010000106.1:0-10532 GCA_044344175.1 Sulfuritalea sp.
GGGTTTCAGTTACAACGTCACCCCGGGTGCCCTCGCGCCGGCCACCAATCGGCACGTCGGTGTCGCTTCGGCGGGTGTCGGCTTGCGCTACAACCTGAAGAAGGACATCAGCGCACGCTTCGACGTGGCGCGGGTCGTGGATGGTTTCTCGCCCAAAGACCTGCCCAACGTCCAGTCTGACGGTACTTACCGTGGTCACGTCGGTGTTGCCTTCGGTTTCTAGTGAATTGTAGGGCCGATGTAGGGCGGACTTCAGTCCGCCACCAAGGCCGGCTGAAGCCGGCCCTACGAATGGCAGGCCCCACAGGGGGCAACATTTGTGAAGCACGAAGCAGGGTAAGAATTTGTAGTTGAGTGTGACTTACTGCATGGCAGACGACCTGCTTTAGCGCTATAAGACCAGAACATGTATGGGTGGCTGTCCCGCCCCTTGGAGTTTGCATATGAGCTACCAGAACCCCTCCCGCAAGCACGCCTCCCGGCTCTCCACGCCGGTCCGCCTCGGCGTCGCCGCCGTCGCTGCGTGCTTCCTCAGCACCCCCGCCCTGTCGCTGCCGGTGAATCCCACCGTAGTCAATGGCGCCGCCGGCTTCAACCAGACGGGCAACGTCCTGACGGTGACCAACAGCAACGGCGCCATCATCAACTGGCAAAAGTTCTCCATCCAGGCCGGCGAAACCACCCACTTTGCCCAGACCTCCGCCTCCAGTTCGGTGCTCAACCGGGTCTTGAGCGACCCGACCGCGATTTACGGCACCCTCAGCTCCAACGGCCGCGTCTGGCTGGTCAACCCCGCCGGCATCATGGTCGGCCCCGGAGGCCGGGTCGACGTCGCCGGCTTCGTTGCCAGCACCCTCAACATCCGCAATGAAGACTTCCTTGCCGGGCGCAATGTGTTCATCAACGACAGCAGCGCCAAGAACGTCATCAACCAGGGCGAAATCCGCACCCCGGCCGGCGGCAGCGTCTATCTGATCGGCAGCAACGTAACGAACGAAGGCATCATCACCACTCCCAAGGGCGAAACCATACTGGCCGCCGGCGCCACCGTCAGCCTGATCGACAGCGCCACCCCCGGCGTCAAGGTCGACATCACCGGCGCCGCAGGCAACGCCACCAACCTGGGCACCATCACGGCCGAAGCCGGGCGCATCGGCATCGCCGGCGTCATCGTCAGGAACAGCGGGCAGATCAATGCCTCATCGGTGGTCAAGGAGGGCGGACGGATCTTTCTCGAGGCGACCAAGGCGGTCCAGCTTGATCCTTCGTCGATCATCCGCGCCGATGCCGGCCGCGACGGCAAGGGCGGCAACGTCCTGGTCTGGGGTGACGAAACCGCCCGGGTAGAGGGTAGCATCAGCGCCCGCGGCGGCAGTTCATCGGGCGATGGCGGCTTCATCGAAACCTCGGCCGCAAAAGTCGGCGTTGGCGAGACGGCGCGGGTTACCACGCTGGCGGCCAACGGCAAGTTCGGCCTGTGGCTGATAGATCCGGTTGACTTCACCATCGCGGCAGCGGGGGGCAACATGACCGGCGCCGCTCTCACAGCAAGCCTCGGCGGCGGTAACGTCAGCATTCTGAGCAGCGCCGGCACGGCCGGCACGGCGGGCGATGTTAACGTGAGCGATGTGGTGGCATGGAGCGCCAACAAGCTCACCCTCAACGCCTACAACAACATCAACATCAACGCAAACCTGAACGGCTCGGGCAGCGCCAGTCTCGCCCTCGAATACGGCCAAGGGGCGGTGGCGGCGGGCAACACCAGCGCCTTCAAGATTGCCTCTGGTACGCAGGTCAGCCTCACCGCCGGCCCGAAATTCAGTACCAAGCTGGGTTCAAATGGTGTCGTCAAAAACTACACCGTCATCACGAGCCTGGGTGCACAGGGCAGCACCACCGCCGCTGACTTGCAGGGCATGAGAGGCAACTTGGGCGGCAGCTACGCCCTCGGTAGCGATATCGATGCCGCGGCCACCGCCGGCTGGGTCGGCGGGGGGTTTCTGCCGGTAGGCTCATTCACCGGAGTCTTTGACGGACTCGGCCACACCATCACCGGACTGACCATCAACAGACCTGCTACAGATAACGTCGGACTTTTTGGATTTGCCAATGGCGCAACGATCCGCAACGTCGGGCTGAATGCGGCGACGATAACCGGCCAGACGTTTGTAGGCAGTCTGGCGGGACAAATGAATGGCAGCATCAGCTACATCATCAATTCCTATAGCGCGAGTGCATCCATAACCGGAACCAGCGCAGCAGGAGGTGGCTTTGTCGGCGGGTTGGTCGGGTGGATCAGGGGCGACATCAGCTACTCATACAGCACCGGTAGCGCAGCCGGGCCCGGCGCTACCGGAGGATTGTCAGGGGGAAATCAGTATAGCCAGAGCAGCATCAGCAATTCGTACAGCAGCATGAACGTGAGCAGCACGACTTCAGGCGCAGGCGGGCTGGTGGGCGGCAATGACGGCATCATCAGCAAGTCATACAGCACCGGCACGGTCACTGGCAGCTATGCTGGCGGACTGGTGGGACAAAATCATGCTGGCACTATCCTTGATTCATACAGCACTGGTGCGGTGAATGGCACCGCAATAGCCGGTGGACTGGTCGGATACGCTGGACCCAACGATGGTTTTGTTACGACTATCACCAATTCCTACAGCACGGGTTTTGTAAGCAGCAGCGGTTCGGTGGGTGGGATGGTGGGTACGAATCTAAATGGCACGATCACCAGCAGTTTCTGGGACACCCAAACCTCCGGGCAAGCCACCAGCCCGGCGGGGGGCACCGGAATGACGACCGCACAGATGCAGACGGCCGCCACCTACGCCGGCTGGTCGGCCGTAATCTGGAATATTGCCGACGGCAGTTACCCCACGCTGAAGAACATGCCCGCCCCGCCGGCGCCGCCAGCTCCACCCGCCCCTCAGCCTACCCCGCCGGCTCCACCGGTCGCAATCGATCCTTGTGCTGTCAGTCCGGATCTGTGTGCCCCGCCGAGCCCCACTGCAAATCCGATTATCGCCCTTGAGCCGCCACCGCCGTCCGATCCCAACCAGTCGCCACAACAACCGGGCAGCACGGTTGGTGGAACCGACGATAGTTTCGGCGGGAATGCGGTCGGAACAAACGAGCAGGAAGACCAGACGAAAAAGAAATCCGGGGAAGCCAGAGACAAGAAAAAAGACGCAAGGCTTGCCCAGCAAAAAGTTGGTCAATGCATGTAGCGTGAGGTCCGCACGCCGCGCTTGGCTGCGAAGGACTGCCTAGCGGAACACCACGGTCTTGTTGCCGTGGACCAGCACGCGGTCCTCGAGGTGGTAGCGCAGGCCGCGCGCCAGCACGTTCTTTTCGATGTCCTTGCCGTAGCGCACCATGTCCTCGACCGAATCCGAGTGGTCGATGCGGATCACGTCCTGCTCGATGATCGGGCCCTGGTCGAGGTCTGCGGTGACGTAGTGGCAGGTGGCGCCGATCAGCTTGACGCCGCGCGTGTAGGCCTGATGGTAGGGCTTGGCGCCGACGAAGGACGGCAGGAAGCTGTGGTGGATGTTGAGGATGCGTCCGGGATAGGCGGCGCACAGTTCGGGCGAGAGGATCTGCATGTAGCGCGCCAGCACCATGGTGTCGCCGCGCACTTCCTCGAACAGGCGCTGTACCTCGGCATAGGCGGCGGCCTTGTGGTCGGCGGGCACCGGCACGTGATGAAACGGGATGCCGTGCCATTCGACGAAACCCCGGAAAGTGTCGTGGTTCGATATCACGCAGGGAATCTCGATGTCGAGCTCCTTCGATTGCCAGCGAGCCAGCAGGTCGTAGAGGCAATGCTCCTGCTTCGAGACCAGCACCACGACACGCTTCTTGACCGCCGAATCGTTGATGCGCCAGTCGAGTTGCAGTTCATCGGCCAACGGCTGGAATCGGCTGCGGAACTCGGCGAGGTGGAAGGGCAGCGAATCGGCTTTGACCTCGATGCGCATGAAGTAGCGGACGTCGCGCATTTCCGTTGCTTCGTCGGCGTGGAAGCTCGATTCGAGAATCCAGCCCTTGTGCTCGGCGATGAAGCTGGTGACGCGGGCGATGATGCCGACCTGGTCTGGACAGGAGGCGGTCAGGGTATAAAAGCGCGCCCTGTGCATCAGATTCTGGTAGACGCCTTGTCGATTTCGGCTCGCAGTTCACTGTAGTTCATGGTCACCGGAAACTGCGGGAATTCGTCGATCACCTTCTGCGGCGGACGAAACAGGATTCCGGCATGGGCCTCGGAAAGCATGGCGGTATCGTTGTAGGAATCGCCTCCGGCAATCACCTTGAAATTGAGCTCCTTGAAGCGTCTGACCGACTCCATTTTCTGGTTCGGCATGCGCAGGTGGTAGTTCACCACGAAGCCGGCGGCGTCGGTCTCCAGCTTGTGGCAGAACAGCACCGGCATTCCGAGTTGTGCCATCAGCGGCATGGCGAACTCGTAGAAGGTGTCGGACAAAATGATGACTTGGTAGTCGCGGCGCAGGGCGTCGAGGAAGTCCCTGGCGCCGGCCATCGGGCCCATGTCCGAAATCACCTTCTGGATGTCCGGCAGGCCGAGCTTGTGGGTTTTGAGCAGGGCCAGTCGGTACTTCATCAGCTTGTCGTAATCCGGCTCGTCGCGCGTGGTGCGGGAAAGTTCGGGGATGCCGGTGCGCTTGGAGAACTCGATCCAGATTTCCGGAACGAGCACGCCTTCGAGATCGAGACAGACGAGTTGCACTTGAGTTCTCCAAAAGTCGGCGCTGGCGCTACGGCGCGCCACGGAACGCTATGAGCCGATTTACTGCCGGGCGGCACGAAAGCGCGGAATTTTACCTGTTTGAGCCGGTTCCCGCACTTGGGGCGGGGGTTTGTGCCGCCTTGCGGAGGCCGCCCAATTCCAAGATATGTCTGCCGCACCCGGCGGCAGACGCTACCCCCTGGTGGGATAATTCGGGTTTCGTGGCGTAGTGGTCGGCGTTCAGCCTCCTTGTCGTTTGGGCCTGATCGGTTTCTAATACGCCCTGCCGGAATTTTCCGTCGCGTTTCAAGGGCATATCGCCGTGCAGTTGTTCGCTCTGGGCATCAATCACCATACAGCCCCGCTCTCGGTTCGCGAGCAGGTGGCGTTCGATCCATCCCGCATGGGCCAGGCTCTGCACGACCTGTTGCGCGCGAAATCGGTGCGCGAAGCGGCGATCCTGTCGACCTGCAACCGCACCGAACTGTATTGCGCGGCCGACCACCCGCAGGGCGCGGCGGACTGGTTGGCCGAGTACCACTCGCTTGCGCCGCAGAAAATTCATCCCTATCTGTATCAGCATCCGCAGCAGGATGCCGTGCGTCACATGTTCCGCGTCGCGTCCGGGCTCGATTCGATGGTGCTGGGCGAGCCGCAGATCCTCGGCCAGATGAAGCAGGCCGCGCGTGTCGCCGAAGAGGCGGGAACCCTGGGCACGCTGCTGGGCAAACTGTTCCAGCGCACTTTTGCCGTGGCCAAGGAAGTGCGCTCGACCACGGCGATAGGCGCCAACACGATTTCCATGGCGGCTGCGGCGGTGCATCTGTCCGCGCGCATTTTCGACAGCCTGGCGGAGCAAAGGGTGCTCTTCATCGGCGCCGGGGAAATGATCGAGCTCTGTGCCGCGCATTTCGCCGCGCACAAACCCCGGCGACTGACCATTGCCAATCGCACTCTGGAGCGCGGTGCCGATCTGGCAACGCGCTTCGGCGGCGATGCCATGCGCCTGGAACAGCTCGGCGAGCGTTTGGCGGATTACGACATCGTGGTGTCCTGCACCGCCAGTTCCCTGCCCATCATCGGCCTGGGCCTGGTCGAGCGCGCCTTGAAAGCGCGCCGCCACCGGCCGATGGTGATGGTCGATCTCGCCGTGCCGCGCGACATCGAGGAGGAGGTAGCCCGGCTGGATGACGTCTTTCTCTACACCCTCGACGATCTCGGCCAGATCGTCGAATCCGGCCTCGAATCGCGCCAGGCGGCGGTGGTCGAGGCCGAGGCCATCATCACCGACCGCGTCTCGGGTTTCCTGCACTGGCTGGAAGCGCGCGAAACGGTGCCGACCATACGGGCGCTGCGCGATGCCGGCGAACGGGCGCGCCGCCATGAGCTGGAACACGCCCTGAAGCTGCTGGCGCGCGGCGATGATCCGACGAAGGTGCTGGACGCCTTGTCGCACGGACTCACCAACAAGTTGCTGCATGCCCCGACCCACGCCCTGAATCAGGCGGAAGGCGCCGAGCGCATCGAAGTTTCAGCACTCATCTCCCGCATCTATCACCTCAATTCCGGGGAGTAGCTGCGTGGTCCCGCATCGACTGCCCGGGCGCGTGCCCGGTCGCCCGTGAGCAAGTTGCCCCTCTTCGATTTCGCCGGAATGGCTCTGGCCTTCATGCGCCGGATCCTTTACTTCGGAACGCGCACTCAGGTGTTTCCGGAAACCCCCGAGGCGCTCGGCTTGCGGCCCGACCTGCCCGTCTGCTACGTGCTCGACGAACGCCACCTTTCCAACCTGCTGATACTTGACCACGAGTGCGGCCAGTTGGGGCTGCCGCGCGCCTTGCACCCGATGCGGGACGAGGCCTACACTTCGCAGCGCTCATTCTTCTTCCTCTCGCACAACGAACGCGGGCGCCTGGTGCCCAACCCGCGCGTCAGCGCGGCGCCGATGCTCAAGGCCATGGTCCGGGCCGCTTTCGCCGATCCGCGTTTCGACGTGCAACTGGTCCCGGTGACCATCCTCTGGGGGCGCGAGCCCGGCAAACAGGACTCGGTATTGAAGGCCTTGCTTGCCGAATCATGGCAGCAGGTCAGCACGCTGCGCCATCTGCTGGCGATGCTGATCCACGGGCGCCATACGATGGTGCGGTTCAATGCGCCGATTTCCCTGCGCGAACTGCTGAGCGACAACATCGACGAGCCGCATGCGGTGCGCAAGCTGGGGCGGATACTGCGCGTGCATTTCCGGCGTCAGCGCGAAATGGTGATCGGCCCCGACCTGTCCCATCGGCATACCCAGTTGGACACCGTGCTCAGCATGCCCGCGGTGCGAGCGGCCATCGCGGTCGAGGCAAGCGAGAAAACGGTTTCCCTGGCCGCGGCGAAAAAAACAGCGCGAGAATTCGCCTTCGAAATCGCCTCGGACTACACCTATACCGTGATTCGGGCGTTCTCGCTGTTCCTGACCTGGGTCTGGAACAAGGTCTATAACGGCATCGAGGTGCACAACTTCGAGCGCGTGACCACGGTGGCGCCCGGGCATGGCGTGATCTATGTGCCCTGCCACCGCAGCCACGCGGATTACCTGCTGCTGTCCTACATCATCTTCAACCGTGGCCTGATGGTGCCGCACATCGCTGCCGGCTCAAACCTCAACCTGCCGCTGGTGGGGTCCATCCTGCGCCGTTCCGGTGCCTTCTTCCTGCGGCGCAAGATCAAGGGCGAGCCGCTCTACGCGGCAGTGTTCCAGGAGTATCTGCACCTGATGATCGACCGCGGCTTCCCGATGGAGTACTTCATCGAGGGCGGGCGCAGCCGCAGCGGACGCACGCTGGCGCCAAAGGCGGGCATCCTGGCGATGACCGTGCAAAGCTTTGTGCGCAGCCACGCGCGCCCGCTGGTCTTTGTTCCCGTCTACATTGGTTACGAGCAACTGATGGAAGGCGGCAGCTACATTGCAGAGTTGCATGGCCGGCCGAAGAAATCAGAATCGCTGATCGGCCTGGTGCGTGCGGCGCGGTTGTTAAAGCGCAATTTCGGCCGGGTCCATGTGAATTTCGGCCCGCCGCTGGCGCTGGCCGAGTTCCTCGACGCGAATCACCCGGACTGGCGCGAAGACAGCCCCGAGGAACAGGCGCCCTGGCTGCGCGGCGCGGTGGAAGCACGCCGCCGACGTGCGTCTGCTGCAAAGTCAGATCGAGCATGTCCAGTATCTGCTGGCAGAATCGCCCTACAGTACCTCGATCATTGCCTGTGATCTTCCTGCCGGCGAGGTGATCGAGTACGTGCGCAAGCTTGGCGTCGTGGAATGCCATCCCCATCCGCTGGGGGACATGATCCTGGCGGGTGAACAGCAGGCTGCATTGCTGGCCTATTTCCGCAACAATGTTCTGCATCTGCTGGCGCTGCCGGCGTTGCTGGCCTGCCTCGTCAGCCACAACCAGGTATTGACGCGGCAGCGTGCAAAAGAGGCAATCAAGGGCATTTACGGCCTGCTGCGCGCGGAACTTTTCCTGCCGTGGGATGTGCAGGAGCTGGATGCGGTGATCGATCACGCCGAGGCGGCGCTGTTCCGGCGCGGCCTGATAGTGAGTGACGGTCAGCCCGAAATGCTGAGCGCGCCACCGCCCAACAGCGAAGCCAGCCCGGAACTGCGACAACTGGGCAACATCATTCGCCCCACACTGGAGAGGCAGTTTCTCACCCTGGCCCTGCTGCAGCATCACGGCAGCGGGCAATTGACCCGCGCCAGCCTCGAAGAGGCCACTCACCTGCTGGCGCAGCGGCTGGCCATGCTCTACGAATTCAACGTCGCCGAGTTTCCGGAGAAGCTGTTGTTCGCCAACGTGATCCGCAACCTGATCGATGCCGAAATTCTCCGGGTCGGTGAAGACGGGCTGCTGCAGTTCGACGAGCGCATCACCCTCGCCGCGGCGCAGACCGAACTGCTACTCGCTGCCGATGTGCGCCACAGCATCCAACTCATCGCCCGTGCAGTCCCGCCCCCGAATCCTGACCCCAGCCCATGAAAAAGAGCATTCTCGAAAAACTGGAGCGCCTCAGCGAACGTCTGGCCGAAATCGACGGCCTGCTCGGCGGCGAGCACGCGGCGCGCGACATGGACAGCTACCGCAAGCTCACCCGCGAGCGCGCCGACATCACGCCGGTGGTGGAACTGTTCCATGCTTACCGTAGCGCCAACGCCGACTTTTCGAGTGCCGGCGAGATGCTGGCCGATCCCGAGATGAAGGAACTCGCGCTGGCCGAGCGGGAGTCGGCGACGGTTGACATGGCCCGGCTCGAGGTCGAACTGCAACGCGCGCTGTTGCCCAAGGACCCCAACGACGAGCGCAACCTGTTCCTCGAAATCCGTGCCGGCACCGGCGGCGACGAATCCGCGCTGTTCGCCGCCGACCTGTTCCGCATGTACAGCCGCTACGCCGAGCGCCAGCGCTGGAAGGTCGAGATCGTCTCGCGCAGCGAGTCCGACCTCGGCGGCTTTCGCGAGGTCATCGCCCGCATCGAGGGCAACGGCGCCTATTCCAAGCTCAAGTTCGAATCCGGCGGCCATCGCGTGCAGCGCGTGCCGGTGACCGAAACCCAGGGCCGCATCCACACCTCGGCGTGCACGGTGGCGGTGATGCCGGAGGCGGATGAACTGGTCGACATCGAGATCAATCCGGCCGACCTGCGCATCGACACCTTTCGCGCCTCGGGTGCCGGCGGGCAGCACATCAACAAGACCGACTCGGCCGTGCGCATCACCCACATCCCGACCGGGATCGTCGTCGAGTGCCAGGACGACCGCTCGCAGCACCGCAACAAGGCGCAGGCGCTGTCGGTGCTGGCGGCGCGGATCAACGACGCCAAGCAGCGCCAGCAACAGCAACAGATTGCCTCCCGGCGCAAGAGCCTGATCGGCTCCGGTGATCGCTCCGAGCGCATCCGTACCTATAATTTTCCACAGGGGCGGATTACCGATCACCGCATCAACCTGACGCTGTACAAGATCGACGCCATCATGGACGGCGATCTGGATGAGTTGGTGGCTGGCTTGACGGCCGAGCATCAGGCCGAACTGCTGGCGGCGCTTTCCGAATGACCACCGTGGTCGTGGCGCTTGCGGCGGCGCGGGCGAAGCTGTCGGCGAGCGAGGCACGCCTGCTGCTGGGGCATGTGCTGGACAGGCCGCCGGCATGGCTGATTGCGCACGACGATGAGGTGTTGGACGAGGACGCACTGCTCGGTTTTGCGTCTCTCGCCGCACGCCGAGCGGGAGGCGAGCCCGTGGCCTATCTGCTCGGGCAGCGCGAGTTTTTCGGACGTGAATTTGACGTGTCGCCTGCGGTGCTGATTCCGCGCCCGGAGACTGAACTGCTGGTCGAACTCGCGGTCGCGAAAGTCGGTGCTGGCGGTACGGCGACGATCCTGGATATGGGCACAGGCAGCGGTTGCATCGCGGTCACGCTGGCCCTGGAAATGCTGCAGGCGCAGGTAACGGCAGTGGACTCCTCCGAGCCAGCCTTGCGTGTCGCACGCGACAACGCCGAAAAACATGGTGCGTCGCTGCATCTGTTGCAAAGCGACTGGTTCGGCGCGCTGTCCGGCGAACGCTTTGACCTGATTGTCGCCAACCCCCCCTACGTCGCGGCGGGAGACCCGCATCTTGCCGCCGGCGACTTGCGCCATGAGCCACGCCTGGCGCTGGCTAGCGGCCCCGATGGGCTGGATGCGATTCGCCGCATCGTAGCGGCTGCACCGCTGTACCTAAGCCCGGGCGGGCAAC
>JBIJDJ010000107.1:0-10494 GCA_044344175.1 Sulfuritalea sp.
GAGCGGGTTGCCGTTCATGTCCTTGACGACCATGATGCGCGGCTGCATGCGACGCACCATGTTCTGGGCGATCACGATTGCGACCTCGCCGCTGTTCAGCTCGACTACGCTGCCTACCGGGAAAACGCCGATGCACTGGATGAACTGTTCGACCAGCGCCGGGTGAAACTGCTTACCGCGCTCCTTGTAAATCATGCTCAGCGCGTTGGCAGGAGACAAGCCTTCGCCGAACGGTTTCGGCGCCGTCAGCGAGTCGAAGGCATCCACGATTCCCGCGATCAGGCCGGAAAAAGCGATTGCATCTCCGCGCAGGCCGCGCGGATAGCCGGTGCCGTCATAACGCTCGTGATGCAGGGACGCAAGCCCGGGCAACTCCGGGGGAAGGCCTGGCGTGTCGCTGAGAATTCTCACCGAATGGATCACGTGTGTCTGGAAGACCTCGATCTCCGCGGCATTGATCGGCCCGCGCACTGCGAGTTCGGGAGGCAGTTTGAGCTTCCCCACGTCCTGCAGCAGTCCCAGCATTCCCAGGATTTCAAGGCGATCCGGCGGCAGTTGCAGGAAGCGGCCGAAGATGGTCATCATGACCGAAACCTCTGCGGCCCGGCTCAGGGTCGTGCCGCTCTTCTCCTGCAGCTTGATCAGCAGCGCCATCGCATCCGGATTGCGCACGACGCTCGCGGTAATCTGCGCGGCCGCCTCATGCGAGCGGGAACTGTCGATAGCGTTTCCGGTCTCCACGACCCGCGAAATCTCTCCCAGAATCGCCGTTGTATTGATGAATGCTTTCTGTGCTACAGGCAACTCGCCTTCGACGCTCGCAACGTTCTTGTAGACCGTTGTGCCGCGAATTTTCGCAATGTCTTCCGCGGTGACCTTGGCAACTTCCTGAATGACCGCTTTCTCGGGGTCGACGAAGACGTGTTTGCAGTACTTTCTCAGAGTCTCCAGTTGTTTGTCTTTTTGCAGCAGAAAGCCCTGAAAGGCAAAAGGTGTTTCCGTCCATGGTCTGTCAAGCTTGGCAACGAACATCCCGAAGGTCAGTTGTTCGACAGGAATTTCCCGAAGTTCCATACGGATACGTAATTTTTGACTGGAAAGTTAAATTCTCGCGTCTACGCGACAAAACAGCAAGCAAGGTTTGAATGCAGGAACGGCCCCCTGATTCGCTCTTCACGGGTTCGAAGCTTACTCCGAATCGACTGAACGCAGACGCAATTCAGGCGACGTGGAAGTGACCGCCGGAAACAGGTCGCTGACGCCGGCCGCCAGGCCGGTACCTGCTCGCTCCATGATTTTCAATGCACCGTACAGACCATGCAGGGATCAAAGCTGCGCACCACGTGGTGTATGGCCGCCGGCAGCGGCTCCGTGGCGCTCCCCGTTAGACCTGTCAGGGCCTGTTCCAGTACCCCCGGCTGGCCGGCGGCATCGCGCGGCGAGAAGTTCCAGGTGGTAGGCGCGATGATCTGGTAGTTGTGGATCCGCCCGCGACGCACCGTCAGCCAGTGGCCGAGCGAGCCGCGCGCGGCCTCGATGAGGCCGGCGCCGGAGGTCTCGTCGGCGAGTTGGGCGGTGATGCACCAGGGTTCGCCGGGTGCAAGTTCGCTGAGCCAGCGTTCCATGGCCGGCAGCACCAGGGCCAGTTCCAGAAGGCGCGCCACGACGCGCGCGGCGACGCTGCCACCGTCGGCCGCGACCATGTCGCGCGCCAGCGGATGCCCGGCCACCATCTGGCGCGCCAAGGCGCCGGTTTCGACCACCTGTCCGGCCAGGCGCGGCGCCTTGCACCAGGAATAGGCGCCCTCCTTTTCGGCCACCGGCAGCGTGCTGCCCGCGGCGGGATGCTGCGGCAGCCCGGCGGCGGCGTACCAGGCGTGGCTGATGTCTTCGTCGATCGCCGCGATGTCGAGCCCGGCCGCCCCATCATGCCAAAGCCCAGAGGGAAACAGGCGCCGGTCCTGCTCCTGATAGCAGCCATAACTCATGAAGCGATCGGTGCCACGCCCCATGTGCCAGAGGTCGAGATCTTCGGCAATCGTCAGGAAGGTCCGGAGATCACCTCCGCCCGGCTTGCGGCGCCAGGCCTCCAGTTGCACGCGGCTGGCGATGGCGGCAACTTCCGCCAACGGCGCGCCGAAAGTCACGGTTTCAAGAAATTCACGAAATTCGCGCAAGGTTCGATGCAGGCGAAAAATCTCCGAACTTTGCAGCGGGCGCGTCGAACCGCCCGGCTGCACGGACAGGGTATGCGGCCATTTGCCGGCAAGGAGTCCCATCATCTGGATAAAGCGGGCGCGGGCCGGCAGCATCTGGTTCGGTGCACTGCCGATGGTGGCGCGAAAGCGCTCGACGGTCGCCGCGTGCCACGGGCGACCGGCATAGTCGGCACGGGCGAAGTCGGGCATGAAGAACAGGTAGAAATGCGTCAGGTGGTCGGCCATATTTTCTACCGCAAGCGTGAGATTGGCCGCGAGGCGGCCGTTGGGTGGCGGTGCGATGCCCGCGGCATCGGCCAGCGCCAGCGCGGCGGCCGCCGACTGAGCCACCGAGCAGATGCCGCAAATGCGCGGCACCAGTACCAGTGCATCGGCCGGCAGCTTGCCCTGCAGGATTTGCTCGAAACCGCGATACAAGGGCGAATTGACGTAGGCCGCGGCGACGCGCCCGTCGGCGATGTCGAGCGTTATTTCCAGATCGCCCTCGACGCGGTTGAAAGGACCGACGACGCGCCGAGTCATTGCAGCGCACTCCCCCCGCCCCCCTCGCCGAGCGAGGGGGTGACTACGGTTCGCGAGCCTCGCTCGCTCCATGGGGCTTGCTGCGCCGTCCTTGGGACGGCCCGGCGGACGGCGCTCATCGCTTTGGCCGCTTGACCGAGGGCGCACGCACGAGGTGGTCGGCGTGCGCGTTTTCGCGAACGCGCGCCGGCGTTGCCGACTTGGAAAGCGCGGCCAGCGCGATGAACCAGGCCTTGGGCATGTCGGCGGGCAGGCCGAGCGGAATACCGGCCACCTTGGGCGTGGTCTCGAAGGGGTGGCCGGGTTCCTCGAAACCCGGATCGGTACAACGGATGCAGGCGTAGCCGCCACGCAGACAGGACCCCTCACCGTTCCACAGCCGCTGGTTGCAGTCGGCGTGCGCCTGGGTGCCCTTGCAGCCAAGCTGCTCCATCAGACAGCCCTGCTCCGAATGCCTCGAGGCGCTGGCCTTGAACTCGTAATATTCGTTGCGCGGGCAGCCATGGTGCACCAGTTGATCGGCGAAGAAGCGCGGCCGGCCGTAGTCGTCGAGATCCCCGACGCGCAGGCGGCCATGCGCCAGCGCCGCCAGGGTTTCGGTGATCCAGTCCGGATGCGGCGGGCAACCGGCGACATTGATTACCGGCAAACCGGTGGCGTCGCGAAACTCGGGGCCGAGCAGGCCGCCGCTGGCTTCACCGTCATATTGCAGGCCGCAGGCGTCGGTCGGGTTCATCCCCGCCGCGGTGATGCCGCCCCAGGAAGAACAACTGCCTATCGCCACCACATGCCGCGCGCGGGTGGCGATATGCCGCACCCAGTCGATCATCGGCCGGGCACCGCCGCCGAAGCGATGAAAGCCGCCGCTGCCGCGCGGCCCGCGCAGCAAGGAGCCCTCGATGCAGAGTACGTCCACCGCAGCGCGGCCGTCGGCACACTGCGCGATCAAGTCGCGCGCCTCATCGACACCCGTTTCGGAAAGGCTGGGATGCCAGAGCAGTTCGATGCCTTCGTCGCCAAGTTCGCGGAACAGGGATCCGTGTTCGCTGCCCAGCCACGACAAGGTACAGCCGCCGCAGCCGCCGGACTGGAGCCAGAGCAGGTTCATGATTCGCCACCTCCGATTCCCAAACGTGACAGCTTCATGCGCAGGCCGACGCGGGTCAGGCCGAGTTCTTCGGCGACGCGCGTCTTGTTGCCCTTGTGCCGTTGCAAGGCATCGGCAATGAGTTGCGCTTCAAGCTGGTCGAGACGTTCCTTGAGCGTGGCGCCCTCGGAATCGAGCGCCGTCCCCGCACCGATCGTCGCCGTCTGTCCCACGTGCGAAGAAAACAAACCCGCATCAAGCAACTCGCCGTCCCCCAGCGCCAACGCGCGCAATACTTCGTTTTGCAGCTCGCGTACATTGCCCGGCCAGCGATGGGCCATCAGGGCCTGCATCGCGGCGTCGGAAAATCGCCGTCCCGCCAGCGCCGACTCCTTGAACATGGCGGCGACGATCAGCGCAATGTCCTGCGGCCGCTCGCGTAGCGGCGGCATGTGCAGAGTGATGCCGGCAATCCGGTAGTAGAGATCCTGGCGGAAACGGCCACTGGCGACGTCGGCGTCGAGATCGCGGTTGGTCGCGGCGATGATGCGCACATCGACCGGCACCGAACGCGGACTGCCGACCGGGCGCACTTCGCCTTCCTGCAGTGCGCGCAGCAGCTTGACCTGGAAGGCCGGCGAGGTATCGCCGATCTCGTCGAGAAACAGCGTACCGCCGTCGGCCTGCTGAAACAGTCCGATACGATCTTCATGGGCGCCGGTGAAGGCGCCCTTCTTGTGGCCGAACAGTTCCGCTTCGAGCAGCGTGTCCGGCATCGCGCCGCAATTCTCGACCACGAAGGAGCGCTCGGCGCGGTCGCTGGCGTAATGGATGGCGCGCGCCAGCAGTTCCTTGCCGGTGCCGGATTCGCCGGTGATCAGCACCGAAAGCTCATGTCCTGCGATGCGTTGCGCCAGTTCGCAAATGCTGTTCAGCGGGCTGTCTGCGGCGCGCGTCAGGCGGTCGAAACCCGAGCGGGCGCGGACCAGGCCGCGGCGGACGGCAACCTGCTTCACCAACTGCTCCGGACTGTCGCGCAACTCGAGCGACAAGCGCTGGTTCTCCTGCTGCAGGCGCCACAGCTCGGCCGCGCTTTTCAGGGTCAGCAGCAACTGCTCGGGATGCCAGGGCTTCAGCAGATATTGCCAGATCCCCGCGTGGTTGATGCCGGCAATGATGTCCTCGGCATCGGTGTAGCCGGAAAGGATCAGACGCACGGTGTCGGGCCACCGGCTGCGCACGCGACACAGGAATTCGACACCCTGCATCCCCGGCATGCGCTGGTCGGACAACACGATATGCACGAACTCGCGGCCCATGATGCTCTCGCCCTCTTCCGCCGAGAGCGCAGTGAATACGGTGAAGTCCTCCTCCAGCGTGCGGCGCAGGGTTTCCAGCGAGCGCTGCTCGTCGTCGACCACCAGTACCGTCAGGGGAATGCGGGGTTTCACGTTGGCACCTGCCAGCCGAGGTCGCGGTGGCGCGCGAGGTGGCGCGGGGTCCAGGACGCCGGCGACTTGCGCACGAAGTGATGGCGCGCGACGTGGTAGCTCGGGTCGAAGCCGTAGAAGTTGCGCCGCATGTGCGCCAGCTCTTCGGCCCGATAGGAGGAGAGCGGCTTTGCGGCTTCGTCGCGCGCGCGGGTTGCGCGCTTTGCCGCCAGCCGGTCGGCGAGATCGGGTGCGGCCGCAATCTCCATTGCGCGGCGCGCGATGTCGATGCGGAAAACCTGCGCATCGCCGCTGAGACAGGCATCGCTGAAACCGGTTTCGACGGCGCGTCGGGCCGTCAACGGCTGGCGGTTGCGCATGATGCTCCGGCTTTTTTCACCGACCCCCTCCTCGCCCATCCGTCGTGGCAGCAGGTAGGTCCAGTATTCCGAGCCATAGAGATTGCCCATGTTCTTGTAATGAGGGTTGAGCAGCACTCCCTCACGCACCCAGACGAGATCCGCCGCGCGCGCCAGGAAGCATCCGCCGGCGCCGGCATTGCCGGCCAGCGCCGCGACGGTGAGCTGGTCACCGGCTTCGATCAGTTCCAGCGCGAGGTCGTTCATCGCATTGATGTTGTTCCAGGATTCGTCG
Organism: Sulfuritalea sp.; assembly: GCA_044344175.1. Taxonomy (GTDB): domain Bacteria; phylum Pseudomonadota; class Gammaproteobacteria; order Burkholderiales; family Rhodocyclaceae; genus Sulfuritalea. Next base: position 5,913 of record JBIJDJ010000107.1, read on the forward strand.
GCCGGCGACCCGTCACTCAGGCTCGCCGCCTCGATCACGTTGAGATGGATGCCATTGGACCAGAAGTCGGCGCCTCCCAGCAAGACCAGTACCTTGACCGGCCGCTGTTTGGCCCAGGACAGCGCTTTGCGCAGGCGCTGGCACTGCGAGGTCGACATGGCGCCGTTGTAGAACTCGAAGCTCAGGAAACCGACGCCACCGGACTCTTCATAGGCGATGTCCTGCCAGGTTTCGTGGCCGATTCGCCACCAGTCGTCCAGCTTCGCCTCCGGCAGCGCTGCGGACTCGACGGCGAAGGCCAGCGTGGCCGGCAGCTTGATGCTGTCCGGGCGTTTGACGTGGCCGATCCATACCGCGCCATCGGTGGTCCGGCGCAAAACGGCGGCTTCACGGCGCGCGATGAGGTCGCCGGCTTTGGCCTCTGCCGTGCCGCGCAGCACGGCCTCCGGCCATGCATCGAAGACATGGCAGGCAACCCCGAACAGCGCGTCGGCGACGCCGGGAAAGCCGTCGGCAGCATTGATCTTTTTCAGCACCGTGGCGGTATCGTTGCGCTGCCAGTCGATGGCACGCTCGGCCTGTCGCATCGGCGGCCGCAAGCGGCCGCGGACATCGCTGCAGCCAGCCAGCGGTGCCGGCACAAAGCCGCCCGCGGCAAAACGCTCAACCGCCTGTAATACCGCCTGCGTTGCCGCCTGCGTGACCTCGTTGCGATAGACGCTCGACTTCTTCGCCGCGCGCAAGGGAAATACGGCACTGGCCCAAACCGGTCCGGCATCCATTTCGGCTTCGGCCTGCAGCACCGTGACGCCCCAATGCGCTTCCCCGGCCTGTATCGCCCAGTCCAGCGCCGACGGTCCGCGGTCGCCGACAATTCCCGGATGGACAATGAGGCAGACGGTGTGCCTCCAGATCGACTCGGGGATCGCCCGCCGCAAATAGGGGGCGACGATCAGGTCCGGCCGGAACAGCGCCACCGCTTCATCCGCCACGCTGTCGGCGATGTCGAACTCGATCGAGATCTCGTGACCGCGCTTCTGCAGTTCGGCGCCCAAGCGTTGCGTCAGGCTGTTGAAGGCGTGGGTCAGGAGCAGGATGCGCATCAGCCGCTCGCTAACAAATGCGCGGCAACTGGTCACCGGCCAGCCAATCGACGATGCGTTTGCCGCCGAAGGCCGTGGTGAGCTGGACGAAGTGGTGATCGTCGGCAAAGACTTCGCCGATTACGGCGGCCTCCCGCCCCAGCGGGTGGGCGCGCATCGCGGTCAGCAGGCGTTCGGCATCGGCTGCGGCGCAGATCGCGATCAACTTGCCCTCGTTGGCGACATACAGCGGATCGAGGCCGAGGAATTCGCAAGCCGCGGCGACCACCTGCTTCACCGGAATCGCCTTTTCGTGGAGCATCATGCCGACGCCGGACTGGCCCGCGATTTCGTTCAATGTGGCGGCCAGTCCGCCACGGGTCGGATCGCGCAGGCAGCGCAGATCGGCGCCGGTGGCGAGCATTTGCGCGATCAGTCCGTTCAGGGCCGCTGTGTCGGATTCGATAGGCGCATCGAAGGAAAGATTCTCGCGCTTGCTCATGATCGCCACGCCGTGGTCGCCCAGCGAACCCGAAACGATGACCACGTCACCGGGGCGCGCCCGCGCACCGCCGAGGTCGAGGCCGTCGGGCAGCACACCGACACCGGTGGTGGTGATGAACACGCCATCGCCCTTGCCGCGTTCGACCACTTTGGTGTCGCCGGTCACCACAGGAATACCGGCTTCGCGCGCCGCATGCGCCATGGATTCGACGATGCGCGCCAGGTCGGCCAGCGGAAAGCCTTCTTCGAGGATGAAGCCTGCCGCCAGATACAGCGGCGTCGCGCCCATCACCGCGACATCATTCACCGTGCCATGCACCGAGAGGCAGCCGATGTCACCACCGGGGAAAAACAGCGGAGAGACCACGTGACAGTCGGTGGACATTACCAAGCGTCCGGGCTTGCCATTGAAAGTCGGCGCCGGCAACACGGCACCGTCGTTGCCCTGGCCCAGGTATTCGTTGCCCAGATGCCTAGCGAACAGTTCCGAGATCAGTTGCACCATGGACCGGCCGCCCGAACCGTGCGTCAGGTCGACACGGCCGGTTTTCATATCCAGTGGCCGCGCGTAGCCTCGTTTCACCTCGGCCATTTAGTGCATGTCCTTATAGCGGCCGTAACTGTAATGTGCGGCGCAGGCACCTTCCGAACTGACCATGCAGGAGCCGACCGGATTCTCCGGCGTGCACACCGTACCGAAGATCTTGCAGTCCTGCGGCTTCTTCACCCCGCGCAGGATCGCCCCGCATTCGCAGGCCTTGTTGTCCGGCACCGAACGGTAGTCGATCCCGAAGCGCTTCTCGGCATCGAAGGCCGCGTACCGCTGCCGGATCTTCAGCGCCGAATAGGGCACCACCGAGAGCCCGCGCCATTCGAATTCGCGGCGCAGCTCGAAAACCTCGGCGACGCGATCCTGGGCCTTCAGGTTGCCATCGCGGCTCACGGCACGCGAAAACTCGTTCTCGACTTCGGCGCGACCTTCATTAACCTGGCGCACCAGCATCAGGATGGCCTGCATCACGTCGAGCGGTTCAAAGCCGGCGATGACCACGGGCTTGCGGTATTCCTCGGCGAAGAATTCATAGGGCCGGCTGCCGATCACCGTCGACACATGGGCCGGACCGATGAAGCCGTCCAGCGGCACCGTGCCCCACTGGCGCACTTCCGGCGACTCGAGGATGTTGCTGATCGCGGCGGGCGTCAGGACGTGGCAGCAGAGCACGCTGAAGTTCTTCAGCCCTTCGGCGTCGGCCTGCTGGATGGCAACCGCCGTCGGCGGCGTGGTGGTCTCGAAGCCGATGGCGAAGAACACCACTTCGCGGTCCGGATTGTCGCGCGCAATCTGCAATGCGTCGATGGTCGAATACACCATGCGGACGTCGCCGCACTTGTTGCCAATCCCGGCCTTCGCCTTCATCAGCGACCGGCCATCGGAGGCCGGAACGCGCAGCGTGTCACCATAGGTGCACAGGATCACGCCATGGTTCAGCGCCAGGTCGATCGCCATGTCCACGCGGCCGATCGGCAGCACGCAGACCGGGCAGCCAGGGCCATGCACCATGCGCACCGTTGGCGGCAGCAGGTCGGAGAGGCCGTATCGCGAAATAGCGTGGGTATGCCCGCCGCAGAATTCCATGAAGCTGTAGTTGCGTCCGGGTTCGACCTCGGCGCTGATGCTCAGCGCAAGGTTCTTCGCCAGTTCGCCGTCACGGAATTCGTCGATGTATTTCACGAAGCGGCAAGTCCTGTCTCATTGATCTCGGCAAACAGCGCGAGAGTTTTTTCGGCTTCTTCGGGATCGAGCTTCGACAGGGCATAGCCGACGTGAAGAATCACGTAGTCGCCGACTTGAACGTCAGCCAATAGCGCCAGCGAAATCTCCTTCCGGACGCCGCCGAGATCGACAATCGCCGTGTCGCCAGCGCCGACTTCCACTACTTTGACGGGAATTGCCAAACACATTGATCAGTGCTCCAGTAACTGCATTGCGACCCAGGCCTGGCCCAGCGAAATCGCCGTGTCGCCGGGCAACAGTCGCTGCGGTAACAGCAGTTCAAGTCCTGTGGCCGGAACCTTATCTTTCAAGCCGGCGACCAGCAGTTTATTGAAAAAGCAGCCGCCGCCGCAGACCAGCCGTTCGATGCCCGTGGCCTCCGCGGCGCGCGCGACCCAGTGCAGCAGCGCCGCCACCAGAGTGGCGTGAAACAGCGCGGCGCCGTAGCCGGTGTCCGGTTCCGCGGACAATGCTCCCAGCAGTGGCAGCAGGTCGAGTTCGCCGCTGCCGTCGATATGCCAGCCGCCTGCGAGCGGCGCGGGCCAGCCGTGCGTCTCGATGTATGCCGTGGCCTGCTGCTCCAGCGCGATGGCGGCCTGCGCCTCGAACTCCATCTGCGGACAAATGCCGAGCAAGCCGGCAGCGGCGTCGAAAACGCGGCCCATGCTGGAGGTGCGAGGACTGTTCAACCCCTTGGCCAGCATCGCCGACACGATCCCGACACCGGGTTGATCGACAAAACGCGACGCGATTTCCTCGCCGCGGCCGAGGTCGAACAAGGCGGCGGCCGCCATGCGCCAGGGATCGCGTGCGGCACGATCGCCGCCGGGCAGCGCCAGCGGACGCAGATGGCCAAGCCGGGAGAAATTCGCGCCATCGACGCTCAGCAATTCGCCGCCCCAGGCCCGGCCGTCGCTGCCGAGGCCGACCCCATCGAGCGCCAGGCCCAGCACGGGGCCACTGAGACCATGCTCGGCGACCACCGCGGCAATGTGCGCATGGTGGTGCTGGACGCCAATGGCCTCGACGCCGAGTTCTACCGCCAGTTGCAGCGCAAAGCGGCTGGAATGCAAATCCGGATGCAGGTCGTGGGCGATCGCGGCGGGCTTCCTGCCCGCGGCATCGAGCGCCTGCAGCAGCGCGCGCGCCGTCGCCTCGTGGGCAAGACAGGCTTCGGCCTGAAACAGGTCGCCGACCGTATGCGAGACCCAGGCCTCACGGC
>JBIJDJ010000220.1:0-4839 GCA_044344175.1 Sulfuritalea sp.
TACGCGCAACCCTCGAAGCACTGCCGACCTGCCTCAACAGCCAGATCGATTCGTTGCTGCCGCTTCGTGCGGAACCTCTACACCAGGTCTCTTCGTAAGCGTAGGTGGGCGCGCTGAGCGCTTACGCTGGGTGGATAGCTTCAGGGCTTGCTGATCAAGCCGGAGCAGGCTTCCCGCTACCGGCTCGCATCGCAGAACGCAAAGGACGATTCCCTTTGCAAACGCGCGGGGCAGGAATCCGCTGCCCCGCAGGGCGGGATTCAGGGAGTGACTTCCTTCCAGCCGGTGCCCGGATCGAAACTGCTCATCGCGGCACCGGTCTTCGCGGAATCCTTGCCGAGGTCCTTCTGGAAGACCTTGCCATTGTGGCTGACGATGAAGCTCATCACCCCGGTCGTGCCATAGTCGTGCGGATAGGCGACCATAGCGAAGCCGGCAATCATGCGGCCGTTGATGACATAGCTGTAGGCGCCGCCGACGGCACTCTTGCCCTGGCGCGTCAGGATCCGGAAATGGTAACCGCGGTAGGGATCGCCTTTCACGTGGCCCTTGAGATAGGGTGCGCTGGCGGCGATCAGGGGGCCGAAGGGACTCTCTTCCTCGCCCTTGGCGGAATCGGCCGGCCAGTAGAGACCGTCATGCTTGTCCGTCGTGCTGGTAAGCTTTTGCGCGTACTGCAGCACGCCGTCGCCATCGCGATCAAGTGAAGCGTACTGGCGTTGCGCGCCGACATAGGCACGCATGACTTCAATGGCGCTGTTCTCGTTGCGGCCGATGCGCCGGTTGATCAGTTCGTCGATCCCTTCCTCGGTGGCGAAGCGCCAGGCACCGCCCGCCTTTACCAGCGGAATCGGCAGCGGCCAGGCATTGACGCCCATCAGCAGCACACGGCGATCCTCGCCGCGGCTGTCGAGCACGCGAAATGCGGCCAGCGCCTCGGCCGCTTTCGCCCGCTCGGCGGCGTTTTGCGCCGCGTCGCCGCTGGTGACCATCTCCTTGTGTTTTTCGCCGAAAATCGCCCCGAGCGCGACTTCGTCGTTCGCCTTCAACGCCGCCACCAGGGCGTCGACGGCAGCCTCCGGGGTGGCGAAGGTCCGCTGCTCCGCAGCCGTGGCAGCCAGCGGCAAGGCCAGCAAAAAGATAAATGCCAGCCGGCGGAAGCCGGCCTTGATTCCAAATGAGATCATGGGAGTCATCACAATGTTGATTGCACGCAGGGGATTCATGGTCAGCTCCTAGCGACGGCCGCCGCCGCCGCGGCCGCCACCACCGCCGCCGCCACGACCACCGCCGCCACCGCCGCCGCCGGCTCGAGCGCCACCCCCGCCGCCACCGCCGCCGGCGCGCGCGCCACCGCCACCGCTATAACCACCACTAGCACGGGAACCGCCACCGCCCGACATCGAACTGCGGCTCGCGGCACCCCGTGAACTATCCATCTGCGTCTGGCGACCGGAAGCGCTGCTACCGCCAAAGGCGCCGCCACCGGAATCGCGCCCGCCGCCGGCAGGCTGCGTTGAGGGACGAGAGCCGCCTCCCATAGCGCCGCCCCCTCCGCCACCCGCAGGCTGCGTAGAGGGACGGGAGCCGCCGCCGTAGGCGCCGCCACCGGCCGACGGACTAGCGTTACCGACACGTCCAGCCGACGGCGTCTTGCCGACGGAATTGCTGACCTGGCCCGGTTGCTTGTTGGGCTTCCATTGGCTTGAACCGGAGCCACCGCCGGCAGGCCGCTGGCCCGGCGTGCCAGTACCGGCGCCAGGTCGCTGACCCGTCCCCGTGCCAGGCCGATTGACGGTATTTCCACCGCCACTGATGTTGGTACTGTTGTTGATGCTGATGTTGTTGCCACCACCACCGTAATTGGAGTTGTAGTGGTTGCCATTCCATGCCGCACCGATGGCCGCGCCCCAGATCAGGCCGGTGGCGAAGGCCGCACCGGGCGGATAGGGGTAGTAATAGACCGGGTAGGGCGTCGGGTAGTAGCCCCATGACGAATACCCGCCGTAGACCACCACGGTGCTCGGGTTGTACTGCGGCACGTAGATCACCTGCGGATCCGCGGGGACGATCTTGATGATTTCCTTCTCGACCACGACGACCTGCTTGGCGTCGGACTTGAGATTGCCGGCCGCCTGCGTCTTGCGCCGGAATACCTGGACCGCCTCGAGCACCGCGCCCTGATCGGCGACAACCGCCTCACCCAGATCGGAGGTCCAGTCGAGATCGGCGCTCATCATCTTGACGATATCGGGATAGTTGAGCAGCGACTTCACCGCATCGTCCCACTTGTCGTCGAGCGGAAGCTTCGGATCTTTTTTGCGCTTTTCGAGGTAGCGATCCGCCTGAACCAGTTGCAGGGGATTGGTCGACGCCGGCAGGATGATGGAGACCAGGTCGTCCGGGTACAGCGCAATCCGGTCGACCAGTTTCTCCATCTCAGCGGGGGACGGTGCCGCCGCGACAGCGGCCGTTGCAGCAGGGGCCTGTGCATACGCGCTCGGCGCTAACACTACGGCAAGAAATGCCGCGATGGCGACCATCCGGAAGGGACGGCCTTCGCTGCTGGCGGGGGTCAGGGCTGGTAAATGAGTCGTCATGCGGGCTCCATGATGCAGGGAATATATCCGAGGTCAAATACTAGCATGGAAAAAACCAGGCCTGCCTCGGGCATCGTCAAAACGCGCCATCCGCCCCACGCAGCTTTCTTACGCCCGCGCGGCAAGGGCTTCACGCAGTCGGCGGGGCCGTGCCGTTCGCACGCGTCGGTCCCGGCGCATCCTTGACAGCCGGCGGCTCGTGCCAGCGCTGCGGCGGTACCACCTTGGCATCGGCAGGGTCGGCCATGTAATGCGGCGACATGATCTGGACGCCGTACTCGTTGAATACATCCTGGATATTCTGGTGCAGCACCGACATCGTTTCCGCGCGCGGCTTTGCCTTCATGGCTGTGGCGTGGCCGACCAGCAGGTACTCCGGATAATAGTCCGACAGGGCGGTCTGGAAGACCTGCGGCACGGGGTCCTGCAGGATGCCGGGTGTCCGCCGCGCCGCTTCGATCAGCATCGCTTCGACCTGACGCCACGGCGTGTCGTAGCCGATCGTGACCTTGGTATCAACGATGAAGCCATGCCCCTGCACCGCACGCGAGTAGTTCTGGGTCACCGTGCCGGTGATCAGCGAGTTTGGCAAGGCCAGTTCCTGGCCGGTCCCGGTCCGGATGCGCGTGGTGAACATGCCCAGTTCGGTGACGGTGCCTTCATATTCCCCGACGCGGACGTATTCCCCCATGCGCACCGTCCGCGTGTAGGTCACGATCAAGCCGGCCGCCGCCTGGCCAACGAGGCTCGATGCACCGAGCGAGATCATCAGGCCGACAAGCACCGACAAGCCCTTGAAGGCTTCGGTTTGGGAGCCCGGCAGGTAGGGGAAGGCCATTGCCAGTGCGAACAGCCAGATGACTAGGCCCACCAGACGGCGGGTGGTCGGCATGGCGTCGGGGTCGAGCCAGCGCGGTGGCGAGTCGCCGACGGCAAGCCGCTCGAGGAAACCTTCGAACAGGCTGATCAGCGAGCGCGCTACGAAGAAGATGGCAATGGCGACGCCAAGCCCGGGAATGGCACCGACGATGGCCTGCAGAATGTCGACCACGATGCCGATCAGATAGCCGTTCAGGCTCTCCCCCCAGGGACGGGTATAGGGAAACCGCGAAAGCATGAAGCTCAGCCATTCATAGCTGAAGATCGTCACCAGCAGCCAGCGCAGTACTCCGGCCAGGCGCCGCACCATCGGATAGACATGCCGCTGGTCGAGCAGGAGGATCCCGCCCAGTTTCACGGTCGGCGCCTTGCTTGCGGCGAGCCGGACGAAGACCCGCACCAGCCGGCGGTGAATCCGCGCCAGGCCCCACAGCAGCGCCAGCCAGACCAGGGTGGCAACGCCGCCGGCTACCAAAGCCCGGATCAGGCTGTCGGCACTGCGTGCCTCCCGCGTTTCCGCGATGACCTGCCTCAGGCGCTCGGCTGCCGCTGCGGCGGTTTCGTCGATCGATTCCTGGCCCAGCGGATCGACGTCGGCGGCGATAATGATGAAGATGTAGCGCCCGTCAATGGTTATCTTTTTGCCCTGCTCGATGGAACTGACGACCACCTTCGCCTCGGTATCATAGGCGAGTGTCTGGAGAACGGCGCGCGCGCGGTCGCCCCGTTCGGCGGGCGAAATGCCGAGAAAATCCCCGCGAAACGTGGCCACGTAGCGATTGAACACCACCAGATCCGCCGGGGCGGGGCCGACCCGCGTGTTCGCGGCCGCTACCGGCGCGGCGCCCTCGGCGGTGAAGGGCAACAGGCTGCCGGCGAGGAGCAGCAGGCAACCCAGGGTGCGCAGCATGACAGTCAGTTTCATGGTCGGATTTCTCGCGGCGCAGACGATTCAGTCGAGCCAGCGGATCGACATGAAACGGCAGTACGCACGCAGGGCGGAGGACAGGAATTTCAGGTGCATAGAAGCAAGTATCCCCGAGCGCTTCCCCCGCGGTCAAGCCCATTCTTGGCCGGATACTCTGAGCGTAAAGCAGGACTTCACGCCTGCTGCCACGCGCAAATCAGAATCGCCAGGTGGGCTGCCCGACTTGAAAAGCCGGCGCCGGGGACACGGCGGCAAATTGCGCCGCAAGAGCCCGCATGAGGCAGGAAGGTTCCGCGGCGTCTCCATGCCTGCTCCGGATACAACAACGCCACGCCTCGGATTTCAAGGCGTGGCGTGTCGCTTCTACTGGCGTCCCCACGGGGATTCGAACCCCGGTACTCACCGTGAAAGGGTGATGTCCTAGGCCTCTAG
>JBIJDJ010000197.1:0-5565 GCA_044344175.1 Sulfuritalea sp.
ACGCGGGATCGAACCGCGGACCTCTTGCATGCCATGCAAGCGCTCTCCCAGCTGAGCTATACCCCCACAAGAGAGCGCGCATTATAGGGAGGCGGGGTCTGGGTGTAAAGCCCCCGTGTGGATTTTCGCCAGCAGTTTGCCCGGATTCATCAAGCCACGCGGGTCGAGCGCCTGCTTGACGGCGCGCATCATGTCCATCTCGGTCGCGCTCTTGTAACGCAGCACTTCCTCGCGCTTCAACTGTCCCAGCCCATGCTCGGCCGAAATCGATCCGCCGAGTTCATGCACCAGGTCGTGCACGATGCGATTCACGGACTCCGTCTGGGCGATGAATCCGGCGTTGGACTGGGCGTCGGGCCGCGACAGGTTGTAATGCAGGTTGCCGTCGCCGATGTGGCCGAAGCAGACGATACGCACCTGCGGAAATGCGGCCAGCAAGGCGACATCGGCGCGCGCAATGAACTCGGCGATGCGCGATACCGGAACGGCGATGTCATGCTTGATCGAGACACCTTCGATCTTCTGCGCCTCGGAAACATTCTCGCGTAAAGCCCATAGCGCGGCAGCCTGCGCCTCGCTGGCGGCGACTGCTGCGTCGTCGACGACGCCCTCCTCGGCGGCCCTTTGCAGCGCCTGTTCCAGAGTCGCAGCCAGATCGTCGCGCGTACCGGAAAGTTCAATCAGCACCTGCCACGCAGGCTTGCCGGCGAGCGGGTCGCGGGCGTCCGGAATGTGCCTGAGCACGAGTTCGAGGGCAGGACGGCCGACGATCTCGAAGGCCGTCACGTTGTCGCCCGCAGCATCGCGCAACCTACCCAGCAGGCTGACCGCGGCGGCCGGGTCGGGCACGGCCACCCAGGCCGCGGCCTGTGTGCGCGGACGCGGGAAGAGTTTCAGGGTCGCCGCCGTGATCAGGCCCAGCGTACCTTCGGCGCCGATGAACAGGTGCTTCAGGTCGTAGCCGGTATTGTCCTTGCGCAGGGCGCGCAGGCCGTTCCAGACGCGGCCGTCGGCCAACACCACTTCGAGACCCAGGGTCAGCTCGCGCGCATTGCCATAGCGCAGCACCTGCACTCCGCCCGCATTGGTAGCGAGGTTGCCGCCGATGGTGGCGCTGCCTTCGGCGGCGAGGGAGAGCGGAAACAGGCGATCAATTTCCTGTGCGGCCTGCTGCACCGCTTGCAGCGTGCAACCTGCCTCGACTGTGATCGAGTTGTTGTCGGCATCGACGGCACGAATGCGGTTCAGGCGGGTGAGAACAATCACCACCTCGCCGCCGGTCGGCGTCGCGCCGCCGCACAGTCCGGTATTGCCTCCCTGCGGCACGATGGCCGTGCCGGCCGCGGCGCAGATGCGAACGACGGCCGACACTTCTTCGGTCGTCCCGGGCAGCACCACACACGTCGCCTTGCCTGTGTAGCGGCCGCGCCAGTCGGTGCAAAAGGACGCGACGTCGGCAGCAGAAGTCAGCACTCGCGCCGCGCCGACGATCCTCCCCAACTCGGCGAGAAAGTCGGCCATTGCTACCTCCACCCCCCGGCCCCCGCCCAGGCGGGGGTGACGGTGGTTCGCGAGCGCAGCTCGCTCCATGCAAATGGCTGCGCCGTCATTGGGGCGGCCCGGCGGACGGCGCTCACGGTACGGCGACCGTCGCGCTCAGTTGGGCATAAAGGTCGTGTACGTCACAGTCGATGACGCTGACTTCGGCGAATTCGCCGACCTCCAGCTCATGGCCGTCCGTGATGTACACCAGGCCATCGACGTCCGGTGCATCGCCCTGCGAGCGGGCGATGGCGCCGTCTTCGTCGATCTCGTCGACCAGTACCTGGATGCGGCGGCCGATCTTGCGTTCCAGGCGCTGCGTCGAAATGTCTTCCTGGTGCCGCAGCAGGCGCGCCTTGCGCTCGTCGCGGACGCCCTCGGGCAAGGCGCCGGGCAACTGGTTGGCACTGGCGCCTTCCACCGGCGAGTAGGAAAAGGCGCCGACGCGGTCAAGCTGGGCCGCATCGAGGAAATCCAGCAGCTCGTTGAACTCGGCTTCGGTCTCGCCGGGAAAGCCGGTGATGAAAGTGCTGCGTATCGTCAGATCAGGCACCACCCTGCGCCAGGCGGCAATCCGGTCGAGCACCTTTTCCGCCGAGGCCGGCCGCTTCATCAGCTTGAGAATGCGCTGGCTGGCATGCTGGAAGGGTACGTCGAGGTAGGGCAGGATCTTCCCCTCGGCCATCAGTGGAATCAGGTCATCGACGCTGAGGTAGGGATAGACGTAGTGCAGACGCACCCACAGGCCGAGCTTGCCCAGCTCGTTGCACAGTTCGTAAAGCCGCGTCTTGACCGGCCTGCCCTCATGAAAGCCGGTACGGTACTTGACATCGATGCCGTAGGCACTGGTGTCCTGCGAGATCACCAGCAATTCCTTCACCCCTGCATTCGTCAGGACTTCGGCTTCGCGCAACACCTCGCCGATCGGCCGCGACACCAGATCGCCGCGCAAGGAGGGAATGATGCAGAAGGTACAGCGATGATTGCAGCCTTCCGAGATCTTGAGGTAGGCGTAGTGGTCCGGCGTCAGGCGTATGCCCTGTGGCGGTACCAGATCGACAAAGGGATCGTGCAGCGGCGGCAGGTGCAGATGCACGGCTTCCATGACTTCCTGGAGCGCGTGCGGCCCGGTGACGGCCAGAACCTTGGGGTGCGCGGCACGCACAATATCGTTGCCCGCCGCATCCTTTTTGGCGCCCAGACACCCGGTGACAATGACCTTGCCATTCTCGGCCAGGGCCTCGCCGATGGCATCCAGGGATTCCTCAACCGCCGCATCGATGAAGCCGCAGGTGTTGACCACCACAAGGTCGGCGCCGTCGTAGCTGCCGGAGATTTCGTAACCCTCGGCGCGCAGCCGGGTCAGTATCTGTTCCGCGTCGGATGCCGCCTTGGGGCAGCCCAGCGACACAAAGCCGACGGTTGGCGCCTTGGCTTTACGTCGCGCCAACTTACTTCTTCTCGGCTTTTTCTTCCGGCTGGACGTAGATGCCAGGGAAAATCTTGCGCGTCTGTTCCTGCATGGTGTCCTGCATCTGCTGGAACATCTTCTGGCTCTGCTCGACGTAGGTGCCCATCATGTGCTGCATGGCAGGCCCCTGAAACTTGAGGAACTGCGCCCACAAATCCTGATTTTCACCGGGAGATTCGCCATACAGGCCCTTGGCCTGTTCCTTGAGTTTGGCCTGCACCTCGGTGAAGGACTTGATGTTGTCCCCGATATAACTGCCCATCATCCCCTGCATGGCATTGCCGTAGAAGCGGATCATTTGCGACAGCAGTTCGGAAGAGAACATCGGCGCACCGCCGGCCTCTTCTTCGAGAATGACCTGCAACAGGATCGCGCGCGTCAGGTCGTCGCCGGACTTGGCATCGACCACCTGAAATTCTTCGTGAGCCAGAACCAGTTCCTTGATATCGGCCAGCGTGATGTAGGTGCTGGTGCGCGTGTCATACAGGCGGCGATTCGGGTATTTCTTGATAAGTCGGCTCTGTGCGGCCATTTCCATTCCCTCCTTAAGACCATGGTACTACCAAGGTAGCAGATGCGACACCCCCGCCGGTGGCGGAGGGGGTGAATCTTCAAGTCCGGCGGGATCAGCAGTAATGCATTCCGCCATTGATGTTCAGGGTCGCGCCCGTCATGAAACCGGCGAGATCCGAGACCAGATAGGCACACAGGGCACCGATTTCTTCGGGTCTGCCCAGACGACCGACCGGAATGGTCGCAACGATGGAGTCGCGCACTTCCTGCTTGATCGCCATGACCATGTCGGTGCCGATATAGCCGGGAGCAATGGCATTCACCGTCACGCCCTTCTTCGCCACTTCGGCGGCAATCGCGCGAGTGAAGCCGAGGATGCCGGCCTTGGCCGCGGAGTAGTTGGCCTGGCCGAACTGCCCCTTGATGCCATTCACCGACGACAGGTTGATGACGCGACCCCAGCCGCGATCGGCCATGCCGCCGAGCACCTGATGCGTAACATTGAACACCGAGTCGAGGTTGGTGGACAGCACCGCATCCCATTGACCCTTGTCCATTTTGCGGAACACGGAGTCGCGCGTGATGCCGGCATTGTTCACCAGCACGTCGACGGGGCCGACTTCGGCTTCCAGTTTCTTCACCATCGCGGCGCACGCTTCGTAATCCGTGACATCCGCTTCGGCGACGATGAAATCAAAACCCTCCGATTTCATCTTCGCCAGCCACTCATCCCTGGGCGGGAAATTTGGCAGGCAATTCGCCGCCACCGTGAAGCCGCTCTGCGCCAGCGCCTTGCAGATCGCCGTGCCCAGGCCGCCCATCGCGCCCGTTACCAATGCAATTTTCTTTGCCATTTCTGCAACTTCCTATAACGAGTAAAAAACCTTTGCGAGTGGAAGACGCGCTGCAAGCCACGCCTTCCACTCGCGACGATCAGTACATGTGCTGACCGCCGTTGATCGATATGTTGGCGCCGGTTACAAACGCCGCCTCTTCGGATGACAGGTAGGCGACCAGGCCGGCCACTTCTTCGGGCTTGCCCAGGCGCGACTGCGCGATCAGCGGCAGGATCTTGCTGTCGAGCACTTCCTGCGGGATCGCCATGACCATCTTGGTGCCGATGTAACCTGGGGAGATGGTGTTAACCGTCACGCCCTTCTTCGCTACCTCGAGGGCCAGCGCCTTGGTAAAACCGTGCATGCCGGCCTTGGCCGCGGCATAGTTGGTCTGACCGAAGGCGCCCTTCTGCCCGTTCACCGAGGAGATATTGATGACACGGCCCCAGCCGCGCTCAGTCATGCCGTCCATGACCTGCTTGGTCATGTTGAAGGTGGAATCGAGGTTGGTGTGGATCACCGCGTCCCAGTCGGCCTTGGTCATTTTCTTGAAGGTCATGTCGCGGGTGATACCGGCGTTATTTACCAGCACTTCGACCGGTCCGATATCCTTGCTCACTTCGGCCACACAGGCCTTGCACGAATCGAAGTCGCTGACATCGCAGGGGTAGGCCTTGAAGCCGTAACCCATGTCGTTCATGGTGCGCAGCCATTCATGCGCCTTGGTGTTGCTCGGACTGTAGGTCGTCACGACCTTGTAGCCGAGTGCCGCCAGCTTGATACAAATGGCCTCGCCGAGACCGCCCATTCCGCCAGTTACCAGTGCCACTCGCAGCATTTTCTTCTCCTCTGGGTTATTGTTGGGTCGGGGCTTGCAATGCCTTGCCGGAAGCTGCGCCCCGCACAGATTCCGGCTTGTCCATTATGCCTTTTCCTTGACGTAGCTTCCCGGCGCGGGCTCGCCCGGCGGGTAGTCCTTGCTGCCCAGCTTCGCACGTGCCGGCACTTCGCCGCCGTCGTGGCTCTTGAGCCACTCGGCCCACACCGGCCACCAACTGCCCTTTACCTCGGTAGCCGTGTCGAACCATTCGTCGGCGTTCGCCGTGGTGCTGTCGTTCAGCCAATGGCTGCGCTTGTTCTTGGTCGCCGGGTTGATGACGCCGGCAATATGCCCCGAGGCGCCCAGCACGAAGGTGGTGTCGC
>JBIJDJ010000108.1:0-10407 GCA_044344175.1 Sulfuritalea sp.
TGACTTCACCCTTCGCGCTTACCGACACCTCCGCCACCATCGCGGAAAAACTGCCAAAGCCGTCTGCCATGGCCAGCCCTCGATGTACGCCGGACGGCAATGCTCCGCCCCAACCCGCCGCCTTGGCCGCGGCTTCGAGGACGAGGCGATTCTTGTCGCCTGGTTTCAGCATCGTCAGGCGATACTCGAGCGGATCCTTGCCGGCAGCGCCGGCAAGTTCGTCGATGAAGCATTCGCGGTAGAAGGCGTTCTGCTGGCCCGGCGCCCGCCAGAAGCCGACCGGGATATGGCCGTTGCGCATGGCGTAGTCGACCTGCTGGTTCGGCACCGCATAGGGCATATCGCTGAGCGTGCGCACCGCCGTGAAGTCGATGCCCTCCGCGCCGAGCGCCTGCGGCATCAGCACCTTGAGTATGGATGGACAGGCGATCCGCGTATGCATCGCGACGAGATTGCCCCCGGCATCGAGCCCCGCCTTCATGCGCACGACGCTTGCCGGCCGGTAGAAGCCGTGCTGCATGTCTTCTTCGCGCGACCACATCATCTTGACCGGCGTTCCCGCCATGGCCATGGCAATCTTCACGCCCTGCACGACGAAATCCTGCGGCCCGCCACGGCGGCCGAAACCGCCGCCGAGCATCATCTTGTGCACCTCGACTTTTTCCAGGGGCAGACCGGCGGTCTCTGCTGCCGCGGCCATCGAGGCTTCGCCGTTCTGCGTCGAGGTCCATACCTCGAGGAAACCCTCGGGCTTCAGCCATGCCGTGCAGGTTTGCGGCTCCATGGTGGCGTGGTTGAGGTAGGGCGAGGAATATTCGGCCTCGATCACTTTCGCCGCGGTCGCCAGCGCCGTATCCGCATCGCCGACTTTTCGCGCCTGCGGCAGTTTGGGGTCAGCCAGACCCTCGCGCAGCATGGCCATGATGCTCGCGGTTGACGCGTTGCCGTTGGCACCCGCATCCCATTCGATCTTGAGCGCCTGCAGCGCCTGGTCGGCGCGCCACCAGCTGTCGGCGACGACGGCGACGAAATCTGGCGCGCGCATCACTTTCTTCACGCCGCGCATTTTTTCTGCCGTGCCGCTGTCGACGCTCTTCAGCGTGCCGCCGAATACCGGGCACTGCGCGATCGAAGCGTGCAGCATGCCGGGCAGAACGACGTCGACGCCGAACACCGGCTTGCCCATGACCTTGTCTGGGATGTCGAAGCGATGCATCGGCTTGCCGGCGATCTTCCAGTCCTTCGGATCGCGCAGGGCGATGTCTTTCGGCGGCTCCAGTTTCGCCGCCTCGGCCGCCACTTCGCCGTAGCGCAGGGTGCGTTTGCTCGGTCCGTGCGTGATGACGCCGCGCTCCGCCGTGCATTCGGCAGCCGGCACTTTCCAGCGGGCGGCGGCGGCGTTGATCAGCATCACGCGTGCGGCGGCGCCGGCCTTGCGCACATAGTCCTGCGAACTGCGCACGCCCTGGCTGCCGCCGGTGGACATCGAACCCCAGATGCGTTTGCGGCGGATGTGCTCGTTGGGCGAGGCAAACTCGGAGCTGACCTTCGCCCAGTCGCAGTCCAGTTCCTCGGCCACCAGTTGCGCCAGAGCGGTATAGGTGCCCTGTCCCATTTCCGAACGGGCGATGCGGATCACGATCCGGTCATCCGGATGGATCACTACCCAGGCATTGACTTCGGGGACCGGCATGCCACGTGCCGCCATCGCAGCCAGCGGGAAGGAAAACTCGAGCGAGAAGGCGCCGCCCAATGCGACTGAGGCCTTGAGAAATCCGCGACGATTGAAGTTCATGGCGTGCTCGCTAACGTGAAATGACTCGTTCGGAGCGGCGGCTTATAGCCGAGCGAAGCGAGCCGAGCAGAAGCCTCCCCGCGAGGGGAGGATGGGAGGGGCGGGCCATCAATTCGCTTTTCGCGTAGTTCATTCTCTGCGGGTGGTCTCAAGCGGCCATGAGCGCTAGACTTTCTTCGGTGTTGATTTGCCGGCGACCGCATGTATCGCCTCGCGCACCCGGGTGTAGGTTCCGCAGCGGCACAGGTTGGTCATCGCCTGGTCGATCTCGGCGTTCGTGGGCCGGGGCTTGTCCTTGAGCAAGGCCACGGCCGACATGATCATGCCGGTCTGGCAGTAGCCGCACTGCGGCACCTCGTGTTCGATCCAGGCCTTCTGCAGGGCGTGCAGGCCGGTCGTCGCCAGACCTTCGATGGTCACCACTTTCCTGCCGACGGCTGCCGCCGCGGTCAGCACGCAGGAGCGCACCGCCGCGCCGTCGACCAGAACCGTGCAGGCGCCGCAGACTGCCACGCCGCAGCCGTATTTGGCGCCAAGCAGGTTCAGGTGGTCGCGCAGTACCCAGAGCAAAGGCATGTCGGGCTCGACATCGACCTCGTGGAGCTTGCCGTTCACGTTCAGCTTGAGCATGTGACCTCCGCTAAAGCGACTTTACGAGGACCTTCGATCTGCGCTGCAGATTGTAAAGCTCACGCCGCGCTTCCGGCAGCTCGTCGACCCCGGCTTCGACGAAGCCGCGTTCGATGAACCAGTGCGCGGTGCGTGTGGTGAGGACGAAGAGGCGCTTCAGTTTCAGCTTTTTGGCGCGGGTTTCGATGTGGTTGCACAACTGTTCGCCATAGCCGCTGCGGCGAAAGTCCGGCACTACGGCGAGGCAGGCGAGCTCGGCCGCCTTCTCGGTCGAGAAAGGATAGAGGGCGGCGCAACCGACGATGACGCCGTCGTGCTCCACCACCGAGAAACGCGTGATTTCCATTTCCAGCCGCTCGCGTCCGCGCTTGACCAGGGTGCCGTCGGCTTCCAGCGGCTCGATCAGGCCAAGAATGGCGCCGACGTCGTCGATGGTGGCATCGCGCAACTGCGCCAGTGGGGCACTGGTCATGACGGTACCGACGCCGTCGCGGGTAAAGAACTCCATCAGCATGGCGCCGTCGGCCTGACGGTCGAGGAAATGCACGCGACTGATGCCGGCGCGGCAGGCGCGAATGGCGCTGGGCAGCACGCGGATGATTTCCGGCGCCTGCGCCGATAGATGGCGCCCGGCGAGTTTTTGCGCCTCGTCGGCAGTGAGGGCGTCGATCAGGGCACCCTTGGCGTTGACCAGGCCCGGCGCGTCGCACAGGTAAATCAGTTTGTCGGCCTTGACCGCCACGGCAACGGCCTCGGCGGCTTCTTCCCAGGCCAGGTTAAAAATTTCGCCGGTGGGTGAGGCGCCGATCGGGGTGATCAGGACCACGTTTTCCTGCGCCAGGTCGGCCTGGATTTCCTCGGCGATGACCTTGCGTATCGCGCCCGTATATTGGAAGTCGATGCCGTCGACCACGCCGACCGGGCGCGCGGTGATGAAATTGCCTCCGGTGACGCGCAGGAAAGCGCCGGCCATCGGCGTGTTGGGCAGTCCCTGCGAGAGCAGCGCCTCGATTTCGATGCGGGTGACGCCCATGGCGCGCTTGACGCATTCCAGCGCCTCGGCGTCGGTGATGCGCAAACCCTTGTGGAACTTCGGCGTAAGGCCGCGCGCGTGCATCTCGGCATCGATCTGCGGCCGCGCCCCATGCACCAGCACCAGCCGGATGCCCATGCTGTCGAGCAGGGCGATGTCATGGATCAGCGCCTGCGCCGCGCCTGCCTCAAGCACTTCGCCACCAAAGGCGATGACGAAGGTGCGGCCGCGAAAGGCGTGGATGTAGGGCGCCGCCTGACGCACCCAGGCAACCAGGCGGGCGTCGGTGTCGGGCTGGCTGCTGCGGGTTTCAAGGGTCATGTAGCGGTTTTGCCTTTCCTCGGGCTGACGGTTCTGGCGGCGGGCGGCGCCTTGGGCCGCGCCGGCGTCTTCCGTGCCGGCCTCGAGGCCCTGGCGGGCGTCGCCGGGGGTGCTGGTGGCGGGACCTTGCCGGCCTTCTTGTCCTTGTCCGCCTTCTTCTCCTTGCCGGCCTTCACGCTATTGCCTTCCTTGGGCGCTTTGTCGGGTTTTGACTGCGGCACCGGCCTGCCTTCCAGTTCGGCTTCGAGCCGTTCACAGACGGTACGGAGAATCTTGACCCGGGCGTAGCCCTTGTCGTTGGCCTCCACCAGTGTCCACGGTGCGGTACCCGTGCTGGTGCGGTCGACCATGTCGCAGATCGCCTCCTGGTAGGGGTCCCATTTTTCGCGATTGCGCCAGTCTTCCTCGGTGATCTTGAAGCGCTTGAACTCGATCTTCTCGCGTTCCTTGAAGCGCTTCAACTGCTCTTCCTGGCTGATCTGCAGCCAGAACTTGACGACGATGACGCCGGCCCCGGCGAGGTCATGCTCGAAATCGTTGATTTCGGAATAGGCGCGCAACCAGTCAGCCTCGGCACAGAAGCCCTCGACGCGCTCGACCAGCACACGGCCGTACCAGGTGCGGTCGAAAATCGCCACCCGGCCGTTGCGCGGAATGTGTCGCCAGAAGCGCCAGAGGTAGGGCTGCGCGCGCTCTTCCTCGGTTGGCGCGGCCACCGGAATGATCTGGTAGTCGCGTGCATCCATCGACGCGGTGATGCGCCGGATGGCGCCACCCTTGCCTGCGGCATCGGCGCCCTCGAAGGCGCACACCAGCGAACGATTCTTGAAGCGCGGGTCGCGCACCAGCTCAGAGAGCTTGCCCTGCCACTTCGCCAGTTGTTCTTCGTAGTCCTTTTCGCTCAGCCTGTGCGTCAGGTTGAGCTCGGACAGCAAGTTGCGCCCATCGATGTTCACCCGTATCGGCGGCGCCACCGGCGTGGTCTGCTTGCCGGCATTGGACAGGCGCTGGCGGATTGCCTCGAGCAGGATCTTGCCCGTGGTCAGCGAGCGATAACGATCGTCCTCGCCCTCGATGATGATCCAGGGTGCCCAGGGAGTATTGGTCATGCGCAAGACGTGGCCGACGACATCCTGCAGCTTGTCGTAGGTTTTCAGGCGTTCCCAGTTCCATTTCGTGACCCGCCAGGCGGTCTTCGGGTCCTTTTCCAGCGTCTTCAGGCGACGCTTCTGGCCGTCCTTGGTCAGGTGGAACCAGAACTTGAGCACCAGCGCCCCTTCATTCACCAGCATGGCTTCGAAGCGATTGATCTGGTCGATGCGCGCATCCATGTCCGCCTTGCTCATGCTGCCCTCGAGGCGGTCATGTATCGGGCTCGAATACCACGAACCGGCGAACACGCCGACGCGTCCCTTGGGCGGCAATGCGCGCCAGTAGCGCCACATGAAGGGCCGCGAGCGCTCCTCGTCGGTCGGTGCCGAAAACGCCAGCGTCGAAATGAAGCGGGGGTCCATCCACTCGTAGAGGATATTGATGGTCTCGCCCTTGCCGGCGCCATCCTGGCCGCTGACCAGCACGACCACCGGAATCTTGCCGTTCTCCTTGAGGTCGTACTGGGCATCCTGCAATGCCGCGCGCAGGGCCGGCACTGCCTTCTTGTACGTGTCCTTGTCGATCTTGTGACCGATTTCCGCAGATTCGAACATCACCAATCTCCCCAAAGTGCCATCATTGCCGCCACGGCGCCAAGCCCGGCGGTTTCGGTACGCAATACCCGCGGCCCCAATCCCAGGGGATGGAAGCCGGCGGCGCGCGCCGCCAACAGTTCGCCTTCCTCGAAACCGCCTTCCGGGCCGACCAGCAGACTGACTGGGGCGGCCGGTACGGCAAGATCCCGCAGGGACCCTGAGACCCCCGGTGCGCAGACGAAGCGTAAAGCATTTTCCCGCGCTGCGATGCCAAGGTATTGCGGCAGATCAAGGATTGGTGCGACGGCCGGGACGCGATTGCGCCCGGATTGCTCGCAGGCGGCGATGGCAATGTTGCGCCAGTGTTCGACGCGACGCTCGGCGCGTTCGCCCGAAAGCCGGATCACGCTGCGCTTTGCCGCCACCGGCTGGATGCGGACGACCCCCAGCTCAACGGCCTTCTGCACCACGAAATCCATCTTGTCGGCGGCGGGCAAGGCCTGCACCAGTGTCAGCGCCAGCGGGGGCTCCGGGTCGTGGTCTTCAAATGCGGCCAATGTCGCACGCAGGACCTTGCCGGCCGGATGCAGCGTGGCGCGCCATTGCCCGCCGCGCCCGTCGAACAGGATCGCCGTGTCGCCGGCGCCGACTCTCAGCACCTTCAGCGCATGGTGGGCCGCCTCGGCGGCCAACTCGACGGTGGCGCCCGGGTGGAGCGGGAAGGGGCAGAAAAATCTCGGTATCATGGGCCGATTATCACTAAATTCTGGAGATAGCGCATGGTCAGCCTTTCGCCGCCGGTCTGCGACTTCGGCCGGCCGGCTGTCGACTTCGACCTGCCGGGGGTCGACGGCCGCCGTCACAGCCTCGCCAGCGCGCGCGGGCCGAAAGGCCTGCTGCTGATGTTCATCTGCAATCACTGCCCCTACGTCAAGGCGGTGATCCACCGCATCGTGCGCGACACGCGGGAACTCGCCACGCTGGGCATCGGCAGCATTGCAATCATGAGCAACGACCCGACAGACTATCCGGAGGACTCCCGGGACAACATGGTGGCGATAGCGCGCGAACTCGCGTTCCCCTTTCCCTATGTTCTGGACGAGTCACAGGCGGTGGCAAAGGCCTACGGGGCAGTGTGCACTCCGGATTTCTTCGGCTACAACGCCCGGCTGGAACTGCAGTATCGCGGCCGGCTCGATGAATCACGCAAGGAAGCAGCGCCCGAGGGTGCCAACGGAGGACCTCGGCGCGACCTGTTCGAGGCCATGCAGCAAGTCGCTCTGACCGGCAAGGGCCCGGCGCAGCAGACACCCGGTATCGGTTGTTCGATCAAGTGGGCTGCGCCATGAGGGCCGTCCTGTTCCTGGCGGCGCTCATGGTCGTGACGGCCGCCAATTCCGCCGACAACGTCTTGCTGATCCAGTTGCAGGCCGGTGGCGGCTTCAAGGTCTGGCACACCGAAGGCGAGAGTCAGCTTACCGACGACGAAGTCATGGCGCTCGAAGTGACGGCGAAACCCGAGGGCGGCGAAGTGACGCCGACCAGCGCCGGTCCCGCTCGCGTCTATGAAACCGGCAACGGGGTGACGATCAGCCTGCCTGATGCAAAGAACGACAAGGTTCTGCTGCTCGATCGCGATGACTGCAACCATGTCCGGGTTTGGCACGCTGCCGGCGCCACCACGCTGTCGGAAGATCAGATTGCCGATATTTTCATCAGCGCGCTCCCCGGGGGCGGCAAGCGACTTAGCGTCGGGCAGTATCACGTCAAGGCGTTCATCACCAAGCAGGGCGTGACGGCAACGCTGTGGAGCGCCGCGGCGAAGAAATAAACCGCCGCCCGCTCCTTTCAGTCAGGTTTTCTGCCTTTCGGTCGAGCCGCCTTCAGCCCCGGTGTTGCCGCGACCGGCGTCTGCCTGCCGACCTGGGCTTCGATCAGGCGCGAACCTTCGCTGTCCATGAATTGAACGAAGGCGGAGGCCGCCGGCATCAGTCGCTTGTCGGTGCGATAGACCAGGCGCCATTGTCGCTTGACCGGCGTATCCCTGATGTTGAGCACGACCAGACGGCCGACCGAGCGCTCCATGCCAATGGTATGTTCGGAAATGAAGGACAGGCCGAGGCCGGCCATCACGGCCTGCTTGATGGTTTCGTTGCTGCCCAGTTCCATCGTTGCACCGGCGGGGACCTGATGCTCATCGAGGAAGCGCTCCAGCGCACCGCGCGTACCCGACCCGGGTTCGCGTATCAGCAGGGTTTCCTCCGCCAGCCGCTTCGGGTCGATGCTGCGCTTGCCCGCCAGAGGATGGTCGGGTGCGGCGATGAAGACCAGGGGGTGCTCCGCAAAAATCTTGGCTACGGTTTCGAATTCGTTCGGCGGCGTGCCCATGATCGCCAGGTCGATGTCGTTGTCGGCGAGATGGCGCACGATGGTGCCGCGGTTGTTGACCGTCAGTTGCAGTTCGACGCCGGGATGGCGGCGGCGGAACTCGGCCAGCAGCGAGGGCGCAAAATATTTGGCCGTGCTGACTACGCCGATCTTCAGACGGCCGGCTTCGACCCCTTTCAGCGCCGCCAGTGCTTCGCCAGCCTCACGCAGCTGCTCGGCGATGCGCCGCGCCTGGCGCGCCAGTTCTTCGCCGGCAGCGGTGAGGCGCACCTTTTTCCCCGCCTGTTCGGTCAGCGGCAGTCCGGCCATGTCTTCCAGCGCCTGAACCTGCATCGAAACCGCCGGCTGGGTCAGGTGCAGTTCCTCGGCGGCTCGCGAAAACGAGAGGTGGCGTGCAACGGCCTCGAATATCTTGAACTGGCGCAGGGTCGCATTCTTCATGGCTGAGGGGCTCCGGGGGCCGGATGGACGGTTTCGGACGGCTTCGCAAACTTCGCCCAATCTTATCACTGCCATAAGAAACTATGACTGGCGCTTATGGGTGGCGCAAGGCTATGCTGGCTTTCATGCTTGAAGCCCTTATCTTCGATGTCGACGGCACGCTGGCCGATACCGAGCGCGACGGCCATCGCCCGGCCTTCAATGCCGCCTTCGCCGAGGCCGGTCTCGCCTGGCACTGGGACGAGGCGCTCTACGGCGAACTGCTGGAGGTGACCGGCGGCAAGGAACGCATCCGTTTTTTCTGCGAGCGACACGCCCGGGAGTTTCTGCAACAGGCAAACACGGAGGCGCGCATCAAGGAACTGCATGCCGCGAAGACGCGGCATTATGTGGACATCTGCGCACAGGGTATTCCGCTGCGCCCCGGCATCGAGCGCCTGTTGCGCGAAGCAAGTGCCGCCGGCCTGCGCCTGGCCATTGCCACCACCACCACGCCGGAAAATATCACTGCCTTGCTGGCCCCGGACCTGCTGGCGCTGTTCGAGAAAGTCGGCGCCGGCGATACGGTGCCGAACAAGAAACCGGCGCCGGATATTTACCTTTGGGTACTCGCACAACTGGGCTTGCCGGCTTCCGCCTGCCTCGCCATCGAAGATTCCGCCAACGGCCTCAAGGCAAGTACTGCCGCCGGGTTGGTCACCGTGATCACGCGCACCGCCTACACCGCTGACCACGATTTCTCCGGCGCGCTGGCCCTGCTGCCGGATCTCTGCGAAGTGGGCGTTCCCCTGCTACGGCACTGGCATAGCCATGCTTATGATAGTGATAAAAAATCGTGACTTTCGCTTATGCAGAGACATGGCTAACATGCCATCCATCCGCTACACCATTTGCCTGAACGAACAACGCCCAAGGAGAACCGCATGGACCAGTCGAACCGCTACGCCGACCTGAGCTTGAAGGAAGAAGACCTGATCAAGGGCGGCAAGCACATCCTCGTCGCCTACAAGATGAAGCCCAAGGCCGGCTACGGCTACCTGGAGGCCGCCGCCCACTTCGCCGCCGAGTCTTCCACCGGCACCAACGTCGAAGTCAGCACCACCGACGACTTCACCCGCGGCGTGGATGCGCTGGTGTATCTGATTGACGAAGCCACCGAGGACATGCGCATCGCCTACCCGATCGACCTGTTCGATCGCAACATGACCGACGGCCGCATGATGATCGTGTCGTTCCTGACGCTGGTCATCGGCAACAACCAGGGCATGGGCGACATCGAGCACGCCAAGATCCACGACTTCTACATGCCTGAACGCGCCATCCAGCTCTTCGACGGCCCGTCCAAGGACATCTCCGACATGTGGCGCATCCTCGGCCGGCCGGTCAAGGACGGCGGCTACATCGCCGGCACCATCATCAAGCCCAAGCTCGGCCTGCGCCCCGAACCCTTCGCTGCCGCGGCCTACCAGTTCTGGCTGGGCGGCGATTTCATCAAGAACGACGAGCCGCAGGGCAACCAGGTGTTCTGCCCGGCGAAGAAGGTCTATCCGCTGGTCTATGACGCGATGAAGCGCGCCCAGGACGAAACCGGCCAGGCCAAGATCTTCTCGGCCAACATCACTGCCGACGACCATTATGAAATGCTGCATCGTGCCGACTTCATCCTCGAAGCCTTCGGGCCGGATGCCGACAAGGTGGCCTTCCTGGTCGACGGTTTCGTCGGCGGCCCCGGCATGATCACCACCGCGCGCCGGCAGTACCCGAACCAGTACCTGCACTACCACCGCGCCGGTCACGGCATGATTACCTCGCCTTCCGCCAAGCGCGGCTATACCGCCTTCGTGCTGGCCAAGATCTCGCGCCTGCAGGGGGCGTCGGGCATCCACGTCGGCACCATGGGCTACGGCAAGATGGAAGGCGACCAGTCCGACAAGCTGATCGCCTACATGATCGAGCGCGACGAGTGCCAGGGCCCGGTCTACTTCCAGAAGTGGTACGGCATGAAGCCGACCACGCCGATCATCTCCGGCGGCATGAACGCGCTGCGCCTGCCCGGCTTCTTCGAGAACCTCGGCCACGGCAACGTCATCAACACCTCCGGCGGCGGCTCC
>JBIJDJ010000109.1:0-10130 GCA_044344175.1 Sulfuritalea sp.
CCACAAGGTACTGCGCAGCCTCGGCGCGGTCGCCTTCGATACGCAAGCACGCATCTGACACGCCCCCACGGTATCCAGTCTGGGTCCGACATTTGGGCGTGGTGCAATGACCAACCACTGGGTCGACATTAAAAATGCCGACCTCGTGATGGTAATGGGCGGCAATGCCGCCGAAGCGCATCCCTGTGGTTTCAAGTGGGTGATCGAAGCGAAGAAGGACCGCAAGGCCAAGCTGGTCGTGGTCGATCCGCGCTTCACGCGGTCCGCCGCGGTTGCCGATTACTACGCGCCGATTCGTGCCGGCGCCGACATTGCCTTCCTCGGCGGCGTCGTCAATTACCTGCTCTCCAACGACAAGATCCACCACGACTACGTCAAGAGCTACAGCAACGCCAGCTTCCTGATGAATCCGGACTTCAAGTTCGAAGACGGGCTCTTCTCGGGCTACAACGCTGAAAAGCGCAGCTACGACAAGGCCACCTGGAGCTACCAGCTGGACAAGGACGGCTTCGTCAAGGTCGACGAGACCCTGCAGGATCCGAACTGCGCCTTCCAGTTGCTGAAGAAGCACTACAGCCGCTACACGCCGGATCTGGTGAGCAAGGTCACCGGTACGCCGAAGGACCAGTTCCTCAAGGTCTGCGAGTACATCGCCGAGACTGCGGCGCCGGACAAGACCATGACGATCTGCTACGCGCTGGGCTGGACGCAGCACTCGGTCGGTTCGCAGAACATCCGCACCATGGCCATCATCCAGACGCTGCTGGGCAACATGGGCATGGCGGGCGGCGGCATCAACGCGCTGCGCGGTCACGCCAACGTGCAGGGCATCACCGACATGTGCCTTTACTCGGAAGTGCTGCCGGGCTACATGAGTGCGCCGACGGATGCCGATGTCGATCGCAAGACCTATCTGGAAAAGCGCACGCCGAAGGCACTGCGGCCGAACCAGATGAACTTCCCGCAGAACTTCCCGAAGTGGTTCACCAGCCTGCAGAAGGCCTGGTACGGGAATGCGGCGACCGACAAGAACGACTTCGCCTACGACTGGTTGCCGAAGAAGGACGCGGCCTATGACGTGCTGGCAATTTTCGAACGCATGCACCAGGGCAAAATCAACGGCTTCGTCTGCCAGGGCTTCAACCCGCTGGCCTCGGTGTCGAACAAGAAGAAGGTGGGCGATGCGCTGGCCAAACTGAAGTACCTGGTCATCATCGATCCGCTGGTCACCGACACCTCCGAGTTCTGGAAGAACCACGGCGAGTTCAACGAGGTCGACGCCTCCAAAGTCGCGACCGAGGTGTTCCGCCTGCCGGCGGACTGCTTCGCCGAGGACACCGGTTCCTTCACCAACTCGGGTCGCGTCATCCAGTGGCACTGGAAGGCGGCCGATGGTCCGGGCGAGTCGAAGGGCGACGTCGAGATCATCGCCACCCTGTTCCAGAAGCTCAAGGCGATGTACGCCAAGGACGGCGGCAAGCTGCCCGATCCCATCCTCAACCTGAGTTGGCCGCATCGCATTCCGACCAAGCCATCGCCTCAGGAATTGCTGATGGAAATCTCGGGCAAGGCACTGGGTGATGTCTTTGATCCGAAGGACAAGACCAAGGTGCTGGTCAAGGCGGGCGAGCAGGTCGCCGGCTTCGCCCAACTGCGCGATGACGGGTCCACTTCCTGCGGCAACTGGATCTACGGCGGCTGCTGGTCGCAGGCGGGCAACCTCACGGCGCGGCGCGACAATTCCGATCCGTCAGGCCTGGGCCAGACCCTGAACTGGGGCTTCGCCTGGCCGGCCAACCGGCGCATCATCTACAACCGCGCCTCCTGCGACCTGGCGGGCAAGCCGTGGGATCCGAAACGCACGGTGATCCGCTGGACCGGAACCGCCTGGGGTGGCAACGACATTCCGGACATGCGTCCGGATGCCGCACCGGACGAGAACGTGATGCCTTTCATCATGAACCCGGAAGGCGTGGCGCGGCTGTTTGCGCCGGGCATGGCCGACGGCCCCTTCCCCGAGCACTACGAGCCCTTCGAAACCCCGCTGGACAAGAACCCCTTCCATCCGAACAACCCGAAGGTCATCAGCAACCCGGCGGCTCGGGTGTACAAGGGCGACATGGAGGTGTTCGGCAAGGCCAAGGACTTCCCCTACGTCGCCACGACCTACCGCCTCGTCGAGCACTTCCACTTCTGGACCAAGCACGCAAAGATCAACGCGATCCTGCAACCGGAACAGTTCGTCGAGATCAGCGAGACATTGGCCAAGGAAAAAGGCATCGCCAATGGCGACCGGGTCAAGGTGCGCAGCAACCGCGGCTTCATCAAGGCAGTCGCCGTGGTGACCAAGCGCATTCCGACCCTGGACGTCGACGGCAAGAAGGTGCATACCGTGGGCATCCCGATTCACTGGGGCTTCAAGGGGCTCACCAAGCCGGGCTTCATCACCAATACGCTGACCCCGTATGTCGGTGACGCCAATTCGCAGACGCCGGAATTCAAGGCGTTCCTGGTCAACATCGAGAAGGCATAAGGGAGAGACGACATGGCTTTACAAAGTCTAGACATCGCCCGCCGCTCGGCGACGACCACCCCGGCACCAAGCGTGCGGCAGACCACGGAAGTGGCCAAGCTGATCGACGTTTCCACCTGCATCGGCTGCAAGGCCTGCCAGGCTGCCTGCATGGAATGGAACGACATCCGTGACGAAGTCGGCATCTGTTCCGGGGTGTATGACAACCCGGCGGACCTGACGGCCAAGTCATGGACCGTGATGCGTTTTGCCGAGGTGGAAGAGGCCGGCCGGCTGGAGTGGCTGATCCGCAAGGACGGCTGCATGCATTGCGCCGACCCGGGCTGCCTCAAGGCCTGCCCGGCGCCCGGCGCCATCATCCAGTACGCCAACGGCATTGTCGATTTCCACCAGGAAAACTGCATCGGCTGCGGCTACTGCATCACCGGCTGTCCCTTCAACATTCCGCGCATTTCGGAAGCCGACAACAAGGCCTACAAGTGCACGCTGTGTTCCGATCGCGTCGCCGTCGGTCAGGCGCCCGCCTGCGCCAAGGCCTGCCCGACGGGCGCGATCCAGTTCGGCTCAAAGGAGCAGATGAAGGATTACGCGGCCAAGCGCATCGTCGACCTCAAGTCGCGCGGCTACGAGAAGGCGGGGCTCTACGATCCTGCCGGGGTGGGCGGCACGCATGTCATGTACGTGCTGCACCACGCCGACCGGCCGGAGCTCTACAAGGGCCTGCCCGCAGACCCCAGCATCAGTCCGCTGGTGGCTCTGTGGAAGGGCTTCGCCAAGCCGCTGGCGAGCGTGGCCATGGCCGCCGTGGCACTGGGCAGCCTGTTCCACTACGTGATGAAAGGGCCGAACGAGGTGTCGAAGGAACTGGAAGATGAGCTCGAAAAGGAGGATGGAAAATGACGACCTTTCCCCCAGCCCCTTTCCCATGGAAAGGGGTGGCTTCGGTTCAGCCGCTGCGCGGCTTCCAGTTGGTTGACTCGCTGCCCCCTCGGGGCGGCCCTTCGGAGGCAACATCATGATCCGCAATCCGAAAGACCTTCCGCGCTACGACGCGCAGGAGCGGGCCAATCACTGGCTCGTCGGCATCAGCTTCATCCTGCTCGCGCTGTCCGGCCTGGCCTTCTTCCATCCGGCCTTCTATCCGCTGACGCAGCTATTCGGCGGCGGGGTCTGGGCGCGCATCCTGCACCCCTTCATCGGCGTCCTCATGGCGCTGGCCTTCCTGGTGATGTTCTTCCGCTTCAGGTCGCTCAACGCGATGACGCCGGCGGACAAGGAGTGGCTGTCGCGGGTCGGGGAAATGATGGACGGCAACGACCACAACATGCCGGAACAGGGCAAGTACAACGGCGGACAGAAGATGATGTTCTGGACCATGGCCTTGTCCATGCTGCTGTTGTTCGTCTCCGGCATCTTCCTCTGGCGCGCCTACTTCAGCCTGCCGGTGGATGTGGTGCGGCTCGGAGCCGTAGTGCATTCCGCAATCGCCGCGATCATGATCGCCATGACCTTCGTGCATATCTATGCCGCGCTGTGGGTCAGAGGCACGGTGCGCGCCATGGTGTACGGCACGGTCACCCGCGCCTGGGCCAAGCAGCATCACCGGGCATGGTATCGTCAGGTCACCGGCAAGTCGTAATTCCTGTCGCAGATCCTCCTGCCAACGTGACACCCGCGGGCTTCGGCCCGCGGGTTTTTTATAGACCATGACGACCACCACTCCCTTCATCCCGATCAAGTCGAGCAGCGAACCGCCTCACGTCATCGCCCCCGATGCGGCGACGATTTTCGCCACCCGCGCCCAGCGCTTCGAACAACTCGCCACCGGCCACAGCCTCGGTGACTGGCTACGCTTCCTCGCCGCACTGACCCGCGCCCAGCACGACGCACTGCAGTCCCTGCCCGCGCTGCCGCTGCCCGACGCCGGGCAACTGGCGCTGGGGCACGAGCACCGCATGCCGCCGCTGCCGGCCCAGTCCTGGCCGCGCGATCCGGCCTGGCGCCAAAGCCTGCTGCAGATCATCACGGCCGTGACCCCTGCGGCGCCCGAACCGGCACGCAAGGATCTCTCACGACTCGCAGCCTTCGACGCCGAACGCATCGAAGCCCTGGCCGAGCGCGTGCTGCACACCGAACTCTACGGCGACGATGCCGCCCTGCTACCCTACGTCGCCGCCGCCCTGCAGGTGCTGTGGACCGCCGGCGCGGCGCGCCTCGGCGTCGTCGAAATCACCGCGCTCGACGTGCCCGGCGTCTGCCCCTGCTGCGGCTTCCTGCCGGTGGCCAGCGTGGTGCGCAGCGGCGGCGAAGTCGGCAACCTGCGCTACCTGCACTGCGCCCTGTGCAACACTGAATGGAACCTGGTGCGCGTCAAATGCACCGCCTGCGACACCACCGAAGGCGTCAGCTACCGGCATCTCGAAGCCGAAGGCAGCAAGGGGGCCGACGCGGTGCGCGCCGAAACCTGCGATTCGTGCAAGAGCTACCTGAAAATCGTGTATCAGGAAAAGGGCCCCGTCGATCCGGTCGCCGACGACCTCGCCACGCTGGCGCTCGACATCCTGATCGATGAAGCCGGCTATGCCCGTAGCGGACCCAACCTGCTGCTGGTGCCGGGCGGCTGAAGGCCAGAAGTCGGCGCTGGCGGGACGGCGAAGCCGGGGCAGGGACGTTCCCCGGAACCAAATCCCGAATTACACTGTCTGCTGGTATTCCCGATCACCGCAGACAAACCAAGGAGACCCCGATGAGACGCCTGCTTGCCCTGTTCGCCTTTGTCCTTGCCGCCGCATTCAGCCTGCCGGCCGCGGCTGATCGCCTGGATGGCGTGGTGCCGCTGGCGCCGGATGACATCGCCGCCGTGGCGCAAATCAAGGCCACCCCGGAGCGCCATGTCCTGCTGTACTTTGGCGACCACCTGAACTGAGGGGCATGCCGCTACACCGTGAGTGTGCTGCGCAAACCCGAAGTCAGCGCGAAATACATCAAGCATTACGTCGGCGCCCACGCCGATTTCGGCGAACTCGAACTGGACGACCAGGATCCGCGTCATGCCATGATCCAGCGCCACAACCCACGCAAGTGGCGGCCGGTACTGGTCTTCCTCGACAGCCAGGGCAAGGAAGTGGCACGTTTTACCGCGGGCTTGAAGTCAGCGGAAGAGGCGCTGCTGCTCGATCGCTTCGTCTCCGAGAAGCACTACCAGAAGGGCGATTTCGCCGCCTTCAGGAAGGCTCAGAAGACCTGACGGAGCCCTCTGCAGCGGCCGCTCCGGCGAGCACCTCGCGGTGCCGGCCGGTGGCAAGGCTGTAGATGCGCAGCAGATCCTCTTCCGAGACGTCGATGAAGGAATCCACCTGCGTCAGGGCGAAGACAAAGTCTTCGTGTGAAATTGCTTCGTAGCCGGCGATGGCGGGGGGCGGAGCACTGCGCACCAGCGCGGCCGGGTAGCGGCGCCAGGGAAACAGGGCGTTGAAAGCGATGGCCGCGACCAGAATGATCAGGACGTTGAGCATCACCGGAGCGAGGACGAAGCCGAAACCCATGGCACGCACCGATGCGTCCCCCAGCGCAGCCGCCAGCGCGGTAGCGCCGGCGGGCGGATGGATGCAGCGCAGGTAGTGCATGGCGCCGATAGCCAGGCCCACGCCGAGGCTGGCGGCCAGCATCGGGTCCGGCACGTAGAGCAGGCAGGCGATGCCGATCAGGCCCGAAACCAGGTGACCGCCCAGCAGCGGCCAGGGCTGCGACAGGGCGCCGTGCGGCACCGCGAAGAGCATGACGGCGGTGGAGCCCATCGACAGCACCAGGACCGGCGAGACGGCAGCGCCCAGCGTAGCGCGGCTGATCCAGTAAACCGCGAAGATGCCGACAAAGCCGCCGAGCGCCGACACCAGGCGCTCGCGGTGGCTGACCGGGCTCAACTCGATGCCCAGCAGCTTCAGCCATGTCGATGTTGCCGACGGCTTGTTCATTTGACGCTCCTCGCAAGGGCCCGGTCTCGTGGCGTGAATGCTCCGCGCCGAGTTTGCACCGATACTACGGCCTGCGCGCTGACTTGGGCAATGACTCATATCAAGGCCGGCGAGCCCGATGAAGACTGGCCCGCGCATCCGCAGAAGCAGCTACAATTTGGCCATCTCGTTTCTGCCCGGTCCGGGTGAAATCATGAACCCACTCTCCCAGCTTCCTTCCGTCGACCGCCTGCTTTCCGCGGCAGCGCTCGCTTCCCTCCTTGAAGCCCACGGCCGCGCCGTGGTCACCGGCATGGTGCGCGACGTTCTCGCCGCAACGCGCGCCGCAGTGAAGGACGGCGCGCCGCTGCCGGACGAAGCAGGCCTGCTCGAAAAAGTCGGCGCCGGCGTAACGGCGAAGATGTGCCCGAAGCTGCGCCCCGTCTTCAATCTCACCGGCACCGTACTGCACACCAACCTCGGCCGCGCGCCGCTGCCCGAAGAAGCGGTGCAGGCCCTGATCGCCGCCGCACGCTCGCCTTGCGCGCTGGAATACGACATCGAGTCCGGCGGCCGCGGCGACCGTGACGACATCGTGAATGATCTGCTCTGCGAACTGACCGGCGCCGACGCGGCGACGGTGGTGAACAACAACGCTGCTGCCGTGTTCCTGCTGCTCAACACGCTGGCGCAGAAGAAGCAGGTGATCGTCTCGCGCGGCGAGCTGATCGAAATCGGCGGTGCCTTTCGCGTGCCCGACATCATGAGCCGCGCCGGAGCGAAGCTGGTCGAAGTCGGCACCACCAATCGCACCCACCTCAAGGATTTCGCCGAGGCGCTTTTGGCTGGTGGCCCGCGCACATCGATGCTGATGAAGGTCCATGCCAGCAACTACGCGATCCACGGCTTCACCCATGCCGTGCCCGAAGCCGAACTCGCGGCGCTGGCGCATGAGCACGGCCTGCCCTTCGTCATCGATCTGGGCAGCGGCACACTGGTGGATCTGGCCGCCTACGGCTTGCCGCACGAACCGACGCCGGCCGAGGCGATTGCCGCCGGCGCCGACCTCGTCACCTTCTCCGGCGACAAGCTCCTGGGCGGGCCGCAAGCCGGTCTGATGGTCGGGCGCGCAGATCTCATTGCGAAGATCAAGAAGAACCCGCTGAAGCGCGCCCTGCGCGTCGGCAAGCTGACGCTGGCCGCGCTGGAAGCCGTGCTGGCGCTCTACCGCGATCCGGACCGGCTGCACCTGCGCGTCACCGCCGTGCGCCAATTGACGCGGCCCGAAGCCGAGATCCGCGCCGCCGCCGAACGCCTGCTGCCGGCGCTGATTCGCGCACTCGCCGGCGTGCCGGTGACGGCCGAAATCGTCGCACTGAAGTCGCAGATCGGTTCCGGCTCCTTGCCTGTCGATCGCCTGCCTTCGGCCGGCTTCTCGATCCGGCCGCAGGGTAAAAAGAGTGGTGTGCTCAATCGCATCGAAGCGGCCTTGCGCGCCCTGCCCAAGCCGGTGATCGGCCGCATCGAAGACGGCGCGCTGCTGCTGGATTTGCGCTGCCTGCAGCCGCAGGACGAAGCCGGATTCGCCGCGCTGCTGGCGGCGCTGAACATTCCAAAATGAGCGTCGGCGAATGATCATCGGCACTGCCGGTCACATCGACCACGGCAAGACCACGCTGGTGAAGGCACTCACCGGCGTCGATGCCGACCGCCTGCCGGAGGAGAAGGCGCGCGGCATCACGCTCGACCTCGGTTACGCCTACGCGCCGCAGGCCGACGGCTCGGTTCTGGGCTTCATCGACGTGCCCGGCCACGAGAAGCTGATCCACAACATGCTGGCCGGTGCCACCGGCATCGACTACGTGCTGCTGGTGGTCGCCGCCGACGACGGTCCGATGCCGCAGACGCGCGAGCACCTGGAACTGCTCGGCCTGCTCGGCCTCGACCGCGGCGCCGTGGCGCTGACCAAGTGCGACGCCGTGGATGCCGCGCGCGTTGCAGAGGCGCGTGGCGAGATCGAGGCGCTGCTGGCCGGTACGCCGCTGGCGGGCAGCCCGCTGTTCGCGCTGTCGGCGACGACCGGCGAAGGCGTTGCCAACTTGCGCAGCCATCTTGAAGCAACGGCGGCAGGCCACACCCGGCGCGACACGACGGGACGTTTCCGCCTCGCCATCGACCGCTGCTTCACGCTCTCCGGCATCGGCACGGTGGTCACCGGCACCGCCTTCTCCGGAAAAGTCGGCGCCGGCGACACGGCGATTATTTGTCCGGCCGGCAACGAAGGCTACAAGGCGCGCGTCAAAAGCCTGCACGTGCAGGATCGTCCGGCGCCAAGCGGCCAGGCCGGCGACCGCTGCGCGCTGGCGCTCGCCGGCGACTTCGAAAAGAAGGATATCGAGCGCGGCACGTGGCTGGTGGACCCTGCGGCGGCACGTCCACTCTTGCGTTTCCAGGCCGAGATCCGTGTCCCGTCGACGCAGGCGGCGCTGAAGCACTGGACGCCCGTCCATGTGCATCTGGGCGCCGCCGACATCACCGGCCGCGTCGCGCTGCTCGACTGCACGGAAGTCGGCGCTGGTGACACGGCGCTCGCGGAGATCCTGCTCGACCGCGAGACACTCGCGGTGCGCGGCGACCGCTTCGTGCTGCGCGATGCATCGGCCCGGCACAACGTCGGCGGCGGCCGCGTGCTCGACTGCTTTCCGCCCTCGCGCCACAAGCGCAGCCCGGCGCGGCTGGCGCTGCTGGCCTCCTTGCGCGATGACGATCCGGCGACGAGCCTGCGCTTGCTCGCTGAGCAGTCCGTGGCCGGTGTCGACCTCGACCGCTTTGCCGCCAACTGGAACCTCGCCGCCGAGGCGGCCGCAGCCCTGTGGCGCAGCGCTGACCTGCGCGTCGTCAATGCCGGCCCGCAGGAGATGGGCTTCGCCGCCGGAGGCTGGCAGGCGCTAGGCGACAGGCTGCTGGCGGCGCTGGCCGCCGAGCACGAACGCGCGCCCGACATGGTCGGCGTCGAGCGCGAACGCCTGCGCCGCCTGACGCTGCCGACGCTGGAACGCGCCGCCTTCGATGCACTGGCGACCGAGCTGCTCGCGGCGGGCCGCGTCGTCGCCTCCCGCGCCTGGCTGCATCTGCCGGAACACCAGGCCAGTCTGGCATCCGGCGACCGCGACCTGTTCGCCGTGCTGAAACCGCTGCTCGACGCCCAGGCTTTCGGGCCGCCGCGCGTGCGCGACATCGGCAAGGCATCGGGTACGGCGGAAGACGTGGTGCGCCAGTTGTTCCGCCGCGTCGCCCGCGCCGGCGAACTCTATCCGGTGGCGCACGATCACTATTTCACGGCCGATGCCGTGGCGCAGCTTGCGGCAATCATCGCCGACCTCAATGCCGAAAACGGAGCGGCGCGCGCCGCCGACCTGCGCGACCGCATCGGCGGCGGACGCAAGGTGGCGATCCACATCCTCGAATTCTTCGACCGCATCGGCTACACTCGCCGCGTGCGTGACGAGCATGTCGTACGCAGCAGCAGTTCGACCCACGCATGGCTGACCAACTAAAACAGAAACACGGAAGAGAACGTTCCCCGGTGGGGCGGCCGGTCTTCAAAACCGGCAGAGGTCGCCATGCGGTCTCTGGTGGGTTCG
>JBIJDJ010000260.1:0-2753 GCA_044344175.1 Sulfuritalea sp.
CGGCGGCGGTGTATTTGATCGCGTTGTCCACCAGGTTGGTCAGCAGCTCGCGCAACAGCAAAGGCACGCCGTTGATCATCAGCCGGCAGCCGCAATCCTCGTAGCCCAGATCGATTTTTTTGGCCAGTGCACGTACCACCCATTCCTCGGTAACCCCTCGTGCCAGTGCATCGAGGTCCAGCGGCACGACCTGGTGCAGCTTTTCATGGCTGGCCTCGGCGCGCGCCAGGATCAGCAACTGGTTGATCATGTGCGAAGCGCGATCGGTGCTTTCGGCAATCAGAGTGAGCGCGTTACGCATCTGCGCCGGATCGGTTTCCGAGAGCGCGATCTCGGTCTGGGTCTTGAGGCCGGTCAGCGGCGTGCGCATCTGGTGCGCGGCCTGGGCGATGAAGCGCTGCTGCGCCTGCAGATTTTCTTCCAGCCGCCCCATCATCTGGTTGAAGGCCACCACCAGCGGGCGCACTTCGTCCGGCACACGGGTGACCGGTATCGGCGACAGATCGGACGGACGGCGGCGATGAATGCGGTCCTGCAACAGGCGCAAGGGCGCAATGCCGCGCATCAGGCCCATATAGACCAGGATTACCGCCAGCGGAATGATGGCGAACTGGGGCAGCAGCACGCCGGAAATGATGCTGGCCGAAAGTGCCTCGCGCTTCCTCAGGGTTTCTGCCACCTGCACCACAACCGGTGGACTGCCGCTTTTTACCGGCAGGAAAGCGTAGGCGATGCGCACGGCATCGGCGTCGATGCGGCCATCGCGAAGCAATACCTTGCCCGCTTCGATCATGGCCGGCAGCGGCGGCCCGGGAATCTCCTTGTCGCCCTGAAGCAGCCGGGCGTTGGGACCGACCACCTGATAGTAGAGCGCGTCGGTATCGTCGGCGCGCAACCGGTTGCGGGCCGACGCCGGCAGATTCACCGTGACCCGGCCGCCTTCGACTTTCACCAATCGCACGATGGCGGTGACATTGTCCGCCAAATGCTGGTCGTAGGGCTGATTGGCAATATACCCGGCAACGTGGTTGGTGGCGGCAATCGAAATCGGCCACAGCAGCAACAGCGGCGCCAGCATCCAGTCGAGGATTTCGCCGAACAGCGAATTCGGGTACTCGAAATTTACGAAGGGATTATTGGCCCGGCTTCTCGACGCAAAAGCCGCGAGCTTTCCTGTACCTTGCGCGCCCGGACTTCCACCTTGCGGGTCGGCGTCAGGCTTTGCCATCTGCGGAATCTGCCGGTTTCTCCAGGCAATAGCCGAGGCCGCGCACCGTGGTGATGCGCGCACCTCCCGGCTCGAGTTTCTTGCGCAAGCGATGGATATAGACCTCGATGGCGTTGTTGCTGACTTCCTCACCCCAGCTGCATAGCTGGTCTACCAACTGGTCCTTGCCCACCAGGCGTCCGGCACGCAGCAGCAGGATTTCGAGCAGCCCCAATTCGCGCGCCGAAAGCTCGACGATTTCTCCGTTCAGGCGGGCAATGCGTTCTGACTGGTCGTACGACAAGCCACCGACCTCTATCCGCGTCGGGTTGCCGGTGCCGCGGCGGGTGAGCGCCCGCACCCGGGCAAACAGCTCAGGCAGGGCGAAAGGCTTGGTCAGGTAATCGTCGGCGCCGGCATCCAGCCCGCGCACCCGGTCCTCGACGCCGTCCTGCGCCGTCAGAACCAGCACCGGCGTGGTCACCTTGCGCCCACGCAGCCGCTTGAGCACGTCGATGCCGGACATCCGCGGCAGACCAAGATCGAGGAGCAGCAGGTCGTAGGGCTGGGAGAGCAGGGCCGTGTCGGCGTCCGCGCCGTTATTGACGTGATCGACGGCGTAACCGGCTTTGCGCAGGGCGGCGATCAGCCCCTGGGAAATGATGCGATCATCTTCTGCAAGCAGTATTCTCATGACGAAGGATGGTTACCGGGGGATTGGCACAGCATTCGGAATCCCGGTCAGCTTGCCACAGATCAGGCTTTTGGCAGGCGCGCGCTGACACCCGCCCAGAATTCTTCGGCTTTTCTTCTGCCGGCCATGGCCTGGATGACGTCGCGGCACTTCTCGAGCCGGGTGCCGAGTTCTTCGACCCCCTTGCATTTTTCGACCAGGGCGGTCAGATCGTCAGCTCCCGGGCCGAGAAAGGTGACCAGGGCGCGACAGGCATAGCGCGAAGCGGATTGCAGCGACACCTCGACCGGCGCGACGGCCGGAGCCGCGGCAAACGCTGAGGGCTCTTCGGCTGCTGGTGGGGCGGGGGCAGGGGCGGGGATTGCGGCGGCAGTTCCGGAAACGATCTCTATGAAACCCTGCGCCAGCAGAGCGTCGAGGATATCGGCGCTGCCCGAATGGGTGTTCTTCGTCAGCAAACCGCTGCGCGACGTCTTGTCGTCGACCATGATCAGCATGGTCCGCTCGCGAAGGCCGAGTTTGTTGGCGCGAGTCGCAATCTCGGTGCGTCCCTTTTCGGTCTTGCGATAAATGCCGCTGCCGGCCATTAAACCCCTCCGTGTATTTCTAGTTTGGGGAAATGATAACGTGTCCGTGGCCGCACGGGCTATTTGTTCTCCGTACCCTTTTTTGGTCAGGCGGGTTTCAAGAACAACCAGTCGCCGTCCCGCCAGCGCCGACTTTTGCAACCCACAAAGCGAAACCCCCGACCCTGTTTCCAGAGTCGGGGGTTTCGATTACTGCGGAACCCACTAGGAAGGTGGGTAACGGGAGGAAACCTGGGTTTCCTCCCGTTCCATCCACTGGATATGA
>JBIJDJ010000012.1:0-32279 GCA_044344175.1 Sulfuritalea sp.
GATGCGCGCCGCATTGCGCTCGGAAGCGGCCACCGGGCCGGTGTGGTCGAGCAGCTGGCCGAGTTCCTCGACGGCGTTGCAGACGTCGGCGCGCAGCATGTTCTCGCCGAAGAACTGGTGGAACATCTGGCCCACCG
Organism: Sulfuritalea sp.; assembly: GCA_044344175.1. GTDB lineage: Bacteria > Pseudomonadota > Gammaproteobacteria > Burkholderiales > Rhodocyclaceae > Sulfuritalea. The sequence goes on from JBIJDJ010000012.1 coordinate 138, forward strand.
GGCTCTTGAGGAAGGCGACGCCGCCCGAGTGGCCGGGGCAATGCCATGAATAGGAGCCGTCCGCGGCGTAATGCACCAGGGCGCGGAAGAAGGGCGGCGGCAGCGAGTCCATGTAGGCCTTGGCCTCGCGCACGACGTGGCGGGCGATGAACTCCGGCGTGTCCTCGTACATGTGGATGAAGCCGTGCAGCTCGCGCAGGATGTCGTTGGGAATGTGGCGGCTGGTGCGCGTCTCGCCGTGCAGGAAGATCGGGATCTCGGCGTTCTTGTAGCGGATTTCCTCGACGAATTTGCGCAGGTTGAGCACGGCCGGGTCGAGCTCCGGCCCGGGCGTGAATTCCTCGTCGTCGATCGACAGGATGAAGGCCGAGGCGCGACTCTGCTGCTGGGCGAAGGAGGAGAGGTCGCCGTAGCTGGTGACGCCCAGCACGTCCATGCCTTCCTTCTCGATGGCGTCCGCCAGCGCACGGATGCCGAGGCCCGAAGCGTTCTCGGAACGGAAGTCCTCGTCGATGATGATGATGGGGAAATGGAAACGCATATTTTGTACCTACCCCCTAGCCCCCTTCCCGAGGAAGGGGGTAACGGTTGTTCGTCCGCAAAGGCGCGGACTCCATGTTATTGACTGGCCCCGCCTTGGGGCGGCCCGGCGGCGGGGCCTCGCTCCGATAACCGCCTGTGCTCAATCAGATCTTCGGCAGTGTCACGCCGACCTGCCCCTGGTACTTGCCGCCTCTATCCTTGTAGGAGGTCTCGCAGACTTCATCGGACTCGAAGAACAGCACCTGGGCGCAGCCTTCGCCGGCGTAGATCTTGGCCGGCAGCGGCGTCGTGTTGGAAAATTCCAGCGTCACGTAGCCTTCCCATTCCGGCTCGAAGGGCGTGACATTGACGATGATGCCGCAGCGCGCATACGTGCTCTTGCCGAGGCACACGGTGAGCACATTGCGCGGAATGCGGAAGTACTCCATGGTGCGCGCCAGGGCGAAGGAATTGGGCGGGATGATGCAGTGGTCGCCGTCCATCTCGACGAAGGAATTCGGATCGAAATTCTTCGGGTCGATTACGGTCGAGTAGATGTTGGTGAACACGCGAAACTCGCGCGAGCAGCGAATATCGTAGCCGTAGCTCGAGGTGCCATAGGACACGATCTTGCGGCCGTCGATCTCGCGCACCAGTTCGGGCTCGAAGGGTTCGATCATTCCATGCTGGGCCGCCATGCGGCGGATCCACTTGTCAGACTTGATGGTCATGGTTCATCCGGGTAGAGGGACTCAAGGGGCCGCAGTATACGGCCTGAAAGGGTTGGAGCCTATAGCAGCAGTTCGGCCAGACGGACGATACCGGTTTGCGGGCTGTCCCGTGCGATTGCCGCCAATGGGATGCCGCCGGCGTGGCGAGCCAGAGCTTCCAGCGTGGCATCGAGTTCTACGGCCGAGCCCGCCGTTTCATTGACGACGATCGCCGTAACGCCGGCGCCGACTTTTGCCAGAGCCTCCAGCGCGGTCAGCGTATGGCTCAGGCTGCCCAGGTAGCTGCCGCTCACCAGGACGCAGGGCAGGCCGCTGGCGGCGATCCAGTCACGCACCGTATGCCGCGCGTCCAGTGGCGCCATGACACCGCCGACGCCTTCAATCATCAGGGGCCGCTCCGGCGCAGCGATTGCCTGGCGGGTAAAGACGACCAGCTCATCGAAATCGATTCCGCGCCCTTCGAGCGCCGCCGCCATGTCCGGCGACAGCGACGCGGCGAAGCGCCAGGGCGCGATGGCATCCAGTCCGGCCGTACTCACTTCGCGCCCGAGCGCCGCCAGAAACTGACCGGCGTCGCTGGCTGCGGGATGCAGCGCATCGAAACCCGAGACCACCGGCTTGAACGCCGCCACGCGCCGACCTTCGCTGCGCCAATGGCGCAGCAGGGCGCAGGCAAGCCAGGTCTTGCCGATATCGGTGCCGGTGCCGGTGATAAACTGCGCCTCCACTTTGCCTCTCCTTACGCCGCAAACTGTTGCCGCTGGCGCATTCTAGCGGCCCAGCCGGCCGGTTCATATCAATGTCCGAAACTCGCGACTGGCTCACCGGGGGCCTGCCCCACATTTGGCTGCCCTACACCCAAATGCAGGCGGCGACGACGCCTTTGCCGGTGGTCGCCGCGCACGGCGCGCGCATCCGCCTGGCCGACGGCCGCGAACTGGTCGACGGCATCTCCTCGTGGTGGACCGCCTGCCACGGCTACAACCACCCTCATATCCGCGCCGCCGTCGAGCAGCAACTCGCCGCCCTGCCCCACGTCATGTTCGCCGGCCTGGTGCATGAACCGGCGCTGCGTCTTGCGACTCGGCTGGCCGCACTGCTGCCGGGCGATCTCGAACGCGTCTTCTTCACCGAATCCGGTTCGGTAGCCGTGGAAGTCGCGCTGAAGATGGCGATCCAGTACTGGCGCAACAAGGGCCAGGCGGCAAAGCAGCGCATCGTGTATTTCCGTCACGGCTACCACGGCGACACCTTCGCCACCATGGCGCTTTGTGATCCCGAGGAAGGCATGCATGCACTGTTCGCCGGAACCATGCCGGACCAGATCATGGCCGAGCTGCCGACCGACGCCGCCTTGCGCCGCGCCTTTGACCTGCTGCTGGAAACCCACGCCGAACGCCTCGCCGCCGTCATCATCGAGCCGCTGGTGCAGGGCGCCGGCGGCATGCAGATGCACGACGCCGCGACGCTCGCCTTCATCGCCGAGGCCTGCGCCCGGCACGGGGTGCTGCTGATCGCCGACGAGATCATGACCGGCTTCGGCCGCAGCGGGCGGATGTTCGCCTGCGAGGAAGCGGGCGTCATACCGGACATCATCTGCCTGTCGAAGGCACTTACCGGCGGCACGCTGCCGCTGGCCGCGACCGTGGCGCGACGCCATGTGTTCGACGCCTTCCTGTCCAACGACCCGGCCGCCGCGCTGATGCACGGCCCGACCTACATGGCCAATGCCCTGGCCTGCGCCGCGGCGAATGCCTCGCTCGACCTCTTCGAACGCGAGCCGCGCCTGGCACAGGTCGCGGCAATCGAGGCACAGCTTGCTACCGAACTCGCACCCTGTCGGGCACTCGCCGGCGTCGCCGCCGTGCGCGTCAAGGGTGCCATCGGCGCCGTCGAACTCAACAGCCCGATCGACCTCGACGCCCTGCGCCGGCGCTTCGTCGAACTCGGCGTCTGGCTGCGGCCTTTCGGCAAGATGGTATACCTGATGCCGCCCTTCATCGTCACGCCTGCCGAGCTGACGACGCTGACCGCCGCCGTGCGCAGCGTGCTTGCCGAACGCGCGGAGGCCCTCTGATGGCTTCGCCGCTCGACACCCTGCTGCTGCAACAACTTGCCGCCCTTGACGCCGTCCATCGCCGCCGACGGCTGCGCCCGCTATCCTGGATCGACGGCCAATTGCGCGATGCCAACGGCCGCGCGCTGATCGACGTCTCGTCCAACGACTACCTCGGTTTGAGCCAGCACCCGCTGGTCAAGGCCCGCGCGGCGGAGTGGGCGGAGCGCCACGGCGCCGGTGCGCCGGCTTCGCGCCTGGTCACCGGCACGCGCGAGATCACCCTGGCGGCCGAGGAAAAACTGGCCGCCTTCAAACGCTGCGAAGCGGCACTGCTGTTCTCCAGCGGCTTTCAGGCCAATGCCACGGTGATTCCTGCGCTGGCGCGGCTGGGTGCAAAAGTTCCCGGAGGGACGCAGAGCGCTGGCGCCGGCGACACGGCGATTTTCAGCGATGAGCTGAATCACGCCAGCATCGTGCATGGCTGCCGCGCTGCCCGATCAAACGCACAGGTCTTCCGCCACAACGATCTCGAGCATCTCGACCACCTGCTGCGCGGTCATGCCGGAGAACCCGGCCGCAAGCTGATCCTCACCGAATCCGTGTTCAGCATGGACGGCGACCGGGCCGATCTCGCGGGGCTGGTGCGCCTGGCCGAGCGCTACGGCGCGGCCCTCTACGTCGACGAGGCGCATGCCAGCGGCGTGCTCGGGCCTGGGGGACGCGGGCTTGCCGCCGAATGTGGCGGCGCGGACATAGTGATGGGAACGCTGGGTAAGGCCTTCGGCGCCTTCGGTGCCTATGTCGCCGGGTCACGGGCGCTGATCGACTGGCTGGTGAACAGCTGCCCCGGCTTCATCTACACCACCGCCCTGCCGCCCGCAGTGCTGGGCGCCGTCGATGCGGCACTCGACCTGGTACCGGGCATGGGCCAAGAGCGGACAAAACTGGCGCAGAACTCGCAGCGCCTGCGCGATGCGCTGGCGCTGCGCGGCTACGACACGCTGAAATCCAGCACCCAGATCGTTCCCGCCGTAATCGGCAGCGAGGCCGACGCACTGGCCGCGGCCCGTCGCCTGGAAGACGCCGGAATCCTCGCGGTGGCCATCCGCCCGCCGACGGTAGCGGCCGGCACCAGTCGGCTGCGCTTTGCGCTCGGCAGCCACCTCGATGACGAGGCGATGACCAGGCTGCTGGCTGCGGTGGCGGAACTCTAGGCGCAGGTACCGTCAGCGGTCAGAGCTTGTGAAGAAATCGTAGCGAGCGGGCCGCAGCGGGGTGCGGCCGGAGCGCAGCTACCGGAATGTACGTCGTTGTACATGAGGATAGCCGGGTTTGCCAACTACGCCGCCCAATCCCCGATCCGGCACGCGCAGTAGATTTATTCACAAGCGCTCAGAAGGGATACCGCGGCGCCGTATCCTTGATCGTCACCCACTGCCACTGGGTGAACTCCTCCCAGTTGGCCGGCCCACCGTGGCGCCCGCCATTGCCAGAAGCGCCGCGCCCGCCGAAAGGAGCGTGGGGCTCGTCGGCGACGGTCTGGTCGTTGATGTGCAGAAGGCCTGTCGGGATGCGGTTGGCCAGCGCCATGGCGCGACCCACCGAGGTGCTGATGACGCCGAGCGACAGGCCGTATATGGTCCGGTTGGCGAGTTCCACCGCTTCATCTTCGCTTGAATAGCTCACGATCGAGGCCACCGGACCGAATACTTCCTCCTCGAAGGCACGCATGCCGGGCTTGACGCCGGTCAGCACGGTCGGCTTATAGAAGAGCCTGTCGTAGGTTCCGCCAGCGGCGAGATGCGCGCCCTGTTTCACGCTGTCCTGCACGATGCCATGGACCCTGTCGCGCTGACGCTCGCTGATGAGCGGCCCCAACGCCACCTGTTGGCTGGCCGGGTCTCCGACAGGAAGGTGCGTGGCCTTGGCGACCATGAGTTCAGTCAGTTTTGTGACCATTTTTTCATGCACAAGGATCAGGCCCGTGGTCATGCATATCTGACCCTGGTGCAGGTAGGCGCCCCAGGCCGCGCAAGAGGCAGCCAGTTCGACATCGGCATCGTCGAGGATGATCAGGCGGTTCTTGCCGCCGAGTTCCAGCGTCACCTTTTTCAGGTGTTTGCCGGCCAGTTCGCCGACGCCGCTGCCGGCTTCCGTGGAACCCGTGAAGGAGATCATCGCAATGCTCGGATCGGCACACATCGCCTGGCCGACGTCGGCGCCGCCCGGCAGGACCTGCAGGCAATCCATGGGCAGGCCGGCTTCCTCGAATATGCGGGCGATCAGGTAGCCGCCCGCGACCGGTGTTTGCGGATCGGGCTTCAGCACCACGGTGTTGCCGACAGCCAGCGCCGGAGCAACGGCGCGAATCGAAAGTATCAGCGGGAAATTGAACGGCGAAATGATCCCCACCACACCGTGCGGTACGCGCCGCGCGAGGCTGATGCGACCGCCGTCACTGGGCAGCAGCAAACCTCCTGGCTGTGTGACCATGGCCGCCGCCTCATGAAGGATGCCCACCGCCGCATGCAACTCGACCCCGGCCTTGGGCGGAATCGAGCCGGTCTCGCGCACTATCCACTGCGTCATTCCCGCGGTTTCGCGCTCAATGATCGCAGCGGCCTTGCGGAATATGGCAGCACGTTGCTCGTATGGCATGCCTGCCCATCCCGCCTGTGCCGCCCGGGCCCGTTTCGCCGCTTCCGCGACGTCAGCCGGCGTCGCCATGCCGACGCGAGTCAGCACCAAACCGGTGGCCGGCTCCAGCACATCTTTCGTCGCGCTGGCCGTGTTCCAGCCGCCGAGAAACAGCTTGTCTTTCCAAGTGTCCGTATTCAGAAATGCTGCGTCATTGACTGCCATGTCGATCCCTTTCTTTCTCGTGCCGGCTTAGAGGCTGATGCCGCACCGGCCGGGTGCGAGGATGTTGTTGGGATCGAGCGCCTTCTTCAGCTTCTTTTCGACGCTGCGCTTGACCGGTCCGTAGGTCGCCGCAACCTTTTCGGCAAATGCCGTGTTGGCGCGGTACATGCCGTAACCCTCTTTGGCGAAGGTGTGCAGCAGTTCGTCATAGCAGGCGTAGGCCTTTTTGGTCTGCTCTTCGTCGGAGCGGTCGAAGAGCAGGTCGATGACGTGATGCATGTCGCGCCAGCCGACGATGAATTCGCCGACATAATCGAAGCCGTACTTGCCGAGGATGTCCTTGGCCATTTTCATCTGCTTCAGGGTTTCCGAGCCCTTGGCCTGCGACACCGGCGCGAACCAGATCGAGCCGCCGCCGCCGCGCCAGTTGTAGAGCCCGAACTCGCCGAGGTTGGGCTTGCCCTTCATCAGGTCGAAGCGGTACTGCAGCGCCTGGCTGCCCTTGGATTGCTCGGCGGTGATGATCTTGCCGCCGGTTCCCGCCGCCACCGCCTCGATGATCTTCCAGTTGGCGTCGTTGGTTTCCTTGGTGCCATACAGGCCGGCATACACGTTCCAGGCGCCGATGTTGTAATCCTTCTGGATCTTGCTCACGGCGGCATCGGAAATCGCACCGGGGCCGGTGTGGTAGTCGGTGCGCTTGACCGGCGTGCAGGGCGCTTCCCACAGCGTATGCGCAATGACAACCGCATTGGGTATGACCATCGCGATGCGCAAGGGGCGCAGTGCATCGACGATCTTGGTGATGTCGGTTTCGTTGGGGTACTGGATGCAGAACGGACGGAAGTCGGGCGGCGCCGGCATCAGCCACATGCCCATCTTGGTCACGATGCCGTAGTTGGACTGGGTGAAGATGCCGTCCAGCGTCGGCCCGTAGCCCCACTTGAAGACCTGCCAGGTATTCGAGTTGGGCATCGAACCCATGCCGGTGCGCAGCACGTCGCCATTGGCCAGCACCACTTCCATGCCGCAGGAAAACAGGAAGTGCTCGCCATACGGCGTGTAGCCCACGCCGCGATCGACCATGTTGCCCAGCGGTCCGGCAATCGCCGACGGCGCCGGGCAGGAGAACCACAGGGGAAGTTTCTTCTCCTGCAGGTAGTCGTAGAGCTGCTGATAGGTGACGCCGGGTTCCACCAGCGCGGTGCACAGATCGGCATCGACCTCGATGATCTTGTTCATGCGGCGCAGATCCATGACGATCTGGCCGCGCTGTACCGGCGCCGCCGAGCCGTAGCCGATGTTCTTGCCGGTCGAGATCGGATAGACCGGAATCTTGTACTTGTTGAGTACCTTCAGTACGCCCTGGATCTGCTCGACGCTGGCGGGCGTGATGGCGGCCGAGGGCGCGTGCTGGTCATTGGGCACCGGCATCATGATCTTGTTGTAAGGCGCCAGGCGCACCTCGTCGACCAGGACATTCTCCTCGCCCAGAATGACTTTCAGTTCCTTGATCGCCTTGTCGAATTCACCTGCCGCGATGCCCTTGGGCAAAGCCTTGCGCTTTGTACTCATTTTCCTGCCTCCGCTTGATTTAGTTTCTGTTTTGCCGCATCACCGAGAATCTCCTTGAACTCGGCGATCGCCTTGTCGAAATCCTTCTCGGCAACTCCCTTCGGCAATGCAATGTACTTGCTCATCGGTCACCTCCTCGGGGCTTGCCGTGATGCACGGTTCTGCCTGGCCGTATCAGAGGGTGATCAGGAATGAGACCAGGCTGGCCGGCGTGCCGTCCGCCACCATGGCCGGCGCCTCGCGACCCACCACGCGGCCCGCCGCGGGTTCCTGTCCGCCGCTCGTTGCGGCATAGAGGCGGCTGATCCGCTCGGCGTGGTCGGGAAGGGAATCCGACCAGACGATGCTTCCATCCAGCCCGGCCGAGGTGCAGCAGTGGCGCACTTCCTGGGCGGCGAAGCGATGATGGGTATTGATGACGCAAGCCGCACCTCGCGCTGCCGCGAATTCCTGAAAGATCAGGGCGGCAGCATCGTCCATGACACCGATGATGCGCTTGCCGGGGATCCGCTCGAGCAATGCGACGACGTGCGAATACCCTGCCAATTCACTTCCCGTAGCCTCTGCATGTACGTGTTCGATACCCGCTGCGGCAAACACCTGTTTCAGGCGGGCGACAAGTTCGTCCGCATGCGGCAAACCGCTCTGGCCGACGATCATCACGGGCTGTGCCGCCCGGGGCGTGAAGAGCTCGCTCGCCGCCTGCGCTGCCAGAGCGTTGGAGCCGAGGACGCCGCTGGCCAGCAGCGACTTGATGAAGTTGCGCCTGTCCATGGCGGGCCTACTTCTTGAGACTGGAGGTGCTGGTGCTGACAAGTTTCACTACCCCTGCCAGCGCCGCATCGTTGATTTCGGACTCGCGGAAGGCCGGCATGGCGCGATTGCCGTTGCGCACGATGGCCTGGATGTACTCCGGCATGAGATTCCGGCCGGTGATCACCGGGCCGACATTCGCCTCATGGCAATAGCCGCACACCTTGCTATAGATCTCCTGGCTGCTCTGCCACTTGCCGGTACTGTCGGCGTTGGCGTGGCCGGCCGCGCCGAGTGCCACGGCGGCCGCGAGGAAGCGGATAAGGTATAGGCAATTCATTGACGTCCCCTCTCGTTGTAAGTCCACGCTTTCCGCGCGGAATGCCCAATGCTTTAGCAGGGGTCGTGCCAGAAACTATCTAGCTGTTATCACTACAGCTTTTCTTGTTGCTATGCAACATATTGATTTTATTGGGTTATCAAATGATCAGGATTTTGGGCGCTTTGATCATTTGGTAACACATTGAGGTCTGAAGCACCTGCAGGCGGTATCAGGCGATGTTGAGATTGTGCTTCTTCATGCGGTAGGCAAACTGCGGACGGGTCATGCCCAGCATGCGCGCGGCGGAACTGTAGTTCCCCTTGCTGCGCTCGACGGCGGCCTTGAGCAGGACGCTCTCGACATTCTCCAGGCTGACCTGATTCTTCAGCACATAGTCGAGGAAGTCGCTCACAGTGCCCGCGTCCCGCTTGAGCACGCTGCCATCTCTGGCGAGGGCGGCCAGGTGCTGCTGCTTCACCTCGGACGTGACCGAGGGAAACAGGTCCGACAAATCGATGCGTCCGCCGGCGGGTGCCAGAATGACGCCGCGTTCGATGACGTTTTCCAGTTCGCGCACGTTGCCCGGCCAGCTGTACTGCTTGAGCGCATGCATGGCCTGGTCGGTAATGCCCAGCACCTTCTTGCTGTGACGTACCAGATATTTCTCGAGGAAGCGCTGGGCCAGCAGGGCGATGTCGTCCTTGCGCTCGCGCAACGGAGGAATGGTCACGGGATAGACATTCAGGCGATAGTAAAGATCCCTGCGGAAACGGCCCTCCGCCACGGCTTGCGCGAGGTCGACGTTGGTCGCGGCGACAACGCGGACATCCACCTTGCGCGTGCGCGTGTCGCCGATCCGTTCCAGTTCGCCTTCCTGCAGCACGCGCAGGAGCTTGGCTTGCGCCGAGGCGGACAGTTCGCCGACTTCGTCGAGAAACAGGGTGCCGCCGTGCGCCCGCTCGAATCGCCCCGGACGCGATTGCTGGGCGCCGGTAAACGCGCCCTTCTCGACCCCGAACAGTTCCGATTCGATCAACTGCTCCGGCAGGGCCGCGCAATTGACTGCAATGAGCGGGTGTTCGGCGCGATTGCCGACCTTGTGCAAGGCCCGCGCGAACATCTCCTTGCCGACACCGGTTTCGCCCAGCAGCAGCACCGTCACATGGCTTTGCGCGGCCCGTTTCAGCAGGCCCGTGGCCTCCTTGAAACCGGGCGAGACGCCCACCAGGTCGTCGGTATCGAGATCGTTGTCCAGCGAGTAACGCAGGGACTGCACCTGGTCCTGCAGGGCCAGGATGTGATCAGCCACGGAATCGGGCTCGAAATATTTCAGCTCGTCTTCGACCCCGGTCCACTCGTCCGCCGGACGACCGGTGATCTTGCAGCACGGGGCACCGGCGGCGGCGCACTGGGTTTCCCGGTAGAGGATGAACTTGCCCATCAGCGTGCTCGAATAGCCGCAGGCGTAGCCCACCTGCATCCAGCAGCACGGATCGGGCGAAAGGCCGAAGAGCTGGATGTGGGCATCCGCCTCGAACGAGGCCGTCCATGTGAATTCGCCGTATAGCACCCCTTTGGCGATATCCATTTCCATGCGATCCGTGGTGCCGCAGACCATGCCTTCAAGCATGTGCAACGCCGGGCCGGTGGCAAGAAGCTCGGTGGGCGAAGCATCGGGATAGAGTTTGCGCGCCCACTCGGCGTCGCGCGCGCCCGATGCGTAACCCATGCGCAGCAGCACGCCGCGGGCGCGGTCGACACCGAGCGAGTCGATGAGTTCCTTGCGCAGCGCCGTCATGGCCGCGCCGTGGAGCAGAACCATGCGTGATTCGCCCAGCCAGATGTGGCCGCTGTCGAAGGCGAAGCGCAGGCGCGCGGCAAGATCGCCCACCGCTATCGGTTGCTCAAGCGTCGCTTGCGGCTGTCTGCTCGTCTCCACTCCGGCTCCCCCGCATTTTGATGTCGGCAACCGGGGCTGATGCCGCCCCCGGTGCAGCGCCTCTGCAGGGCACTTTTTTTCGCCGGCGGATTTTGCGCCCGTCACAGACGGAACGCAAGGCGACCGGCGCTTAACGTGCAACTCCTTGTTCGGAGCCCCTAGTGATGAACGCGCGCAGCGCGCCGATTGGTAACCCCCCGCGAGGGGGAAGGGGAGCGTGCGACCAATCGTCTTTAGCTACGGCCGCTACGCTTAACGCCGAAGATGCCGGGTTAGCCTCCGCTGAAACTTCGTTTTCGCGTGTTTCATTTTCTGCGGATGGCGCTCGGTGCCACGAGCGTTAAGTGTTCATCACCTTGATGCTGGGGAACTTGCTGGTGTGGTCCTTGGCTTTCTCCGCGATCTTGACCGCCATGCGGCGCGCGATGGTCTTGTAGATCGCCGTCGCGGCACCGTCCGGGTCGGCCTCGACAGTCGGCTTGCCGCCGTCCATCTGCATGCGGATCGCCATGTCGAGCGGCAGGGCGCCGAGCATTTCCACACTGTAGTCCTTGGCCATCCTGTCGCCGCCGCCGGAACCGAAAATGTGCTCGGCGTGGCCGCACTTGGAGCAGATATGGATGCTCATGTTCTCGATGATGCCGAGGATCGGGATGCCGACCTTCTCGAACATCTTGAGGCCCTTGCGGGCGTCCAGCAACGCGATGTCCTGCGGTGTGGTGACTATCACGGCGCCGGTCACCGGCACTTGCTGGGCCAACGTGAGCTGGATGTCGCCGGTGCCGGGCGGCATGTCGATGATCAGGTAATCCACATCGCGCCAGCGCGTCTCGGTCAGCAATTGCGTCAGCGCCTGGGTCACCATCGGGCCGCGCCAGACCATGGGCTGCTCGGGGTCGATCAGGAAGCCGATCGACATCGCCTGCAAGCCGTGCGCCTCCATCGGCTCGAGTCCCTTGCCGTCGGCGGACTCGGGGCGACCGCTGGCGATGCCCAGCATCTGCGGCAGCGAAGGGCCGTAAATGTCGGCATCAAGCAGGCCGACGTTGGCGCCCTCGGCCGATAGCGCCAGCGCCAGATTGACGGCGGTGGTCGACTTGCCGACGCCGCCCTTGCCGCTGGCCACCGCGATGATGTTCTTGACGCCCGGGATCAGCTTGACGCCCTTCTGCACCGCGTGCGTGACGACTGTCGAAAAAACGTTGGCGCTGATGTTGCCGATGCCGGGAATGGCTTTCAGTTGTGCGATCACGGCGGTGCGCAGCCCCTCGATCTGGCTCTTCGCCGGGTAGCCGAGCTCGACATCGAGCGCGACGTCGCTGCCGGAAATCCTGATGTTCCTGACGCTACGGCTGGTGATGAGATCCTTGCCGGTGTTGGGGTCGACGACTTCCTTGAGCGCGGTCTGGATGCTTTGTTCGGTGATGGACATAAAGGGCCTTTGCTGACAACAAATAGTGGGGAGGGAAGAAGCGGGTGGCGGATTATCACTCGGAACGGCGACGCCATACCCGAGTGAATTAGTCGGGATTTTATATCAGGTTTGGCTGATGTGCCAATCCGGGTTAAGAGACAGCGCCGAAAACCGATTCAAAGCTGATTTGCTTGGCGACTGATAGAGAAGTCGCCGTGTCGCCGGCGCCGACTTTTGATGCTTCTTCGTTCCCAAGGTCATGCCGGGACTCGCCCCTGCGGGCTACCCTCGCTGCGGAAGGCCCGCCGGGCCGGTCGCTAAACTCGCTGCGCTCGGGCAACGCGACCGGACTTCCCCCGGCGAACCTTCCTCGCTCGGCGGGTCAGAGGGGAATGCAAACCGTCGCGTGGTGGGCTGGCCCGAAATCAATTCAAACCGGAACCCTTACGAACGAGATCTTGCCGCGCGACTGGGTTTCAATCTGGCTCCGGCCATCGCCCGATCGGAACCGGCCGAGCTGATTGATTGCTTTGGCCTATCCAATCTCGCGTTGCTATCCGAATTCCTGGAGGTGTGTATGCGCCGGTTCAGGATAATGGCGGAGATACTGGATCGCCGGCGCTAGCGCGCGGCATCTGGCCTATCTTTAGTGTCGGCACACGTGGGAAAAGCTGCAGTTCCCGGTGAATCGATCGATAGCCAGGCGCACAAGAGAAGGATCTCTCCCTACCCTGGAATTGTGAGCGGGGCTCGCGCCGTGGGGTTTGGCACGCCTCCATTGCCTTATTCGACCGTTGGCTCGAGCCAGGTCCGGGTTAGGCTCCCAAGATCGAAAGTCTGCAGATTGCCGGGAACGGGGAGCAGTGACTTGAGCAAGGTCTTGAACGAGCTGAAGGAGTTGGAACGGCAGCGTCGGCAAATCGCGGCGAACCGCGCCGCCGCGACCGCCAACGCGACAGACGCCGAACGGGCTGCCGAGGCGGATGCCTTGGCGCGTGCCGCTGCGGATGATCGGGCTCGAGCTGCTGCCGAGTCGCGCAAGGTGCTTGCCGCCGAGCACATGGTGGCTGCGCAACGGCGTAAGCGCGCCGAAGATCTTGCTGCCGAGCATGCACTCAGCCGTGCTGCCGCCGAAAAGGAGGCGGAGGCGGAGGCGGCGCAGCAGGCCCATGTCGAACGGCTGGCCGAAATTTCCCTGCGAACGCGAGTCGAGGCCGAGAAGTGCGCTTTGGCGGATGTCCGGCATCGTGAATTTGCAGCGTCCGAGCTTGCCATGGCGGCCGTTGCCCGAGCCAACAGGCAAGAAGAGCTTGCCCGGCTTGCTGGTGAGCGGATCGCAGCCGAAAAACGCACGGCCAATCTGGCTGCCGAAAAGATTCGTGCCGAGCAGATTGCCGAAGCGGGGGCGTTGTCTTGTCTGGCTGCAGAAAGGGAGTTGGCGCGGGAAGCACGCCATCGCGCCGAAAAGGAGACCGAAGCGGGGCGAGCTGCTGCCGCGCGTCTCGAAGCCGAGCGCGAGGCCAGCATGGCGCGGGCAGAGCGTGCAGCGACTGAAGAAAAAGCCTCAGCCGCTGCAGCCAGCCATCATCAGATCGCTGCCGAGTTAGCGAGCGTGCAGTCATCTGCTCGGCAGATCGAGACGGAAAAGGATGGGCCGTCCGCAAGCCACCGTCCGCCATCCGTCTGGATCCGCAGGCTTGCAAGTACGGCCTTGGCTTTGATGGTCGGCGTTGGAGCGGGGATGTGGCTGGCCAGGCCCCCCTCGCTTGGGTTTGGAACATTGTCAGCCGAGCCGGACCTGCTGCGTCTGCGCCTTGACGACAACCTGACGAACCCGATTACGCGATCACAAAGCGCGTTGCCGCGCGATCGGCCGCGCTGACAGTTTGCGGGTGTGCCGCGTGCGCCACTTTGCGCAGCCGATACGTGTTTGGTAAATAAGCGTAAAACAGCGCTCAAGCCGTCAAGTCGATCTCTTGAAGGTTGCCTGCCTTGCCGTCTTCGGTCAGGTATAGACCTGAGGCCTTGACGATGCCGAGATCTTCATTGGAATTACCCCGCAGGGAAAACGGCGTGATGACATAAGCAAGACCCAGCGCACCGATGCCCAGTTTTGCCAGCGACTGCAGCGTGCCGTTGCTACCTTCGGTTTCCCTACCAGGCGTCCAGACAGACAGATTCTTGAAGTCAGCGTCACTTTCGTCGATCCAGCCATTGCCGTCGGCATCGAGACGGGCGAGATCGGCAAAGCCATTACCACTTTGCGGCCCGAACAACTCTTTGCCCGAGTCGATGCGGCCATTGCCATTGATGTCCATTGCCAGATAGCCGCTACCGGAGGTAAATAGCGGCAGTGCCTCGGCATGGCCATCGTTATTGAGGTCGAAGCTGAAACTTTGGTTGGCTTGCGCGGCCAACTGTGCCGCCGTGCCGCCGAAATTCACCACCAGCGGATCCTTGCGTACCGCATCGCCGGCGCGCAAGGAAATATTGGTTTCTTCGCGGTACTGGCGGGTCATTTGCAGATCAAGCTGAAAACTGAAGGTTTGGCCATCGGCAGCACGCACCGTGCCTTGCGCTGAAAAACTGGTCTTCTCGATTTCCTCATAGACTGCCTGGTAGTCGTATTCGACGCCATAGCCGGCGCGTCCGGAGTTCGTTGCCTGTACGCTCTCACTGGTGCTTGTGCTGCTCGCCTCGGCATGGCGCATGTCTGCGGAAAACGATTGCATGTCGAAAACGCGTACTTTTTCGCCTGTGAGAAATTCGATCATCTGCCGGATCATTGAGAGGAATGGGTCGTTGTCGACTGCTTCGTTGGCGGCCTCGATGGCTTGGGCTTCGCTTGGGGTGGCAGGGGAGTTGGGAGCAGTGGCGTTGGGCGACGAAAAAGCCGGTACTGGCGGGACGGCAGGCATGGCCGCGAACAACTGCCGTGCAGCATCGGAAATGCGGGTGACCGCAGACTGCATGCCTTCAAAATCCGGCCGTTTGCCCCGCCATGACCGCAAGGTCTCTTGGCTTTGCTGGCGCGCCAGCGCCGCGTGATCGGACTGCAAGGCAAGATCGGTACTGGTTATTTTCATGGCGCGCTCCGGTGGGCCGTGATGGCCCCTGGGAGGAATAACGTCCATCTCGACGGCAGCTTGAGCCTTTGATAAACAAGCAGTTCGGATCAATGATGCACGCTTGGCTACGCAGCGTAGTGGCGCATCTCGGACATATCGCCGCGGATGAGAAGGCTCTTGTTGCGGTAGGGGGTTTGGATGGCCATCGCAATGCGCTTCAAGCAGAGAGAGAAGTATGCCTGAAGACGAAATTGAATTCAGCTCGCGCTTCCCGCCTCAGAGTAGTTCAGTGCGTCTTGCCGCAGCGCGGATCAGGGCCGGGGAGGCGGGGTGCGCTTCTTTGCCTACTTTCTTGCGCGAACAAGAAAGTAGGTCGCCTGCCGGGGTGAGTCCCGGCGCGGCCTTGGGAACAAAGGAGCACCAGAAGTCGGCGCTGGCGACACGGCGCGGCATCCCGCCTGCCGCCAGGCCCAAGTACAATGCACTCCTTCAGTTGCGCCGGGCCATACGCCCGCCGCCGGCACCCGGAAAGACGCCTCATGACCCGCAAGATCCTCGTTACCAGCGCCCTGCCCTATGCCAACGGCGCGATCCACCTAGGCCACCTCGTCGAGTACATCCAGACCGATATCTGGACGCGCTTCCAGAAAATGCGCGGCCACGAATGCTGGTTCGTCTGCGCCGACGACACCCACGGCACGCCGATCATGCTGCGCGCCGAAAAGGAAGGCATCACGCCCGAGGCGCTGATTGCCCGCGTCCATGCTGAACACGCACGCGATTTCGCCGGTTTCCATGTCGCCTTCGACAACTACCACACCACGCACTCGGACGAGACGCGGCACTACTCCGAAGACATCTACGGCAAGCTCAAGGCCGCCGGCCTGATCGAGGTGCGCTCGATCGAGCAGCACTACGATCCGGTCAAGCAGATGTTCCTGCCCGACCGCTTCATCAAGGGCGAGTGCCCGAAATGCGGCGCCAAGGACCAGTACGGCGACGCCTGCGAATCCTGCGGCGCGGCCTATGCGCCGACCGAGCTGAAGAATCCCTACTCGGCGGTTTCCGGCGCCAAGCCGGAGCTGCGCTCCTCCGACCACTATTTCTTCAAGCTCTCCGACCCGCGCTGCCAGGAGTTCCTGCGCCGTGCCACGCGCGAAGTCTGCAAGGCGCAACCCGAGGCGATCAACAAGCTGCAGGAATGGCTGGGCGAACCCGGCGAGAACAAGCTCACCGACTGGGACATCTCGCGCGACGCGCCCTACTTCGGTTTCGAGATTCCCGGCGACAACGGGGAAAGTACCGGAAAATACTTCTACGTCTGGCTCGATGCGCCGATCGGCTACATGGGCTCGTTCAAGAATTTCTGCGCGAAGAAGGGCCTGGATTTCGACGAGTACTGGGGCAAGGGTTCGCAGGCCGAGCTCTACCACTTCATCGGCAAGGACATCCTCTACTTCCACGCCCTGTTCTGGCCGGCGGAGCTCGAACATGCCGGCTACCGGATACCTACGAGCGTCTTCGCCCACGGCTTCCTCACCGTAGATGGCGCCAAAATGTCCAAATCGCGCGGCACCTTCATCACCGCCGAGAGCTACCTGACGCAAGGCCTCAACCCGGAATGGCTGCGCTATTACTTCGCCGCCAAGTTGAACGGCACGATGGAAGACATCGACCTCAACCTCGACGACTTCGTCAGCCGGGTGAATTCCGACCTCATCGGCAAGTACATCAACATCGCCAGCCGCGCTGCCGGCTTCGTCGCCAAGCGTTTCGCCGGACAGCTGCTGCACAGCCACATCAACGAGCAGTTCCGCGCCGAGCTGCCCGGCATCATGGAAGCCGCCGAAGAAATCGCCGGCTACTACGAAGGCCGCGACACCGCGCGCGCCCTGCGCCGCGTGATGGTGCTGGCCGACCAGATCAACCAGTACGTGGACAAGAACCAGCCTTGGCAACTGGCCAAGCAGGAAGGCCAGGACGCCAAGCTTCACGAGGTCTCCTCGCTGCTGATCAACGCCTTCCGCTTACTGACGATTTATCTGAAGCCGGTGCTGCCCAAACTGGCCCAGCGCGCCGAGGAATTCCTCAATGTCGCGCCGCTGCACTGGCCGGATGCAGAGCATCTGCTGCCGCCGGCGCACCTGATCAACGCCTACGAACACCTGATGCAGCGCATCGATCCGAAGCAGATCGGGGCCCTGGTCGCTGCCAATCGCGAATCGCTGGAACCGGTCGCGGCCCCCGTCGCCGCGCAGTCCGCCGTATCACCAGCACCGACTATTGAGCCGCATTCGCCGCAGCGCCACGCCCAGCACCAGCAGGCCACCGAAGACAAGACCCAGGGCCAGGCCGAGCCCAAGACCCAGCACATCTCGATAGACGACTTCAGCAAGGTCGATCTGCGCGTCGCGCTTATCGCCGACGCGCAACACGTCGAAGGTGCCGACAAGCTGATCCGCCTGACGCTGGACCTCGGCGCAGGCGGCACGCGCAATGTCTTCGCCGGCATCAAGTCGGCCTACGACCCGGCGCAACTGGTCGGCCGCCTCACCGTCATGGTGGCCAACCTCGCCCCGCGCAAGATGAAGTTCGGCATGAGCGAAGGCATGGTGCTCGCGGCATCCGACACCGACGGCAAGTCGCCGGGCCTGTTCCTGCTCTCGCCGGACAGCGGCGCGCAACCCGGAATGAAAGTGAAGTGATGGAAGTCCGCCGCGTCGTCATTAGCGGCGTGGTTCAAGGCGTCGGCTTCCGCTATTCGATGATGGCGCAGGCGCGGCTGCTGGGCATCACAGGCTGGGTGCGCAACCACCGCGACGGCAGCGTCGAGGCCATGATTTGCGGCAGCGCCGTGCAGATCGAGGAAATGCTGGCGTGGAGCCGCATCGGGCCTGCCGGCAGTTCTGTCGACAAACTGCTCGTCGAACCCGCCGCCGGTGATTTCAAGGACTTCAAACTGCGGCCCACCGCTTGAAGCTTCCATCCCATGGCCGGCACCAAGCGCGCCAGCGACCGGTTTCTGCTCTTCAATTCCGCGCTTCGAACTAATCTCCAATGGGTTAAGTTCAGTTTACCCAAACCATCCGGAACCATACTGCCCTTATGAGCACCACCACCTGGAGCGATGAGACCATCACCGCCAAGATTCGTGACATCGCCAAAGCCACCTTCGGCATGGACTTGCCAGACAGCAATCAACCCATAAAGGACTCGGGGCTCGACTCGCTGGCGCTGATCGACATCGTGATGGGCCTCGAGGAATCCTTTGGTTGCCAGTTGCCGCTGGAGCGTCTGCCGGCGAACCCGACAATCAATGACTTCGTGGCCCTGGCGCAGGCAAGTCTGGCAGAACAGTGAGGGAAGTCGTCATCACCGGCCTGGGGATCGTCTCGCCCATCGGCCAGTCTGCCGCCGAGGTTCTCGATCACCTGCTCGCGGTCAGGTCCGGCATCAGCCTCTGGTCGGCGGAAGGCTTTACCAAGACCTTCCCGGCCGGCATCGTCCGCGGTGATTTCAACGATCACTTCGAAAAGAAGGATCTGCCCTATCTGGACCGGATCACAAAAATGAGCGTCGTCGCCGCGGAGCAGGCCATGGCCGATGCCGGCCTGCCGTCTGGTCTGGGCGATCTCGGTCCGCGCGCGGGGGTTTTTGCGGGCACCGTGAGCGGCGGCGCCGACACCCAAACCCAGTGGCTGCGCGATCATTCTGCCGCAGGCAAGCAAACCGCCCGTCCCTTCACCCTGATGGCCGGCATGCACAACGCCCCGGCCGCATGGATTTCGATCCGCCACCGGATCACGGGCCCCGTCATCACCCATACCTCGGCTTGCGCATCTTCCGGCGCGGCGATCGGCGATGCCATGCGCTGGATTCGCGCCGGCGATCTCGACCTGGCTATCGCCGGCGGCTGCGAGGCCACGCTGAATGCGCCGGTCATGGGGGCCTGGGACGGCTTGCGGGCGTTGGCCCGGCCCGATGCGGATGACGTCGGCCGCAGTTGCCGACCGTTTTCCCGCAACCGCAGCGGTCTGGTACTCGCCGAGGGTGCGGTATTCCTCATGCTGGAATCCGCAGAGCACGCCGCTGCGCGCGGCGCGCATGCCTACGCAACGCTTTCCGGTTACGGCATCGCCTGCGATGCCTACCATGTCGGGTCCCCTCATTCGCGCGGGCAGACGGCCGCCGTCACGGCGGCCTTGCGCGATGCCGGCCTGCGTCCATCCGACCTGTCCTACATCAACGCCCATGCCACCGCGACCCCCACAGGCGATCCGGTGGAAGTGGCGTCCCTGCGCAGCGCCCTCGGCGATGCGGCCGACGCCGTGCCCGTCAGCAGTACCAAGGCCCAGCACGGACACATGCTGGGCGCCGCCAGCGCCATGGAGTTGGCTGTCTGCATCCTCGCCATGAAGCATGGCTTTCTGCCGGCCACGGCGTTTCTTGAGGATATCGACCCGGCATGCCAACTGCGGCACGTACCCAAGGTCGCCGAGCGGGGTGTGCAAATTTGCCACACTTTGAGCCTGAGCGCGGGTTTTGGCGGGACCAACGTCGCACTGGTGGCCAGTCGCAGGATAGACTGAAGTCCCTGTTAGAGGGTCTTCACCATGAAACTAGCCTCTGCTGTACGGCACGTTGCGGCCGACAACGCTTCGATCACAACCCGTCTGGATGGAGCGCTTGATACCTTGTGGGTGTCCCTCCAGCCGGCGCCGGGGCGGCCACACAACTTCTCGCTGGGACTTCTCTCCGGCCTTGAGCAGCTGCTGGACCAGCTGGAGGAAAGCCGGTGGCACTGGCGCAACGAGCGATTGCGCTATGTCGTTCTGGAGTCCGGCCATCCCCGCTACTTCGCCCTGGGCGGCGACCTGGCCTTTTTCCGCGCCTGCATCGAGACCGGTGATGCCGGCTCATTGCGCGCGTATTCGATGCGCTGCCTGTCCTTGATCCATCGGATCTTCGCCGCGTCTCAGGACGTCACGACCGTGGCCATGGTGCGTGGCCGCGCTCTGGGCGGCGGCTTCGAGACGGCGCTGTGCGCATCGCACCTGGTCGCCGAGCGTGGCGCCGACTTCGGTTTCCCTGAAATCACCTTCGGCACATTTCCCTGCACGGGAGGCATGACGCTGCTCGCCCATCGCATCGGTCTTCACCGCGCCGCCAGTTTCCTGCGTAGCGCGCGCATCCATTCCGCTGCGGATCTGCATGCACAGGGCGTGGTAGATGAGTTGTGCGAAGCGGGCGAAGGCCCGGCCGCAGTGCAGCGCTTCATTACCGAGCATCGCCGGCGCTACAACGCACGGATGGCGCTGCAGCGCGCCGAACAGCGGATGGCGACCTTCGACCTGGCCGAGTTGCGCCTTGTCGTCGAGGACTGGGTCAGCACCGCGATGGCGCTTTCCGCGGAAGAACGCCGGGTGCTGGATACCCTGGTACGCATGCAGGCGGCCGATGCCGGGTACGCCGACGGGACCGCTCTCAGGCTACCCATTCCCCCGCAGCGTTCGGCCTAGGCGCCGTTCGCACCTCGCGCAGTGCCGCCACGCTGTTGGCGCTGAGATCGGCAAGCTCGGCGGCAAGCTTCCTGCGGGAGCCTTTCAGGCCGGCAATGTCCATTTGCATGATCGAAATAGCCAGGTTCTTCAGCTTGAATGCCCCCATTTGCTGGGTCACGCCCTTCAGGGCATGCGCGAGCTTCTTCGCCTCGTCCCACCGCCCCTCGTCGAGCGCAGTCAGCAGCGTCGCCGAGGTGCGCTCGATGTCGAGAATGGCCCGATCCAGCATCTCCGCCAGGAATTCCGGGCGTTTGCTGACCGCCGCCACTTCGGCGAGCACCTCGATATCCACGTAAACGACGGGCACCGAGCACAATCCGGACTGGGATTTTGATCCTGTCTGCGCACTCGCATCGGCGTTCCCGTCGACGAAGACCTTCGCCAGCGTTTCACGGATTTCCGCGAGTCGCACCGGTTTGCCGATGACGCCACGAGCGGCGCTGGCGCGCAAACGCACCAGCGTGTTGGGCGACATGTCGGCGGTGAGGAAGAACACCGGCGCAGGCTGGCGAACGCCGAAGTGGTAGATTTGAAGAACCTGAATGCCATCCATGTCGCCCAGGTTGTAATCGAGGAAAATGATTTCCGGCACCGGCCCGGCGCCGCCAAGCAGATCCAGCGCCGCCTGTCCGGACTCCGCAACGCTGACCACGTGCCCTTCCTGTTCCAGAATTTCCCGCAACAGATGCAGGTTGGTGACATTGTCGTCGACCACCAGAATCCGGCGCGGCGCCACTGCCCGCTGCATTGGGGCCGCCGGCAGCACCGGCAGCGGCTCCGCCCGCGGAAAATAAACGTCAAACCAGAACCGGGAGCCGCGGCCCGGCTCGCTGGACAGGCGCAGCCGGGCGCCCATCAGTTCGACCACGTCCTTGCAGATCGACAGGCCCAGCCCGGTGCCGTCGACCCGCCTGGCAGACCCTGTATCGAGTTGCACAAACGGCGTAAAGATCTTCTCCTGATCCGCCATGGCGATGCCGACACCGCTATCCTCGACAGAAAACCGCAGATAGTATTTCGATGGCGTCATATCCAGCACCAGCACCCGGATGACCACTTGACCCCGCTCGGTGAACTTGACGGCGTTTCCCGCCAGGTTGAGCAAGGCTCGCCCGAGATAGTGGGCGTCCGCGATGCTCGCTGAATCGAGGCGGGGATCGATCAGCACCTGCAGATCCAGGTGCTTTTCGGTGGCTTTTGGGCGTACCGCGGCCTCCACCGTACCTATCAATTCACGGATGTCGCAAACCCCCGGATTCAGAATCAGCGCCTTTGCCGTGTATTTCGCCTGGTCCAGCAGGTCGGCAATGTCTTCCTGCAGGTGCTTGGCCAGCGCGATGATCGTGCTGGCCAGCCTTCCCTGCGGCGCGGCGGGGGCTGCCATGTGAATCAGATCCGCGGCGGATACGATACCCCCCAGCGGCGTGCGCAGTTCGTGCGATACCTTGGCGAGCATATCGGACTTTGCCCGGCTTTCTTCCTCGGCGCGCTGTCGCGCCGCGTGCAACTGGTCGAGCAGGGCGCCCACATACACGGGAATGATGATCAGAGGCACGGCGAAGGCAAGCGCCCTGATCGGCTGCTGCAGCCACACGGGGTAAATGGCGAGAATCACCGCGTATCCGGCCAGGGTGACAGCCTGATTCACCATCATGACGTACTTGTTGCCCGTGCGCAGCCCGTAGCCAAGACCGGTGAACAACGCAAAGCCGAGGATAAGGCCTGCGGCGTCTTCAATCAACGGCAGCCAGAAAATCAGGAAAACCGCATCGAGGACCGCGGTGCAATATATGGCCGGGGTCCACAGCCGCTCCGGCAGCCACCTCGATGCGGCCCATGTGACGGCGATATAAATGAAATAGCTGGCGATCGCCCACTCCGCCCACAAAAAGGTCTTGCTCGCGGCGTAATGCAGCCACACCAACACCCACGTCATCGGGATGCCGATGAACGCTCGCAGTCTGGCTTGCTTCGCCAGTACGACTTGAAGTGTTGAAGCAGTTTGCATCAGGATTCCACAGTCGGTCTTCGGTTATTCACGACATTTCCGGCAAGCCTTCGACACTGCATGGTTATGGCTTGCGTTGCAGATCGGCCGGCGCTACCGCGTGCCTCGCGCACCGCCACGGATTACACGGCACAATGATCGCCAATAGCGACTATGTTTCATGCGGCGAACAATGGCCATTTTCCTGCAAATCGGTTCGTTTCGATCAGGCAACCATTGTCCCCGACCTGGCAGGATGTTATGTTGCACCTTGTGCACGGACCGGTATTCCGGTATCCGTGTCATCAAGGTGCATTCCCGATCTCAAGGCAGACCATGCGTCAGAACGTACTTGTAATAGACGATCAAAGATCGAATTCCCTGCTGATCGCCGAAATACTTTCCGGTATTTCCGCCAGCGTCGCCATCCGTACCTTTGATCAGCCCCTGGAAGCGGTGAAGTACGCCACCGATCACGCCCTGGACCTGGTCGTGACGGATTTCAGCATGCCGGACCTCGACGGCATTGGCGTGATCCGCTTGCTGAAGCAAATGGATCATTTGGTCGACGTGCCCATCGTGGTTGTCACGGCGAGCGAGGACCTGGCAATAAGATATGCGGCGCTGGACGCCGGAGCGGCTGATTTTTTGATACGGCCGATCAACCCCAGGGAATGTCAGTCCCGGTGCCGCAATCTGCTCAACATGCGCGCGTTCCAGCTACAGAACAAGCGTCACGCGGAGACTCTGGAGCAACGCGTTGCCGAGGTAACGGAGGATCTTCAAAGCCGCAGCATGGAAATGCTGCGGCGTCTGGCCGTGGTCGCCGAGAAGCGCGATTCGGAGACCGGGCAGCACCTGGTACGGATGGCGCGCTACTCGAAATTGCTGGCGCGCGAAACGGGATTCAGCGAAACCGAAGTCCATGTGATCGGCATGGCGGCGCCGCTCCACGACATCGGCAAGATCGGCATTCCCGACGAAATCCTGCTCGCGCCGCGACGACTGACCGACAGCGAACTGGTCATCATGCGCACCCACCCCGACATCGGCTATGAGATGCTGCAGGGGTCCACCTCGGAATCGATGAAAATGTCGGCCGATATCGCCCGTTACCACCACGAACGCTTCGATGGTGGCGGCTACCCGCTGGGCCTGCGCGGCGCGGATATTCCGCTGTCGGCGCGAATCGTCGCGGTAGCCGACGTCTGGGATGCCCTGCTCGCGACCCGCCCGTACAAGAAGCCATGGACCGAGGACGCCGCCATCGAATTGCTGCGCCGCGGTGCCGGAACCCAGTTCGACCCGACGCTGGTGGATGCCTTCCTGGCAAATCTCGACACCCTGCGAACGATTCGCCTCGAGTCAGACGGGGCGCCGATGGAACCGCCAGCGGACTCCTGACCGGACCGGAAGCGACAGCTGCGACGGACGGCGCGCGCTGCCCGGGTCCCTGAGCCATGCTTTCAACGCGCCTGCCGCATGACATAATTTGCCGATGTTCAGTCTCTCCCGCGATATCCTGATCGGATTCCTGCTGGTGTGCGCCGCCGCCTGGGGCCTGATGGAAACACGCACCCTGCGCTTCGCCGACCAGGCGCTCTACGATGCCCAGGCGCAATGGCTGCGCGCCAACGCACCGACGCCGCTGGCCCATGATGTGGTGGTGATCGGCATCGACGAAGCCGCCTTCGAGACCATCGTGGAACCCACCGCCCTCTGGCACACCCATTTCGGCGCCCTGTTTGCCGGACTCGCGGCCGCGCAGCCGGCGGTAGTCGGCCTGGCGATGCCCTTGCCGGTGCGTTCCTACGACTTCCTGGTCAAGGACATCGACGCCCCGCTGCTCGCCGGCATCTATCTGCTGCGCAGTGCGGCGCCACTGGTGGTAGGCCAGCCGCGCGGCATCGGCGGCAAGCTGCGCCCCATGTCGCCGGAACTGCGCACGGCCATCGGCGATAGCGCGGTCGCCTCGCTGGCCATCTGCGAGGACACCGACGGCACCGTGCGCCGCATCAACCAGCTGCGCTGTCGTTCCGACGAAAAACAGGAGCCGCTGGCGCTGGCCATGGCGAAACATATGGGGCGTGAGGGCTCGCTCACCGGCATGATCGACTACAGCGTCGGCGGCGCTATCGAATACACGCCGGTCACTACCGTGCTGGGCTGGATCCGGCGCGGTGAAGAAGCGCCGCTACGCGCCCTGGTCAAAGGCCGTGCCGTAATCGTGGCCAGCCTGCTGCCGACCGAAACCCGGCACCGCCTGCCGGTGCCGTTGGCCGCCTGGGAGCCGGACAGCCGCACCGAGCCGGGCGCCGTGGTGCACATCCAGGCCCTGCGCTCGCTGCTTGGAGGCGGCCTGATCGAGCGCGTACCGGCAAACATCTCGTTGATGCTGGCCGGTATCGGCACGCTGCTCTGGTTCGGCCGCAGCGGCTGGCTCAAGACCCTGGTGCTGATCGGAGTCATCGGCGGCTTCGTCGCCGGTTCCACCTTCGCGCTCTGGCAAGGCAGCTATCTGCGGGTGGCCAACATTGTCATCATCACGCTGCTTGCCTTCGGCGCGCGACAGGCATGGGATTTCGCCCGCCGGTTCCGCGAACGGCAAAACCTGCGCGCGATGTTCGCCGGCCATGTCAGCCCGCAGGTGATGCGCGCGCTGCTCGGCGGCGAACTGCACGTCGACAAGAACGGTCAGCGCCGCGAGGTCACCCTGCTCTGCGCCGGCATCCGCGGCTTCGCGCTGCGCAGCGCAGCGTCGACGCCCGAAGCCATGATCGACCTGCTCAACCGCTTCCATGCCGCCGCCGCAATGTCCATCCAGGCCAGCGGCGGCGCCGTGGACAAATATGTCGGCGACGGCCTGATGGCCACCTTCGGCCTGCCGCAGCCGCTGCCGGCGCCGCAGCGCAGCGCGCTGGAAGCAGCGCAGGATCTGCTACTTCGCGTCGACCGGCTCAACGTCGAGTTCGCCGCCGAGGGCATCGAGGCCATCCGGGTCGGCATCGGCATTCACAGCGGCGAGGTGCTTTCCGGCCACGTCGGCTCCGGCCAGCGCCGCGAGTTCTCGGTGATCGGCGACGCCGTCGGCATCGCCGGCCGCCTCGAAGCGCTGACCAAGGAATTCCCGCATCCGGTGATCTGCTCGGCGGAGGTGGCCGCCGCCGTCGGCTTCGCCGGCGGCCTGGTAGACCTCGGCAAGCCACGCGCCGACCTGCCCGGCCTCTGGGGCTGGACCCCGCCGCTGACGGCGGCACGCGGAGAAGGCAAGTGAACTTTCTCGTGAACAGCCGCTTGGGTGCCTACCTGGGCCTGATCTGGTTTGTCGGCCATCGCCATCGCGAACTGCGCCGGCCGCTGCTGCGCGAGCAGCTTTACCGCCAGATCTTCGGCGCCGGCGTCGCCGCCCTGCCGGTGATCGTCGTGCTCGCCATCCTGACCGGCGCCCTCGCCGCGACCCAGTTGTCGGCGCTGATCGGCGCCGATAGCGACCTCACCCAGCGCATGCTGTTCCTCGGCCTCTTCTACGAGATGGCGCCGCTGCTGTCGGCGCTGGTGCTGGTGGCGCGCAGCAGCGCCGGGATCGCCTCGGAGCTTGCCGTGATGCGCCTGCACGACGAATTCACTGCGCTGCGCCGGCTGGGCGTGCCGGCGGCCGACTACCTGCTGCTGCCGCGCATCATCGGCATGGCCATCGCCCTGCCCGCCGTGACCGCCTGCTTCCAGGCAATTTCCATCGGCAGCGGCTGGCTGGCCACGGCCGCCTTCGAAGGTCGTCCGCTGGGCGAGGCGGCCGGCCGCTTCCTCGATTCGGCCGACCCCGGGCTGGCCCTGCTCAGCCTGCTCAAGAGCGCGCTGATGGGCACCGCCATCGGCATCATCGCCTGCCACCACGGCAGCAGCGGCGCACGATCCAGCCAGAGCATCTCCGGTGCCGCCATGCAGGCGGTGGGCACCGGGCTGATCGCCGTCTTCGTGGTCGACGTCGCCTTCGCCCTGCTGCTTTACGTCCTGCGATGAGCATGCATGCCACCGTCACGGACCGGGTACTTACGCTCTACGAGGGCGCTGCGCCGCGCCTCGCGATCTCCCTCGATCAGGGCGGCCGCCATCGCCTCGTCGCCGGCGACGGCGCCATTGCACGGGATGCGGTGGCCGCGCTCGAAGACTGCCCCGGCGTCGGCATCCTGCCGGCCAACGGCGGCCTGCTCGGCAACCTGACCGTGGCCGCCAATTTCGCGCTGTTGCTGCGCTATGACACCGACACCGAAGACAGGCGCGCGCGCGACCAGGATCTGGATGCCGCCTTGCAGTTCTGCGGCCTGACGCCGCAACGCATCGCCGTCCTCGCCCGCGAACAGCCGATGAACCTCGAACGCGGCGAACGCTGGAAGGTGGGCTTCGTCCGCTACCTGCTGCGCCCGCCCGAACTGCTGGTGATCGAGCACCTGTTCGCCGGCCTCACCCGGCGCCAGGCCGATGGACTGATCGCCCTCGAAGCCATCTACCATGCACGCCATCCCTTCCGGCCGGTGCTCTTCGTCGATCTCGACAGCCACGAACTACCGGTTCTGCCCGATTGTCGAAGCCTGACCGAACTTGCGGAGACCGCATGTCACTCCTGACCCAATACGACGCCGATGCCGAGGCCCTGCGCCGCGGCATCCGCCGCTTCCTGCTTTTCGCCGTGCTGGCGATGCTGGCCGTCGCCGCCGCCATCGCGATCCGTCAGGGCGTGTTCCGCCAGACCACCGGTTACAGTTTCGTCACCAACAGCGCCCAGGACATCGTCAAGGGCCAGGCCGTGCGCATCGCCGGTTTTCGCGTCGGCTCGGTGTCCGAGGTCAGCCTCAAGGACGACGGTCATGTGGCGGTTAACATGGAGATCGATGCCGACTACATGCGCTTCATCACCCATGATGCACGGGTGGAACTGCGCAAGGAAGGCCTGGTCGGCTCGGCGACGCTGGAAATCATGCCCGGTGCGGATCAGAGCCGCCTCGCCCCGGCACAGGCGCGGCTGGCCTTCTCCCGTGCCGACGGCCTCGCCGCGCTGGCCAATCAGGTGCGCGACGAATTCATTCCGATCCTGAAGGACATCAAGACCATCACCGGTACCCTGGCCGATGCGGACAAGGGCCTGCCCGGCACCCTGGCCCAAATACGGGAAAGCGCCGAGGCGCTGAACGTCCTGCTCGCCAACAGCAACCGCCAGGTGGGAGACATCGGCAGTACTGCCGTCCGCGTGCTGGGCAAGACGGAAAAAAGCCTGGGGTACCTCGGCCAGACGCTGGAGACGACCAACCAGCGCCTGCCCGGCATGCTCGACCGCACGCAACAGATCCTCGACCGCACCCAGCAGGTCCTCGATCACGCCGAGAAGATCGCCGCCGAGGCGGAAGCCAGCGTGCCGCCGATCCTGCGCGACGGCGGTGCGGCCGCCGCCGACGCGCGCGAAATCGTCAGCGGCGCGAAGCAGACGTGGCCGATCAGCACTTTCGTCGACGCGCCCGCGCCGGCCACGCTCAAGCCCGACAGCGATCCGCGCGGGGAGGCCGGCCGTGCGCGCTAAGTCCATTCTTGTGCTGGCGCTGATTCTCGCCGGCTGCGGCTCGACACCCAAGCCCGCCGATCCGCCGCGCCTGCGCGCCGCGCTGGAGGCCGAGAGCGACGGCGCGAAACGCTACGGTCGCGGCGACTTCAGCATGGCCGAACGTCGCTTCGACGAGGCCATGCGCATCTACGCCAGCATCGACGATGCGCCGGGACGCACACGCAACCTCCTGCACCTGGCGCGCACGCGCCTCGCCCAGGGCCGCGCGGAAGCCGCGCTGGAGTTGCTGAACGCCGCGGACCCTGGCGCCGAGCCCGGCCCCGCACTGGACGCGCTGCTGCTCAAGGCCCAGGCGCAACTGGCGCTGGGACGCGACGCCGACGCGCAGCAAAGCCTTGCCGCGGCGACCGGTCGCTGCGGCGCGGCCTGCCTGCAGGCGGCAAGTCTGCATCTGCTGCAGGCGCGTGCGGCGCTTGCCGGCAAACGCCCGCAGGAGGCTCTCGCCCATGCCGATGTCGCGCTGAAGCTGCTGCGTGACAGCGGCGAAGCGATCGAGACGGCCAATGCCTGGCGAATGATCGCGGCGGCGCGGCTCGCCGCCGGTGACGCCGCCGGCGCCCTGCCCGCGGCGCAGGCGGCGCTCGACATCGACCGCCGTCTGGCGCTGCCGGAAAAGATTGCCAGCGACTGGCTGCTGATCGGCGACATCCGCAAGAAAGTCGGCGCCGGCGACACGGCGGCGGCCTACCGGCATGCCATGGAAGTGGCCACCGCAGCCCGTCTCGGCGGCATTGCAGAAATCGCAACGCAGGCACTGGCCGACCTCGGCAAGACCGTGGCGCCCGCCAGATAAGCGCCACATCCGGTGTTCTTCCCTGTATTCTTGAGGCATGTTTCACCCACCCGAAAAGGAGCTGACCATGGCACGCAAAAAGAAACTCGATTTTTCCGACATCGCTGATACCCGCAAGAAGCAAAACTCCAACCAGACCGAGTTCTGGGCGCGCTTCGGCGTCACCCAGTCGGGCGGCTCCCGCTACGAGTCCGGTCGCAGCATTCCGAAGCCATTGGCTATCCTGTTATGGCTGCATCGCTCGGGCAAGGTAACTGACAAGGATCTGGCAGATGCCTTGAAGTAAGAACGGGCCACGGGCCGATGCCCGGCAGCACCCACGTTGCAGCAGGGAGAAGGACCACGCTGATGATCGAAACGGCACGCGGCACGGTGCATGAATGGCAACGCGACCACATGGGTCACATCAACGTGCGCGCCTACATGGAGTTCCTCGAGGAGGCCTGCTGGCAGTTCTATGCCATGCTGGGCATGACGCCGTCCCTGCTGCGCAGTGGCGCCCTGCACATGGCCGCGGTGCAGCAGAACATCAGCTACCGCAAGGAACTCTATCCCGGCGACACCGTGGCGGTGCGCACCGGCGTACTGGAAATGCGCGACAAGGTACTGCGCTTCCGCCACGAATTGTTCAATACCGAAACCGGCGATGTCTGCTCGATTTGCGATTTCACGGTGGTGTGCCTCAACCCGGAAACCCGCAAGTCGCAGCCCTTTCCGCCGCAGGTGGCGGCACGGGCCCGGGAATTGATTCTGCCCGCGACACCAGCGAACATCGAGTCCGCATCCGCGCCATGAAAAAGCCCGCCGCAGGGACAGCGATCGGGTTCGAGCCGGAGTTCGTCAGCGGCCTGAAGAAGATTTTCGAAGAAATGATCATCTTCAACCAGGTCCTCGGCTTGAAGATCACGTCAATCGATACCGACCGCGCCACCGGCCGCATTGAAATGCGGCGGGAGCTGATCGGACACTACAGCCACAACCGGATCCACGGCGGCGTCATCAGCGCGAGTCTCGACGCGATGGGCGGCCTGGCGGTGATGGCGGCGATCGGCGCGCGCCACATGGATGAAACACCGGAGCACCGCCTGGCCCGCTTCGGCAAGCTGGGCACCATCGATCTGCGCATCGACTACCTGCGCCCCGGCATCGGCGACCATTTCGGACTGCGCGCGGAAGTGCTGCGCCTCGGTTCGCGCGTCGCCACCACCCGCATGGAGTTTCTGGGTGCGGACGGCAAGCTGCTGTCCACCGGCGCGGGGGCATATATCGTTTCTTGAAACTGCGGCAAAGGCGCCACCAAATTCGTGACGATTTCTTCCGCGGCGCCGAACTAGGGCAGCGAACCCGAACCGTATTTGGAACGCGGGTTGTGACCGGTCTTGTCAGGCCAGCTAAGTCGTGGGTATCGCAAGTGAATCCGGGCAGCCCGTGATCCTGAAAGCCACCTGTTTCGTCACGAAGCTGAAAGCCAACATCTCATGGTGCCAGCCATATTTTTCAGCTGCCTCATTAAACGCCTTGAATTCATGGTCCTTCCAACCGGAATAGCCGATATATTCGTCGAATACGATCACCGTTCCCGGGACTATTTGCCGGCACAAGAGTTCCAATATCGTTCTCGTGGAACTGTAAAGATCGCAATCGATGTTAATGAAGCGGATCGGGCCGGCTTCATCGCGAATGAAGGCCGGAACGGTATCCTCGAACCATCCTGCATGCAAATGCACGTTCGCCGGCACTTTCGGGATGACTCCTCCCGTCGAATAGCTTCCTTTTTGTTCGTGACACCAGTCTTCGGGAATCCCCTCAAAACTGTCAAATCCGTGAACCGCACCATTTACCAAAGCCGCGATCTGGCGGATTGAGTTTCCCATGTAAACCCCGAATTCAAGTACCAAACCCCCTACTTGCGCGCCATCGAGCGCCAATCTAAAAATCCTGGCTGCACTCCCGGTCACGATTGGCAGCGCGTCGCCAAGCGACTTGATGTGATTCCATGCTTCCAGATCCGCGACCATCGACCCGCTGTTGTCCGCTCCGGCGAAACAGGCCCTGGCTCTCGCGGAATCGCCCATGTATTCATGCAAAACGCCCATGGACAGTCGATAAACGTCATTGCCTGGCTGCAGCGCCAAGGCTTTCTCCATGCAACGAACCGCCTCCGGCATGTCTGTCGAATCGAGCAGGAGCGCATGCAGGTTATAGAAAGCATCGGCTGAATTCGGGTCGAGCTTCTGTGCTTTCCGATAGTGCTCAATCGCCTCTTCCGGATGCCCGATCGCGCTCAAGGCAACGCCCAGATGGTTGTATGCCGACGCGTAATCGCTTTTGAGCGAAATGGCTTTCCGGAACCATTCGATAGCTTTGTCAGGTTCCAGTCGCTCCTGATACAGAACCCCGAGGTTGTACGGAATTTGGGCTATTGATGGGTCCAATCTGAGAGCGTGTCCATAACTCTCCAGGGCGCCAGCCGCATTCCCCATCCGTTTGAAGAGATTTCCAAGATTGCAATACGCCTCGACACAAGCTCCATCAAAGCTCAAGGCCTTCTGATAGCTGGACACAGCCTTTCCACGTTCCCCCAATTGGTTGAACGATATGCCAAGCTGCAGATGGACCTGAGCCTGGCCGGGTCGTGATCGGTCCGCCCTGCCAAGAAGCTGGATTGCCCTGGCATGATCGTCCTCATGCTGTGCGGCCATCGCGAGCAGGTACAGCGTCTCGAAATGATCAGGGAACGAATCCAGTATCGACAAGTAGATTGCCGATGCCAGTTCCATTCGACCGGCTTTGTGATGCTGGATTGCGTATTGAACGGCGGTCTGGAGGTTGGCCTTATTGATACCTTGCATCTCGGCGCACGTCAAGGTAGTTGTCGCCTCGGTCATGCAGCCAACGGTTGAATCCCGTTACCACGCAAATGCGTCTTTATGATGAAGTCA
>JBIJDJ010000261.1:0-2716 GCA_044344175.1 Sulfuritalea sp.
CAAGGCGAGGCTACCGCCCACCGCCTCGAACACAATCCCTTACACTCAAGCTTTCAACCCATCAACCCGCTTCACAAATCACTCAGCCGGCAGTTCCTTCAGGCTCATACCTGAATTGGAAAGTACTACTGCGGGGCGCTGGCGCACCGCCAGGGGATACGTCCGCAATGCGTTAAATCCCGGCCCGGTCATGCACAGCAGCGAATTGCGAGGGGAAAGCGCCGGTGTGTCAAGAAGTCGGCGCTGGCGGCACGGCGCTACAATTGGGTTCGCGCAAATAATGGAGAAGCTTCACATGGACGAACGTATCCGCGCTGCGGCGCTGGAGTATCACCGCAGCCCCAAACCAGGCAAGATTTCCGTTACCCCAACCAAGGCTCTGAACAATCAAGGCGACCTGTCGCTGGCCTACTCGCCGGGTGTCGCTGCCGCCTGCGACGAAATCGTGCGCGATCCGGCGACCGCCGCGCTGTACACCTCGCGCGCCAATCTGGTGGCCGTCATCACCAACGGCACGGCAGTCCTCGGACTGGGCAACATCGGGCCGCTGGCCGGCAAGCCGGTGATGGAAGGCAAGGGCGTGCTGTTCAAGAAATTTGCCGGCATCGATGTGTTCGATATCGAGGTCGCCGAGAACGACCCGGAAAAGCTGGTCGACATCATTGCCTCGCTGGAGCCGACTTTCGGCGGCATCAACCTGGAAGACATCAAGGCGCCCGAGTGCTTCTATGTCGAGGCCAAGTTGCGCGAGCGCATGAAGATCCCGGTGTTCCACGACGACCAGCACGGCACTGCGATCATTGCCAGTGCGGCGGTGCTGAACGGCATGCGCGTGGTCGGCAAGGATATTGCCAAGGCCAAACTGGTCTGCTCGGGCGCGGGGGCGGCGGCGATTGCCTGCCTCGATCTGCTGGTGAGCCTCGGTCTCGATCCGAAGAATGTGTTTGCGGTTGATAGCAAGGGCGTGATTCATACCGGACGCGAGGGGCTCGATCCTTCCAAAACGCGTTACGCGCAGGCGACCGATGCGCGGTCCCTGGGCGATGTCATGCCCGGCGCCGACATCTTCCTCGGTTTGTCCACGGCGGACGTGTTGAAGCCGGAGATGGTCAAGACCATGGCGCGCGATCCGATCATCCTCGCCATGGCCAATCCCGATCCGGAGATTCTGCCCGAGCACGCCAAGGCCGTGCGCCCGGATGCCATCATCGGTACCGGGCGTTCCGACTATCCGAATCAGGTCAACAACGTGCTGTGCTTCCCCTTCATGTTCAGGGGCGCGCTGGATGTCGGCGCGACGACCATCAACGAAGCGATGAAAGTGGCTGCCGTCAGGGCGATTGCCGAACTGGCCCACGCCGAGCAGTCGGAGGTGGTGACTGCGGCCTACGGTACGGAGGAACTGTCCTTCGGTCCCGAGTACCTTATCCCCAAGCCCTTCGACCCCCGGCTCATCATCAAGATCGCCCCGGCGGTGGCCCGGGCCGCGATGGATTCCGGCGTCGCGACGCGGCCTATTGCCGACATGGACGCCTATGCCGAGCGGCTGAATGACTTCGTCTATTCCACAGGCTTGCTGATGCGTCCGGTGTTTGCCGCCGCCAAGAAGAAGCCGGCGCGCGTAGTCTTCTGCGAAGGCGAGGACGAACGCGTTCTGCGTGCGACGCAAACGGTGTGCGACGAAGGCCTGGCACGTCCGATTTTGATCGGTCGGCCCGACGTGGTGGCGAAGAGCATCGCCCGCCACGGTTTGCGCATTCGCGCCGGCGAGCATTTCGAACTGGTCAGCCCGGATTCCGATCCGCGCTACAAGGAGTTGTGGCAGGACTATCACGGCCTGATGTCGCGCAAGGGGGTCAGCGTCGAGTATGCCAAGCGCGAGATGAGACGGCGTACCACACTGATCGGCGCCATGCTGGTGCGGCATAACTACGCGGACGCAATGCTGTGCGGCACCTTCGGCAAGCATTCGCTGCATTTGCGCTATATCGAGACCGTGATCGGCCTGAAGCCGGGCATCGAAAATTTCTACGCCATGAACCTGCTGATCCTGCCGCGGCGCACGCTGTTCATCGGCGATACCTACGTTAACTATGACCCGTCGGCGGAGCAACTCGCCGAGATGACTCTGCTCGCGGCCGATGAAGTCGCACGCTTTGGTCTCGCACCCAAGGTGGCACTGCTCTCCCATTCGAGCTTCGGCACCGAGGACACGCCGACTGCAATCAAGATGCGCCGCGCACTGGAAATCCTGCGCCAGGTCGCGCCGCAACTCGAAGTCGATGGCGAGATGCATGGCGATGCCGCATTGTCGGAAGACATCCGGCACCAGGTGTTTCCAGACTCGACGCTCAAAGGCCAGGCCAACCTGCTGATCATGCCGACGCTGGATGCCGCCAACATCGCCTTCAACCTGATCAAGACCTCGGCCGGTGATGGGCTCACCGTCGGGCCGATGCTGCTCGGCGCGGCGCGGCCGGTACATATCCTGACGCCGACGGCCACCGTCAGGCGCATCGTCAATGTCACCGCTTTGCTCTCGGTCGAGGCGCAGCAGCAGGCCAGGACAGGCGCCTGAGATCGGCGCTAATGCTGCACCGACTGCATCCCTGAAGATGAAACACGCGAAAGGCGAATTGAAGGCCCCCCACCCCCCTCCCCGCCCCAGGGCGGGGCTACCAATTTGCTCGCTTCGCTCGACTATTACCAGTCGCTT
>JBIJDJ010000267.1:0-2704 GCA_044344175.1 Sulfuritalea sp.
GCATTAGCCTGCTCTGAAGTCGCTCGAAGGAGATGGATGTGAGCAACTTTAGTTTCGGCATAACGCGTGCTTCGCGTGCATTAGCCTGCTCTGAAGTCGCTCGAAGGAGATGGATGTGAGCAACTTTAGTTTCGGCATAACGCGTGCTTCGCGTGCATTAGCCTGCTCTGAAGTCGCTCGAAGGAGATGGATGTGAGCAACTTTGAGGGCATGGAAGAACTGCTCCAGGATTTTCTGGTCGAGGCCGGCGATCTGCTCTCCGGGGTCGATAACAAGCTGGTCGATCTTGAGCAAAATCCGACGGATCACAAGCTGCTCAACGAGATTTTCCGCGGCTTTCACACCATCAAGGGCGGCGCAGGCTTTCTGAATGCGACCGAACTGGTGACGCTGTGCCATTTGACCGAGAATCTTTTTGACCGCCTGCGCAATAACGAACTGAGCATCGATGGCGAAAACATGGACGCGATTCTTGCCGCCACGGGAGCGGTGCGCGTCATGTTCGATATGCTGGAGCGCGGCATGCAGCCGGCTCCGGCCGATCCGGCCCTGCTGGCAAAGCTGAAAGCTGCGCTGACCGGAAAACAGATTGTCGCCGCGCCTGGCGCGACGCCGTCTGCCGCGGCCATGACGTCAGCGGCGCCGGTACCTGGCGCAAAGAGCGACGGCCCCGACTGGAATAGCTTGTTCGTTGCGGTCGCCGGCACCCAGGGTCTGGCCGAGGCGGCTGCCACTATTGCGGCAGCCGACACCCCGGCGGCGCCAGACTTCAGTCACAGCGTGGCGGGCGAGACGCCGGAACAGATCATTCATGCCGCGATCGGCCGCCGCGCCGCGGACAAACCGGGCGCCGCGGTTCCCGCGGGGCGGCGCGACACCGAAAAAACCCGCGACAGTTCGATCCGGGTCGACACGGCGCGGCTGGACCAGGTGCTCAATTTGTCAGGCGAAATCGGCCTGACCAAGAACCGCCTGAACGCCTTGCGCACCGAAATCATCAACGGTCATTCCGACAGCGACACGCTGCATTCGCTCGACCAGGCCGTGAGTCAGCTCGACCTGCTGGTCTCGGACATGCAGAGCGCGGTGATGAAAACCCGCATGCAGCCCGTCGGCCGCCTGTTCCAGAAATACCCGCGCATCGCCCGCGACCTGGCCCGCAGCCTGGGCAAGGATGTCGAACTGGCGCTGGTCGGCGAAGAGACTGAAATCGACAAGACCATGATCGAGGATTTGTCCGACCCGATCATTCACCTGATCCGCAATGCGGTCGACCATGGCGTCGAGTCATCCGAGGAGCGACGCGCGGCGGGCAAGCCGGAGAAGTCCCGCGTGCGCCTCGAGGCACGCCAGGAGGGCGATCACATCATCATCCTGATTGCCGACGACGGGCGTGGCATGAATGCCGAGCGCCTGCGCGCCAAGGCAATTGAAAAGGGCCTGATTACGGACGAAGAAGCCAATACGATGGATGAGCGGCAAAGCTTCAACCTCGTCCTGCTGCCCGGCTTCTCGACCAAGGATGTGGCCTCGGATGTTTCCGGCCGGGGTGTCGGCATGGACGTGGTGAAGACCAACATTCAGAAGCTGAAGGGCACGATTGACATCAAATCGACCCTCGGCAAGGGTTCGACCTTTGTCATTTCCCTGCCGCTGACCCTGGCGATTCTGCCGGTATTGCTGGTGCAACTCGGGCAGCAGCCGTTCGCCGTGCCACTGTCCATGGTCAGGGAGATCCTGCCCATCCAGGCAGAAGCCATTCAGGAAGTTGGCGGCTGCGCCACCCTGGTGGTACGCGGCGAAGTGATGCCCATGTATCCGCTCAGCTATCTGCTGGGCTGGCCCGCCGAAAGCCCGCCGGGATATGGCGTGCTGATGCAGGCGGCGGAACACTCCTTCGTTCTTGCCATTGACGGCTTCATGGGCCGTGAAGACGCGGTGATCAAATCGCTCGACGATTTCCGGCCGAAGGGAGTTGCCGGCGTCACCACCCTGTCGAATGGCAAGATTGTTCTCATTCTGGACATGAAGGAATTATTTGCCCTGACCGGAGAAACACGCGGCGTGCCGCGCTCGGTCTTCACGAAAATCGAAAGCCTGACGGCCTGAACAGTGTCGGCGCCGCCCTGGCGGGCATCGCTGCGCTTGCGTCAGTGACCCGGCTGTCCGCCCGACAGGGTGCCAATGCGCCTGATCAGGGACGTCAGTTCTTCGATCAGCGTGGTGGAACAGCGTTCGATCTCGAGCGGGTCGGCAGACCGGCCGACAGCGGACTGAAGATCCGCCGCCGCCTCGGCAACCCCCATCGCACCCACGTTCCCGGCAGAACCCTTGAGGGTGTGGGCCAGTTCCTTGAGGACGATCAGATCGTCCGACGCCAGGCATTCGGCGAGACGCGTCGGGTCCTCGCCGTGACTGTCGGCGAACAGGTACAGTATCCGTACATAGAGGGTGGTACTGCCGTGCACCATGGCCAGCCCGCGCTCGCTGTCCAGCCCCGGAATGCCCGCCAATCGCCGCCGCCACTCGTCCGGCGCCAGGTCGGGCGCCGGCAGCACGGCCTCGGTCGTGACTTCTTTCACCCCCGGCACAAACAGCTCGGCCTGCGGCGCAGCCGCCTTCATCCCCGACAGCCATAGCAGCAAACTTTGGTAGAGGGCGGCAGGCTCGACCGGCTTGATGATGAAATCGTTCATGCCGGCTA
>JBIJDJ010000262.1:0-2702 GCA_044344175.1 Sulfuritalea sp.
TTTATGATTCCATACTGCCTCGGCACCGCTCTTCGGAATCGCGAAGGGAAAACCGCCGCCGACGGCCTGCGCCAGGTTGTCCAAACCGTCGCTGGAAAGTTTGGCCTGGATGGCGTTAACCTTGGTTTGGCCATAGACGGAATCCGGGTAGCCGCAACTGCGCTGAGTCGGATAGACATCCATACGGTAGCCTTTGCGCGTCTTGATCAGTTCGATCTGCCCGGCCGAAAGTTTGTCCTTGTATTTCTCGACATTGGCGGCATCGATCGAAAATAGTGGCTTGTCGCCCTCAAAGGGATCGACGCGCGGGTCACCGAGCTTAAGCTTGCCCTTCGGCAGGCCGCCCTTCCATTCGGGAATGCTGCCATCCTTGTTGCCAGCCTTCTCGGCGCCGACCGGCGTCAGCTCCTTGCCAAGCTTCGCAGCTTCCGCCTCAGTCGCCGCATTGACGGCGCCGGCAGCAAAAAAAGTCGATACAACGACTCCGAGCCCCAATGCACGAAATTGAATCATCTTTGCCTCCTCGTTGAATTGCCGACTTCTTTTGTGAGCCGGCTCTGGTTTATCCTCGAATCAGTCTATGGGGGCGGTCAGGTGACCGTTAGCAAATTTCGGCAATTTGATTTCAATCACATCGTTTTTGGCAAAAGCATGTCAGCCGAGACGTACCAGGCCAGCGGGAAACATCGTCGCCGACGGACAGAACGAAATCACCCGCTGCCAGTCGAAGCTATAACCCCGTCCTTTTTGCGAAGGAGGTGCGCAATGGACAAGGTGATTGCACTGAAACCGATGCTTCGCTTCATCGGCGTGGCCAGCAAGCTGGGCGCGCCGGGTGGCGATATCCGGGACGAAGCACTCCCTGGCCCCGACAGTGGCCCGCAAGCCCTGCACACAATGGGCATCGTCGCGGCGGTACAGCGTGCCGGCCTTGAGCCGGTGTGGGGCATGACCATCGAAGCGCCGGACGGGCCACGCCTGACGGCGCTCGCCGCGCTGCTCACCGAGGTGGCCGACGAAGTGGCGGCGGCCTTGGGCAGCGGTGATGTGCCGATCGTTGTTGGTGGCGACCACTCGATCGCCGCCGGCACCTGGCGCGGCGTAGGCCGGGCGCTTGGCGCCGCCCCCGGCCTGATCTGGATCGACGCTCACCTCGACGCCCACACGCCGGGCAACAGCCCGTCGGGCAACCCGCACGGCATGCCACTGGCCGCACTGCTCGGTCAAGGTGCGCCGGAAATGGTCGGCATTGACGGCCCGCCGCTTGATCCGCAGCGCGTGGTTGTGATCGGCGCACACAGTTTCGAGGCCGATGAGGCCTTGCTGCTCAAAACGCTGGGCGTCACGGTATTCGATATGAGCGCGATAAAAACACGTGGTCTGCCAGCCATCTTTACCGAGGCACTCGCCATCGCGGGCGCCAACGGCCTGCCTTACGGCATCAGCCTTGACCTCGACGCCATCGATCCACTGCTCGCACCCGGCGTGACGACACCCGTCGCCGGCGGTCTGAAAGGCGGCGAATTGCGTCTGGCGCTGGCCGGCGTGCTGCGTAATCGCCAGTGCGTCGCCTTCGAAATCGCCGAATACTGCCCGGATCACGACCCGCTCGGCATCACCGCGCGGCAGGCCATCGACCTTCTGGAAAGCGCCTGCACGCCGGTTACCGACGAGTTGCGCCACTGGGAAGCGAGCTTTGGCGCACGCAACTATGCGCCGCTGCCCGTCGTTCTCGCCGAAGGGCACGGCTGCTGGCTGACCGACCGCGAGGGGCGGCGTTACCTTGATCTGATGTCGGCCTACTCGGCGGTCAGTTTCGGACACAGCCACCCGCGTCTGGTGGCCGCACTGGTCGGCCAGGCCAACCGGCTGGCGGTGACGTCACGCGCCTACTTCAACGACCGCCTGCCGGTCTTTCTCAAACGCCTGACATCGCTCACCGGTTACGAACGTGCTTTACCGGTCAATACCGGGCTGGAAGCCGTTGAAACGGCGCTCAAGGCAGCACGCAAGTGGGGGCACAAGATCAAGGGGATTGCCGACGGACAGGCCGAGATCATCGCCTGCAAGGGCAACTTCCACGGACGTTCTATCGCCATTACCGGCCTGTCGACCGAAGCGCAATACCGCGACGGTTTCGGCCCCTTCCCGCCCGGACTCAACTGTGTTCCCTACGGCGACGCGGCGGCGCTGGAAGCGGCGATCACGCCGAATACGGCAGCCTTTCTCGTTGAACCGATTCAGGGCGAAGGCGGCATCATCCTGCCACCGGCCGGCTACCTTGCGGCCTGCGCCGAAATCTGCCGGCGCCACAACGTACTGCTGATCGCCGACGAAGTGCAAACCGGCCTCGGGCGTACCGGCTGGCTGCTCGCCTCACAGCACGACGGCATTCGCCCCGACGGCATCATTCTTGGCAAGGCGCTTGGCGGAGGGTTGCTGCCGGTCTCGGCCTTCCTCGCCGACGAATGCGTGATGCAGGTTTTCCACCCCGGCGATCATGGCTCGACGTTTGGCGGCAATGCACTGGCCGCGACGGTGGGGCTGGAGGCGCTGGATCTGCTGATCGACGAGGATCTGGTGGCCCATTCGGCAGAACTGGGCGGCTGGCTGCTCGCCCAACTCAGCGAACTCGCGGCACGCCACCCGCTGATCCATGCCGTGCGCGGACGCGGCCTGTTTGCCGGTATCGAGCTCGACCC
>JBIJDJ010000013.1:0-32109 GCA_044344175.1 Sulfuritalea sp.
CGTCACTGAGCAACGATTGCAGACTATCGCCGTGCCGCCGGCGCCGACTTTCAACGACTATGCAAATTCAATTCGATCCCGGCCCTCTGATCCTCCGCTTCTTCTATCGAGGGCGGACTGCTTATCTAAACAAAATCAATTGCGGCAATCCTCCCACACTCTGAAGGCACACTTGGACTCCGCTATGGATGTGCTACGGCATTGACGAGACCGCACCCCAATTGGACGCGAAATCGAATGAGAGTTGCCGCTGATGCCTGATCGCCAACAGATAAATGTTTCCGCCAATCTGCGCGTACAGCACCAGGTAAT
The DNA here is from genome assembly GCA_044344175.1 of Sulfuritalea sp. Taxonomy (GTDB): domain Bacteria; phylum Pseudomonadota; class Gammaproteobacteria; order Burkholderiales; family Rhodocyclaceae; genus Sulfuritalea. The sequence continues at coordinate 313 of JBIJDJ010000013.1, forward strand.
CATCCATGATGTATTCGCGCAGGGCTTCCGGGTCCGGTGTCAGTGCCGACAACTTTGCTCGTAGCGCTTCAAGAGCATGGGTAGTCTCGACGGAGCGAGGCGCCCTCGCCAGGAAAGGTCGCCCCATGTCGGGAAACCGTTCGAGATTCCGAATCACCGTGCCCAGCAGGTCATCGAGCAAGGCATCGTAAGCGCGGGGTACTTCGGCCTCGATCAGAAAACGTTCGATGTCTCCGAGGTTGCGCTCGAAGTTGGCAGTGAGTTTGACGACAAGCTTTCTGGTCACGGGTGCCGCTCCACTCGTTCAGGCGCTGCGCCGCCGCCGCTTGATCGACTGGATCACGCTGCGGGCATCCTTCACCCGGCCGGCAGCGACATCGTCAAGCCCCCTGGCCGCGTCGTCGGCCAGCAACAGATGGATGCGTTCGCGCTCCAACTGGTGGTAGTAGTCCAGTCGGCGGGCGTCGATCAGGGCGATGTAGCTCTCGCCGTTTCTGGTAATGATCTTCTCGGCACCGGCCTTGACCTCCTCGGCTAGCTCAGAGAAGTTGGCGCGTGCGTGCGAGAGCGGAATAACGTCGCTTGCGGAAATGCCCATGACTGCCTCCTAAGGCGCACAAAACGTGCAGTATTCTGTACATGATACGCGGATGCTGCGTTCAGGGGGAACGAGATAGCGGCGTCGGGTTGATGCCTTCAGTCAATCAAACGACCGATGCGATCCAGCAAGGCTAAACAGTCCGGCTGTATCGCGCCAGGCCTTCGAGCACCAGGTTGTCGATCAGGCGATGCGGCCGGTCCAGGTGTGGCGCCAGTTCCACCGAAGCACCGCCCGAGAGCAGGCACAGCGCGTCAGCGGCGAGCGCCGCACGCATGCGCTCGATGGCGCCCAGGGTGGCGTGGATCGCGCCGCTGACGATGGCGTCATCGGTGTTGGTCGGTTGCGTCCGGTAATTGCCGGCTGCGTCAGGCAGGTCGGCGGTGTTGCGCGCCAGCGCGGCGCGCATGAGCGACAGGCCGGGCAGGATCAGGCCGCCGCGAAACAGGCCGCTGTCATCGAGCGTGTCGATGGTGGTCGCCGTGCCGGCCATCACCACCACGCAGGCCCCGCTGTGCGATGCGCGCGCGCCGATCAGCGCCGCCCAGCGGTCGGCGCCAAGTTGCTGCGGCGTGTCGTAACCGTTGCGTACGCCGCAGGCGGCGGCCGTGCCGGTCAGCCAGTCCAGCGGAAGGGCGAGGCCGGCGGCCAGTGCCTCGATGCACTGGCGCACCGCGTCGCCGGCCACGTTGCAGGCGACGATGCGTGTCGGCCTTGCCGCCAGACCGGAGATCAATTCGTCGAGCGCGTCATGCTGCAGCGCGCCCTGCCCGCGCCAGGCGCTACCGTCGAAGAGGCCGTACTTGAGGCGCGTGTTGCCGGCATCGAGGCAGAGAATCATGGCGCAGGAAACCTCAAGCCGGCCGCAGCGAGACTTCGCCGGAAAGAATGCGCTCGACACGGCCATCGACATCGAGCAGCAGTGCCCCGTCGCTGTCGACGCCGCGACAGATGCCAAGCCGTGGCGTGGCGAAATCCGACGCCAGGCTGACGCACGCATCCTGGAAGGCGTGGCGCGCCAGCCATTCCGGGCGCAGTGCGGAAAAGCCGTGCGTGGCAAAGATTTCCAGCGTGGTCAGCAGTTCCCCGAGCAGCGTGGCATACAAGGCGTTTTCGTCGGCTGTTTCGCTCGCTGCGCATAGTGTGGCGGAGGTAGCACGCACATCGTCGGGCATGCCGGGTGGCAGGTGCAGGTTGACGCCGATGCCGATCACGGCCGCATGCGGCGCACCGGGAACCAGTTCGATGAGTATGCCGCCGAGCTTGCGGCCGTCGCGCAGGATGTCGTTGGGCCATTTCAGCGCCGTCTCGCCAGCGCCGACTTTCGTTAAGGCACGGGCCACGGCGACACCGACCGCCAGCGACAGCCCGACCGGGGCGGTGCCCGGCGCAAAACGCCAGAGCAGGGAAAAGGTCAGGCTGTCACCGGAGCTGGCGAACCAGCTGCGCCCGCGCCGGCCACGGCCTGCGGTTTGCTCTGTGGTGATCACCACCGTGCCCGACGGCGCGCCGGCTTCGGCGCGGGCGAGCAGTACGGCATTGGTCGAATCGCAGCTCGACAGCAGGTCGATATCGAAACGGCGTGCGGCGTCACCCAGCTTGGCGGCGATGGCGGCAATGGCGGCAGTCATGAGTGTCCCCGATGGCGATGGGTCGCCGACGGCGCGGCGAATAGTCAGGCTGACTATACTTGAAGCCACTGCGCCGGGGTAGCCGCGACGAGACTTCAGCTGCCCTCGGCCTCCGCCTTGAGTTCGTCGAGGCCGAGTTCCTGAATCTTGCGCGTGATGGTGTTGCGGCCGATGCCCAGCAGCTGCGCGGCGTCGACGCGGCGCCCGCCGGTGGCATTCAGCGCCCGCCGGATCAGCGTGGCTTCGAATTCCCGGTTGAGCGTATCGAACACCGTGCCCGGCGCGGCGGCCAGCAGCCGGTCGGCCTCGCCTGCCAGCGCCACGCACCAGTCGGCCGGCAGATCGCGGCGCGCAGCACTTTCCAGACCGTCGCGTAGTTCGGCGGGCAGGTCAGGGATGTCGACGCTCTGCCCCGGCGCCATCACGGTCAGCCAGTGGCAAAGGTTTTCCAACTGCCGCACGTTGCCGGGGAAGTCGAGTCCCTGCAGGTATTTCAGCGCCGCATCGGTGAGTCGCTTGGGTTCGCCGCCAAGCTCCTGGGCGCTCTTTTGCAGGAAATGCCTGGCCAGCAGCGGGATGTCGTCGCGCCGCTCGCGCAGCGGCGGCAGACGCAGGCGGATGACATTGAGGCGGTGGAACAGGTCTTCGCGAAACAGGCCAGCCTTGACCCGGTCTTCCAGATCCTGGTGAGTGGCGGCGATCACGCGCACATTGGCCTTGACCGGCTGGTGGCCGCCGACGCGGTAGAAGTTCCCTTCCGACAACACGCGCAACAACCGGGTTTGCAATTCCGCCGGCATGTCGCCGATTTCGTCGAGGAACAGGGTGCCGTTGTCGGCCTGCTCGAAGCGTCCCCGGCGCTGCGCGGTCGCTCCGGTAAAGGCGCCTTTTTCGTGGCCGAACAGTTCTGATTCAAGCAGGTCACGCGGAATCGCTGCCGTGTTGATGGCGATGAAGGGCGCATCGCGGCGCGGGCTGTGGCGGTGCAGGGCGCGCGCCACCAGTTCCTTGCCGGTGCCGGATTCGCCATTGATCAGCACCGTGGCGTGAGACTGGGACAGGCGGCCGATGGCACGAAAGACCTCCTGCAAGGCCACGCCCTGGCCGAGGATCTCCGGCACGACGCTGGTTTCTTCGGCCGCACCATTCTGGTGCGAAGCTTGGGTGATCGCCCGGCGCACCAGATCCACGGCCTGATCGACATCGAAAGGCTTCGGCAGGTATTCGAAGGCGCCGCCCTGGAAGGCGGCTACCGCAGAATCAAGATCCGAATAGGCGGTCATGATGATGACCGGCAGGTCGGGATAGTGCTCCTTTACATGACGCAGGAGATCGAGGCCGCTGCTGCCCGGCATGCGAATGTCGGAGACCAGCACCTGGGGTCGTTGGCCATTGCCTAGCGCCGCGAGCGCTTCGTCGGCGGAGCCGAAGGATTTCGCCGCAATGTTCTCCCGGCCGAGCGCCTTTTCCAGCACCCAGCGGATGGAGCGGTCGTCATCGATGATCCAGACGGGGTTCATCTTGCAAAACCTGGTTGAACCACAGAGGCACAGAGAACACAGAGGAAAAACGAAGCATTGTGCGCACAAGCTTGATCACTGATCAGGGAAGAGGCGACCGACAGAAAAGCGAACGAATTGACGCCTTTCTCTGTGCCTCTGTGTCTCTGTGGTGAGGACTTCAGGTTCATGGTTCTTCCTTTTTCTTTCTCGTCAGCGGCAGCATCAGCGAAAAGCAGGTGCGACCGGGACGCGAAGTGACTTCGATGGTTCCGCCGTGTTGCTGAATGAAGCTTTGGGCGATGGTAAGGCCAAGACCGCTGCCGTTTTCACGGCCCGAAACCAGCGGATAAAAGATCTTGTCGCGAATGTTCTCCGGAATTCCCGGGCCGTTGTCGATCACTTGCAATTCGAGTGCCAGCTGGTAGTGCTTCTTGGCCAGGGTGACTTGGCGCGCCGCGCGGGTGCGAAAAATGATCTCGCCCTTGCCTGTCCCGCCGCCGGGTCGCCCCGAGGCCGAACCATCGTCACCCCCTTTCCCGGAAAGGGGGCCGGAGGGATTGCCCACGATTGCCTGTGCCGCGTTGCGCGAGATGTTCAGGATGGCCTGCAGCAGCTGCTCGCGGTCGCCGGTGATGTCGGGCAGCGAGGTGTCGTAATCGCGGCGGACGGAGACGGCGTGGTACTCGGCGTGAATCAGGCGCCGCACGCGCTCGAGTATTTCGTGAATATTTGCCAACGCCGGCTGCATGACGCGATGCGATGAGAGCAGGCGCTGCATCAGGGCCTGCAGGCGGTCGGCCTCCTGGATGATCACCTGGGTGTACTCTTTCAGCTGTTCGCTGGCCAGTTCGCGTTCCAGCAACTGCGCCGAGCCGCGAATGCCGCCGAGCGGGTTCTTGATCTCGTGCGCCAGGTTGCGCACCAGTTCGCGGTTGGCCTGCTGCTGCTGGGCCAGCTGTTCCTCGCGCGCTGCCTTCAACTGCTGGTCGATCGGCCGCACTTCCAGCAGCAGGCGCGCATTGCTGGTCTCCACCGGGGTTACCGTGCAATCGACATGCAGTTGAACATCCTGTGCAAGGTCGATCAGGATGTTGTGGCCGGTGTGGCCCCAGTTGTTCTTCAGCGCGTTGTCGAGCGCGGCAACAAGCTCGGGCGGCTCGCCCATCAGCCGTTGCAGGGGGTGGCCGAGCAGTTGGCGCGAACTCACGGCAAACAGATTCTCCGCGGCCGGGTTGAGGTGACGGATGATCAGTTTGGCATCAACCAGCACGACGGCCGAGGACAGCAGGTCCAGTCCGCTGAAGGCGTCAAAAGTTTCGGTGGCGTTCATTACGGGTTATTGCTGCAAGAAGCGCACCAGTCGCTGGAAGCAAGCTTCAGAGCTTGTCAAGAAATCGTAGCGAGCGTGCCGCAGCGGGGTGCGGCCGGAGCGCAGCTACCGGAACATATGTTGTTATATGTGAGGATAGCGAGCACCGCCCAATCCCCGATCCGGCACGCGCAGTAGATTTATTCACAAGCTCAGCGCAGGTTGCCGAGTTCTTTCTTCAGCGACTCGACATTTCGCTCATGCAGCGCCGCGGTATCGCGCAGCGGCTGGAGCTTGTCCGCTGGCTGGCTGCCGGCGTCGAACAGGGCTTTTTTGGCCTTTTCGAGGTTCTGCAGCTCGTTGGCGAGTTCCTTGTCGAGAATTGCGCGACGATCGCCGTCGCGGGTCTTCTGTTCGCTGCCCGAAACGCGCGGGAAATCACCGGGTGTCGGCGTCGCCGAAGTACGCGGCTTGGTCCCGCTGGCGGCAGGCGCTGGCGGCGGCGGCTGATAAGACAGCACCGTGCAGTTTTTCTTGGCGGTCTTCTGGTTGGTGTACAGCACCACCCCGGACTCGTCCGTGCACTTGTACAGCGTATTTGCCGTCGCCGCGAACGGCAGCAGAAGCGGGAGGACAAGGAAAGCTTTCTTCATTCTGCTGAGTGTATGCCAATTGCCGAAAAAAATGGACGGGCAAGCCCGTCCATTTTGTTTCCGCATGTTGCGCAAGTTTTCATCCGTAGCGGCGAGGTCAGCGTTTTCTGCTGGCCCACCTGCTACGCAGGGGCTTCATCAGATCGAGTAGTACATCTCGTACTCGAGCGGATGGGTGGTCATGCGGAAGCGCGTGACTTCCTCCATCCGCAGTTCGATGTAGGCATCGATCATTTCGTTGCTGAACACACCGCCGCGCAACAGGAATTCACGGCCGTTGTCGAGGTAGTCCAGGGCCTGTTCCAGGCTGGAGCAGACGGTCGGGATCTTCGCGTCTTCTTCCGGCGGCAGGTCGTACAGGTTCTTGTCGGCCGGATCGCCGGGGTGGATCTTGTTCTGGATGCCGTCGATACCGGCCATCATCATCGCGGTGAAGGCCAGGTAGGGATTGGCGCCCGGATCCGGGAAGCGCACTTCGATGCGGCGCGCCTTGTCGTTATGCACATAGGGAACGCGGATCGAAGCGGAACGGTTGCGCGCCGAGTAGGCCAGCTTGACCGGGGCTTCGAAGCCGGGCACCAGACGCTTGTAGGAGTTGGTCAGCGGATTGGTGATGGCGTTCAGCGCGCGGGCATGCTTGATGATGCCGCCGATGTAGTACAGGGCGGTCTCGGACAGGCCGGCGTAACCGTTGCCGGCGAACAGGTTCTTGCCGTCCTTCCAGATCGACTGGTGCACGTGCATGCCGGAGCCGTTGTCGCCGACGATGGGCTTGGGCATGAAGGTTGCCGTCTTGCCGTAGCTGTGGGCGACGTTATGCACGATGTACTTGAGGATCTGGGTCCAGTCGGCGCGCTGCACCAGGCTGCTGAACCTGGTGCCGATTTCGCACTGGCCGGCGGTGGCGACTTCATGGTGATGCACTTCCACCGGAACGCCGCAGGCTTCCAGCGCCAGACACATCTGGGCGCGGATGTCGTTCAGGCTGTCGACCGGCGGTACGGGGAAATAGCCGCCCTTGACGGTCGGGCGATGGCCGCTGTTGCCGGCTTCGAACTTGTCGGCCGAGGCCCAGGCGGCTTCTTCCGAGATGACCTTGCAGTAGGAACCGGACATGTCGATCTTCCACTCGACGGCGTCGAAAATGAAGAACTCGGGTTCCGGGCCGAAGAAGGCCGTGTCGCCGATGCCGGAGGACTTGAGGTAGGCCTCGGCACGCTTGGCGATCGAGCGCGGATCGCGGTCGTAGCCCTTGCCGTCGGCCGGTTCGACCACGTCGCAGGTCAGCACCAGCGTCGTCTCGTCCATGAAGGGGTCGATGTAGGCGGTGTTGGCGTCGGGCATCAACTGCATGTCGGAGGCCTGGATGCCCTTCCAGCCGGCGATCGAGGAGCCGTCGAAGGCGTGGCCGTCTTCGAATTTATCCATGCCGAAGTGGGAGATCGGCACGCCAACGTGCTGTTCCTTGCCGCGGGTGTCGGTGAAACGGAAGTCGACGAAGCGGACTTCCTTCTCTTCGACCATCTTGATTACGTCCTGGGGGGTCATGGTGCTCTCCTGAGTGAATGGCAATAGCTGAAAATCGGAACCGGAATAACGGTGCAGCACCCTGATAGCAGTTAACGTGCCATTCGCGCCGCAAAGGGAAGCAATTGTGCCACAAGTCTTTTTGCTTCTCGATGCCTCGATGAACGCACTATTACGGTGCAACAAAGCACCTTAGCGCACTATTTTGGTGCAATTCGCTGATTGAGGCGGATCGCGATGAACCAGGGGTCGTCGGTCAATGCGCGATCCACGCGCTGCCTGACCGTCGCCAGCATGGCCTCGTCGGCATAGGCGGCGGGGAGAAAGACCTCGGCTTCGACCCGGGTGCCGAGGTAATGCAGGATCGTTCGCTCGAATTCCGGCGGGTCGATATCGAGCATGTGGCGCAGATGCGCGAGGAGTTCGGCCCGGTCGGGCAGCTGAATGGCCGCATTGGCCAGCAGGTCGTTTTCGGCGTCGACGTGGACCAGCACATCAAGCACCTCCGGATGACTGTTGAGCACGCGCTGTCGCGCGGACTCGGCAACGCGATGACCTTCGGAGACACTGATGCGGGGATTGACCTGTACGTGGGCATCGACCAGCACCTGGTGCGCCATGCGCCGCGTCCGCAATTCATGCAGGCCAAGCACGCCGGAGGTGGTGGCGATGGTCTGACCGATTGCCGCGACTTCCTCGCTCGACAGCCCGGTATCGATCAATTCGCGGATCGCGGCCCAGGCAAACCTGAAGCCGGCGCGCACGATCATGGCGCCGACGATAATGGCCGCCACGGCGTCGGCAAAGTTGAAACCGATCAAGGCACCGCCGATGCCGGCGGCGACCACCAGCGAGGAGAGCGCGTCGGCGCGGGCGTGCCAGGCATTGGCCACCAGCATCGGCGAGCGCAGGCGCTCCGCCTTCGCCAGCATGTAGCGGAACAGGCCTTCCTTGGCCGCCAGGGTGAATAGCGCCGCCCACATCGCGGCGACGCCCACCGGCGGCGCGCTGCCGATGTCCTGCAGGCGCCCGGCGGCGGAAATCAGGATGCCGGCACCGGTGCCCGCCAGCAACAGGCCGAGCACCAGCGAAGCGGCGGTCTCGAAGCGGCCGTGGCCGTAGGGGTGGTCGTCATCGGCGGCTTCCGCGCCCTTGCGATTGGCGAACAGCACGAAGGCGTCGGCGACGATGTCCGACAGCGTGTGCATAGCGTCGGCGATCAGGCTTTGCGAATGGGCGACGAAGCCCACCAACAGTTGCATGGCGGTCAGCACGATGTTGACGCCGACACTGACCCAGGTGATGCGCTGGCCTTCCTCGAAGCGTGTGGCGTCGTTCGTCGGCGCAAGGGGACGTTGGGTCTCTGCCATGTTGCTGGAGTGGGTTTCGCGGGACATGGGGGAAAGCTATACTCGAACCCCCGCATTCTATCCCCCTCAACCGGCGCGTTTTTCCATGGGTCGCATCAATGAAATTCTCAGCCTCGCACAGTCGCGCGGGCGCGAACTCAAGCTGCCCTACGAGGGCGCGCTGACGCCCGGCGAGGCCTATGAAATCATTCAGACGACGCCCCGCGCGCGATTGATCGACGTGCGCACCAGGGCCGAACTGGATTGGGTTGGCCGGGTTCCCGGCGCGATCGAAATCGAATGGCAGGACTACCCGGCCAAGCAGCTCAACCCGCATTTCCTGCAGACCCTGAAACACAGCGTCATGACCGAATCCCTGCTGCTGTTCCTGTGCCGTTCCGGCCAGCGCTCCAGCCATGCCGCAAAAGCCGCCACCGAAGCCGGATTTCCCGATTGCTACAACATCCTCGAAGGCTTCGAGGGCAACAAGGACGCCAACGGCCAGCGCAATCGCAGCGGCGGCTGGCGCGCATGCAACCTGCCCTGGAACCAGAGCTAGAACAAACCGAGACCGCAATGCAAACCGCCACCATCTCTTTCGACCGCTTCAACTCACTCGCCGACAATGACGCCGGCGAGCGCATCCGCGCCGCCAGAGCAAAACTCGGCAGGGACGTCGTCCTGCTCTGCCACCACTACCAGCGCGCCGACGTCTATGCCCATGCCGACATCACCGGCGATTCGCTGAAGCTTTCACGTCTTGCCTCGCAGGCCGAGGCGAAGCACATCGTCTTCTGCGGCGTGCATTTCATGGCCGAAGTGGCTGACATCCTGTCGCGCCCGGAACAGGTGGCGATCCTGCCCGATCTCGCCGCCGGCTGTTCGATGGCCGACATGGCCAGCCTGGCCAAGGTCGAACGCGCCTGGCGCGAACTCTCCGCCGTGCTCGATCCCGACCAGAAGATTACACCGGTCACCTACATCAATTCAGCCGCCGACCTCAAGGCCTTCTGTGGCGCGCATGGCGGCATCGTCTGCACCTCGTCCAATGCGCCGAAGATCCTCGAATGGTCCTTCGCGCAACGCGAGAAAGTGCTGTTCTTCCCCGACCAGCATCTCGGACGCTGGAGCGGCTACAAGATGGGGATACCGCTGGACGAAATGGTCATCTGGAATCCGGACCTGGAGCAGGGCGGCCTGACGCGCGAGCAGATCGACAAGGCGAAGATCATCCTCTGGCACGGCTACTGTTCGGTGCACCAGATGTTCCAGCCGAAGGACATCATCAAGTTCCGCAACCAATACCCGGACGGCCTGGTCATTTCGCACCCCGAATGCAGCTTCGAAGTCTGCAAGCAGTCCGACCACATCGGCAGCACCGAGACCATCCTGCAGACCGTCAAGGCCGCGCCGCCCAACACGCGCTGGCTGGTCGGCACCGAGCTGAACCTGGTCGAGCGCCTGGCGCAAGAGGTGAAGCACGAAGGCAAGACTGTGCAGTTCATGGCCAGCACCATCTGCATGTGTTCGACCATGCAGCGCATCGATCCGCAGCACCTGGCATGGACGCTGGAGAACCTGGTCGAGGGGCGGGTCGTCAATCAGATCAGCGTGCCGGCACACGAGGCTAAGCTGGCGAAGATCGCCCTGGAACGCATGCTTGCGGTTTCCTGAGTGAAGCCATCTTCCCGCGAACACAAGGATGTGATGGCAACGACGGCGTTGTCTGTCGCCACCTGGAATATCCACAAGGGATTCTCGCAGTTCAATCGCCGCATGATGGTGCATGAGCTGCGCGACCGCTTGCGCGAGTTGTCGGCCGATATTGTTTTTCTGCAGGAAGTACAGGGGCTGCATCTCGGGCATGCCGTACGGCATACCGATTGGCCGTTGCAGCCGCAGCACGAATTTCTCGCCGAAGATGTCTGGGCCAATCACAGCTACGGCAGCAACATGGTTTACGACCACGGCCATCACGGCAACGCGATTCTCTCCCGCTTTCCAATTCTTCACGAACACAACCAGGATGTAACCCACCTGCGTTTCGACAGGCGCGGCCTATTGCACTGTGCCGTCAATCTGCCGCAGTTGGCGCTACCGCTGCATTGCGTTTGCGTGCATCTCTCGCTGTTTGCCCGCTCGCGGCGGCTGCAACTGGATGCGCTGGCGAACCGGATCGAAGACCTGGTGCCGGTCGACGCGCCGCTGTTGATCGCAGGCGACTTCAACGACTGGCGCAATCATGCCGATGACCTGTTGGCAGAGCGCCTGGGCCTGGTCGAGGTGTTTGCCGGCGCGGGCCGACGACCTTCGCGCAGCTATCCCGCCGCCCTGCCCCTGTTCCGTCTCGACCGCATTTACCAGCGCGGACTGCAGGTGCTCACTACGCAGCTTCACGCCGGGCGGCCGTGGTCGACCATTTCCGACCATGCCGTGCTTTCCGCCACGCTCCAGGCCGGAATCGCCGTGCCGTGAGCGCCGACTTTCTTGCCACCCCGGCGGGCGGTCTGGTTTCGGGCAACCGCCTGCAGCTGCTCGAATCGGGCGGCGAGTATTTCCCGGCGCTGATCGTTGCGATCGACGCGGCGGCGCACGAGGTGCATCTGGAAACCTACATCTTTGCCGACGACGCCACCGGCCGCCTGGTTGCCGCCGCGCTGGCCCGTGCGGCGCAGCGCGGCGTCGCCGTGCGCGTGCTGGTGGATGGCTTCGGCGCGCGCGATTTTGCCGCGGGTCTCGGCGCTTCGCTGGCGGCCGATTGCGTCGAGGTCATGACCTACCGGCCGGAGGCGGGGCAGTTCGGCTTCAGGCGCCATCGCCTGCGCCGGCTGCACCGCAAGCTTGTGGTGGTCGACGGGCGCGTGGCTTTCGTCGGCGGCATCAACGTGATCGACGACTTCGACGACGGCGAGTCGAAGTCGGCACGCTTCGATTACGCGGTGCGTGTCGAAGGTCCTCTGGCCGCATCCATCCATGCCGCGATGCGCCACGTCTGGCGGTTGGTGCGCTGGGCGCATCTCGGCCGCCGCCCGCCGGCACCGGCGACGCTGCCGGCGGCGCCGGCCATCGACGGCCCGATAATAGCGGCGCTGCTGATTCGCGACAACCTGCGCCATCGACGCGACATCGAGAACGCGTATCTGCAGGCCATTCAATCGGCGCGCCGTGAAATCCTGATATCGAATGCCTATTTTCTGCCCGGCCGGCGTTTTCGCAATGCGCTGTTGGAGGCGGCCAGGCGTGGCGTTGCGGTCAGGCTACTGCTGCAGGGCCGCTCGGACCATCTTCTGCTGCACTACGCGGCGCTTTCGCTTTACGACCGTTTGCTCTCGGCCGGTGTGCGCATTTTCGAATACGTGCCGGGCGAGTTGCATGCCAAGGTAGCGGTGATCGACGGCGACTGGGCGACGGTGGGCTCCTCCAACATCGACCCCTTCAGCCTGCTGCTGTCGCGCGAGGCCAATGTCGTTGTGCGCGATGTCGCCTTCGCCGGGGAATTGCAGGCCAGCCTGCAAGCCGCCCTCGACAGTGCGGCGAAAGAGATCCGGGTCGAGGACCAGCGCCACCGTTCCTGGCTGGCACGCCTCGCCATTGCCGCGGCCTACAATCTGGTGCGCATCCTGCTAGGCGTCACGCGCTACGGGGGAAAGCAGTACTCGGGCTGAGGCGCCCCCTGCTCAGCCGCTGTTGCGCAAACCCGCGGCGACGCCGTTGATGGTCAGGTGGATGCCGCGCTGCACCCGGTCGTCGGTTTCACCGGCGCGGTGGCGGCGCAGCAGTTCGATCTGGATGTGGTTCACCGGGTCGAGGTAGGGAAAGCGGTTGCGGATCGAACGCTTCAGCAGCGGATTGAGGTCGAGCAACTCCTGTTCGCCGGTGATGGTCAGCAGCGCATTGATCGAAGCCTGCCACTCGGCCTTGAGGGGCGGGAAGATCGCATTGCGCAGGCCTTCGTCCTTCACCAGTTGCGAATAACGCTCGGCGATCGCGATGTTGCTCTTGCCCAGCACCATGTCCATGTTCGACAGCAGGGCGCGGAAGAAGCCCCATTCCCGATGCATCTCCGCCAGCAGCGCCATGCCGGCCGCGCCGTGCGTTTCGTGGAATGTGGCGACTGCCGAGCCGAAGCCGAACCAGCCCGGCAGCATCAGGCGGCACTGTGCCCAGGAGAACACCCAGGGGATCGCCCGCAGGTCCTCGATGGCGGTGGATTTCTTGCGCGAAGCCGGCCGGCTGCCGATGTTGAGCGCGGCGATTTCGGCGATCACCGTCGATTCCCAGAAGTACTGCTCGAAGCCGGGTGTTTCGTAGACCATCTTGCGGTAGGCGGCGAAGGCGGTGGCCGAGAGTTCTTCCATGGCGGCGAGGAATTCGGGGCGCGGCGCATCGTGCTCGTGCGCCAGCAGCGTGGCTTCGAGGGTGGCGGCGGCGAGGATTTCCAGGTTGCGCCGGCCGAGTTCCGGGTTGGCGTATTTCGAGGCGATCACCTCGCCCTGCTCCGTGATGCGAATCTGGCCCTGCACCGCGCCCTGCGGCTGCGCGAGTATTGCCTGGTAGCTGGGGCCGCCGCCGCGGCCGACCGAGCCGCCGCGGCCGTGGAACAGGCGCAGCGTGATGCCGTGGCGCGCAAAGACCCGGGTCAGGGCGATCTCGGCGCGATACAGCGCCCAGCCCGAAGTCAGGAAGCCGCCGTCCTTGTTGCTGTCGGAGTAGCCGAGCATGCACTCCTGCAAGGCGCCGCGTGAGCCGAGCAACCGGTTGTAAAGCGGGATCGCCAGCAGCCGGTCCATGATGGTGCCGGCATTGGCGAGGTCGCCGATGGTCTCGAACAGCGGCACGATGTTCACATCGAGGGCGTGTTCCAGCGGCCGCAGCAGGCCGACTTCCTTCAACAGCACGGCGACTTCGAGGATGTCCGAAACGCCGTCGGTCTTGGAGATGATTACGTTCTCGATCGCCGCCTTGCCATAGCGCCGGTGGATGCTCTGCGCGGTGTGGAAGATTGCCAGCTCGCCGCGTGTTTCATCCGAGTAACTGACGCCGGGTGCTGTCAGCGGCCGCGGTGTCGCGAGTTCCTCCAGCAGCAGGGCGATGCGGCCGTCTTCATCGAGGGAAAGATAGTCGCAGCCGGGGCGCGCGATGGCCAGCAGCTCGGCCACGCTGCGCGCATGCACATCCGAGTTCTGGCGCAGGTCGAGCGGCGCCAGATGGAAGCCGAAAATCGCCACGGCATGGCGCAGGCGGCGCAGGCGGCCGCGTCCGAGCAGACCGCACTTGTGGCTGATCAGTGCGCGGTGCAGCACGTCGAGGTCGGCGGCAAACTCGGCGGACGTGGCATAGGGCGCGGCGTCTGCCACGGCATGGCGCGGCGCTTCGAGGTTGTCCAACTGCAGCGCGGTTGCCGCCAGCCGCGCATAGAAGCCGGCGATGGCGCGACGATAGGGCTCGTCGGCGCGGTGCGGGCTGCGGTCGGGTGACTGTTCGGCCAGTCGCATCAGCTCGACGTCGGGCACCGAGATCAGCGAGGTGGTGGTCGACAGTTCCGCACCCAGTTGATGCAGCTGTTCCAGCAGATGGCCGATGGCCTTGCGGCTCTGCGCGCGCATCGCGGCCTCCAGCACTTCGGCGGTGACGAAGGGGTTGCCGTCGCGATCGCCGCCGATCCACGAACCGGGGCGCAGGAAGGGCGGCAGCTCGGCCAGGCCCCGCACATTCCATTCGGGTATGGCGGCGGCGAGGTGATCCTCGCAGGCGTTGTAGAGCCGCGGCAGTTCGCGCAGGAAAGTCATGTCGTAGAAGGACAGTGCGTTATTCACCTCGTCCATCACCGAGAGCTTGGCGCGGCGCAGCATGCGCGTCTGCCACAGGCGCAGCACGGCACGGCGCAGGGCCTCGTCGTGTTCGGCCTGCTCCTCCGGCGCCAGCTCGGTACGGTCGCGTTCGTCGAGCAGGCGCGCGATTTTCCACTGGCAGTCGAGGATGCTCTTTCTTTGCACCTCGGTCGGGTGCGCGGTCAGCACCGGCCGCACCTGGGCGCTGGCGAAGAAATCGCGCAGCTTGCCGGCGTCGGCGCCGGCCGTCAGCGCGCGCTGCAAGGACAGGGCCAGGCTGCCTTCGCGCGGCTGTGAGCCGGCACGGGCATGCGCCCGCGCGCGGCGGATGTGGTGCTGGTCTTCGGCGATATTGGCCAGGTGGGAGAAATAGCTGAAGGCGCGCACCACCATGTTGCTGCCTTCGCGCGGCAGATTGCGCAGCACGGCATCCATTTCCTCGCGCGCGGCGGGGTCGTCGTCGCGATGCAGGCGCAGGGCAAGGCGGCGGATCTGCTCGACGCGCTCGAAGACCTCGATGCCCTCCTGCTCGCGCACGGTGTCGCCGAGCAGGCGGCCGAGCAGGCGGATGTCGTCGCGCAGGGGCTGGTCCTTGTCGGGCTCGGGTGCGAGCGGGCTCATGGTCATTTCCGGGTTTGCAGGCGGGCGCGGCTTTCCTCGATCGCGCGGTCGAGGTAGGCGCCGTAGAAGTCGGCGAGGCGAAAGCCGACGATGGATTCTGCCAGTTGCGCGCCGTCGGGTCCGTGGAACATCACCGTGGGCGCGAAGCGCGCCTGCATCTGTTTTGAAAAGTCGGCGCTGGTGGTACGGCGTCCGGCGAAATCCAGCAGGGGTGTGGCGCGGTCCATGTGCAGTTCGCGCACCACGGCCGCTGCGGCGGGATCGCGCGACAGGGGACCCAAATATTCGCGGCGGACTTTATCGCACCAGCTGCAGTCATCGCGACTGTAGAGGACTACCAGCGGCAGGCTCCTGGCAGTGGCGAGACGGGCATCGGCGGCGAGGTCCGTGGCTTCATTCAGCGTGCTTTGCGCCACGCGGGATTTCAGTGCGACAGGATCTTCGACAGGAAGAGCTGGGCGCGCTCCGAGCGCGGGGTGCCGAAGAACTCGTCCTTGGTCGCATCCTCGACGATCCGGCCCTGGTCCATGAAGATCACGCGATGCGCAACCTTGCGCGCGAAACCCATTTCGTGCGAGACGCACATCATGGTCATGCCTTCCTTGGCCAGTTCGACCATGACGTCGAGCACTTCGTTGATCATCTCCGGATCCAGCGCCGAGGTCGGTTCGTCGAACAGCATGCAGATCGGGTCCATGCACAGCGCGCGCGCGATCGCCACGCGCTGCTGCTGGCCGCCGGAGAGTTGCCCCGGATGCTTGTGCGCGTGCTGCTTGAGGCCGACGCGGTCGAGCAGCTTGGCGGCCTTTTCGTGGGCCTCGTCCGCGCTGCGCCCGAGCACCTTGATCTGGCCGATGGAGAGGTTGTCGGTAATCGTCATGTGCGGGAACAGCTCGAAATGCTGGAATACCATGCCGACATGGGCGCGCAGCTTGGGCAGGTCGGTCTTGGGGTCGCCCACCGAGATGCCCTTGACCACGACCTCGCCCTGCTGGAAGGCTTCGAGGCCATTGACGCACTTGATCAGGGTCGACTTGCCAGAGCCGGACGGGCCGCAGACGACGATCACTTCACCCTTCGACACCTGGGTGCTGCAGTCGGTCAGGACCTGAAACTGCCCGTACCACTTGCTCACGTTGCGCAGCTCGATCATGGGACTATTGGTCACCTGGTTCATGGGCGGATTTCCGAAAGAGGCAAGCGGGGATTCAGCGCTTGATGGCGTAGCGCTGCTGCAGGCGTTTCACAACGAAAGAAAGCGAATAGCAGGCAACGAAATAGATCACGGCTGCAAAAATGACCATTTCCACGGGCCGGTTGTAATTCTTTCCGGCGATCTCGGCCGCCTTCAGCAAATCCTTGGCGCCGATCGCATACACCAGCGAGGTGTCCTGGAACAGCACGATGGTCTGCGTCAGCAGCACCGGCAGCATGTTGCGGAAGGCCTGCGGCAGGATCACCAGGCGCATGTTCTGGCTGTAGGTGAAGCCCAGCGCATAGCCCGCCGCGACCTGGCCGCGCGCCACGCTCTGGATCCCGGCGCGCATGATCTCGCAGTAGAACGCCGCCTCGAACAGGGTGAAGGTCACCAGCGCAGAATTTTCGGCGCCCATCGGCTTGCCGGTGAGCAGCGGGATGACGAGGAAGAACCAGAGGATGACCATCACCAGCGGGATCGACCGCATGATGTTGACGTACCAGGTGGCCGCCTTGGCCAGCGGCGCGATCGGAGACAGGCGGGCCAGCGCCAGCAGCGTGCCGAGCGCGATACCGCCGAGCATGGCGACAAAGGTCAGCTTCAGCGTGAACTGCAGCCCGGTCCACAGGAAGGGCAGGCTGTCGACCAGGACGCTGAAGTCGAAATCGCCGTGCATCAGTGCTGCCCCGCAACGTCAGCAATGGTGCCGGGAATCCGCGTGCGGCGTTCGATGACGGCCATGACACGGTTGGCGGTGAAGGCGCAGACGAAATACAGCAGGGTGACCGCAAGAAAGGTTTCGATGCCCTGCTCCGAATCTTCCTGCATCTGCTTGGCCTGGAAGGTGAGTTCCATGACGCCGATGGCGAAGGCCACCGAAGAGTTCTTGAACACGTTCATGAACTCCGAGGTTAGCGGCGGCACCACCATGCGCAGCGCCGTCGGCAGCAGCACGTAGCGATAGGTCTGGGGCAGGGTCAGGCCCATCGCCAGTCCCGCCATGCGTTGCCCGTGGGGCAGGGCCTGAATGCCGGCACGAACCTGTTCCGCCACGCGTGACGAGGTGAACAGGCCGAGGCAGATCGTTGCGGTGAAGAATTCCTTGGCCGGCAACTCCTGCTTGACCCATAGCCCCCAGTCGGCGGGCAGCAACTCCGGTACCACGAAGAACCAGAGGAACATCTGCACCAGCAGGGGGATGTTGCGGAACAGTTCGACCCACGCGGTTGCAGCCCCTACCAGCGCCTTTGAGGGCACCGTGCGCAGGACGCCGAAGAGGATACCGAGCGTGAGGGCGATCACCCAGGCCGACAGCGAAACCGCCACCGTCCAGCCGAAGCCGGTCAGCAGCCAGTTGAGATAAAGCTCGTCCCCGCCCTTGACCTGCTCAAGGAAGATGCCCCAGTTCCAGTGGTAATTCATGTTCGCAGGCCAGCGTTACGGCGAGGGTTTTAAGCCCGTCGCCGTACCGCCGGCGCCGACTTTTACTTCTTGTTGTAGGCCTCGGCCGGCGCATCGCTCGGCGTCTTGATGAGTTCCTTCAGCTTGTCGCTCATCGCGAAGTTGAGGTTGGCGCCCTTGGGCGGGATCGGGCTCATGAACCACTTGGCGTAGAGCTTGTCGATTTCGCCGCTCTTCATCAGCGCATGGACCGCATCGTCGACCACTTTCTTGAAAGCTGGATCTTCGCGGCGCAGCATGATGGCAATCGGTTCGATGTTCAGCACTTCGCCGACGATCGCGTAGTCATTCGGATTCTTCGAAGTGACCATGAGGCCGGCCAGCAGGTTGTCGTCCATGACGAAGGCCACGGCGCGATCGGTTTCCAGCATCAGGAAGGCATCGGCATGATCCTTGGCATAGACCTCCTTGAAGTCGATGCTCTTGCCTTTTTCATGGGCGCGCATCAGTTGTACCGACGTGGTGCCGGTGGTGGTGGCCACCGGCTTGCCGCCGAGTTGGTCGAGGCTCTTGATGCCCGATGACTTCTTGACTGCCATGCGCACATTGGTCACAAATGTGGTCGGCGCAAAATCCACCTGTTTCTTGCGCGCCTCGTTGTTGGTGGTGGAGCCGCACTCGAGGTCGACCGTGCCGTTGGTCACCAGGGGAATGCGGTTCTGCGAGGTCACCGGGGTATGCGTGACCTTGAGTTCGGCCAGTTTGAGGTTGGCTTTGACGGCATCGATGATCCTGTTGCAGATCTCGATGTGATAACCGACCGGTTGCTGCTTGTCGTCGAGATAGGAAAGAGGGAGCGAGGATTCGCGAATTCCCATGGTGATGCTGCCGCTGTCCTTGACCTTCTTCAGCGTGCCCGTGAGTTCCTGGGCGAGAACGGGAAAAGCGAGAGTGGTGAGTGTAAGGGTTGCAACAACGGCGGCGCGACGAATCATGGTGGTCTCCTGTAGTTATTGGTCGGACTTCAGTCGGGTCCTGCTTGCGGCCGCTGCGCTTGACGCGCAACGCGGAAGGGGCCGGCGCTAGCCTACACCGAAACCTCATGTTCCTGCTGTTGCAAGGCCCACATTTGGGAGTATAGGCCACCGCGCTCAAGTAGTGTGCGATGGGCGCCGCGTTCGACGATGCGCCCGGCATCGAGCACCAGGATCTCGTCGGCGTTCATCACCGTGGACAGGCGGTGGGCGATGATCAGCGTGGTGCGGCCGACGGCGACCTGCTCCAGCTGGGCCTGGATGGCTTTTTCCGTCTTGGAATCCAGTGCCGAGGTGGCCTCGTCGAAGATCAGGATCGGCGGGTTCTTCAACAGCGCCCGGGCAATTGCCACGCGCTGTTTCTCGCCGCCGGAAAGCTTCAGGCCGCGCTCCCCGACGCGGGTCTGGTAGCCCTCGGGCAGCCGTTCGATGAACTCGTGAATGTGCGCTGCCTGCGCCGCGGCGATGACTTCCTCGCGCGGGGCCGCGGGCCGGCCGTACTGGATGTTGTAGAAGATGGTGTCGTTGAACAGCACCGTGTCCTGCGGCACGATGCCGATCGCGGCGCGCACCGAAGCCTGCTGCAGCGCGCGCAGGTCGGAGCCGTTGATCTTCACCGAACCGGCGGTGGTGTCGTAGAAGCGGAACAGCAGGCGCGCCAGGGTCGACTTGCCCGAGCCGCTGTGCCCGACCACGGCCACCGTCCTGCCGGCGCCGACTTTGAAGTTCACATCGAAGAGGATCTGCCGGTTGGACTCATAGGAAAACCCCACCTGCTCGAACTCGATTTCGCAGGGGCCGCGGCCATCCTGGCCGGCGGCAAACAGCGGCCGCGCATCGGGCGCATCCTGTATCTCGCGGTTCTTGTTCAGCAGGGAAAACATGCGCTCGATGTCGGTCAGCGACTGGCGGATCTCGCGGTAGAGCACGCCGAGGTGGTTGAGCGGCATGTAGAGCTGGATCAGGAAGGCGTTCACCAGCACGATGTCGCCCACCGTCATGTTGCCGGCGGCGACACCGACCGCGGCGCGCCACATCATCAACGTCACGGCGGCGGCGATGATCATCGACTGGCCGAGGTTGAGCCAGGACAGCGAGACCTGGCTGCGGATCTGCGCCACCTCCCACTTCCGCATCTGTTCGTCGTAGCGGTCGTGCTCCCAGCGTTCGTTGTTGAAATACTTGACCGTCTCGAAATTGATCAGGCTGTCCACCGCGCGCACGTTGGCCGCCGAATCCAGCTCGTTCACCTCGCGCCGCAGGACCGTGCGCCAGTTGGTGACGACGATGGTGAAGCTGACATAGAGCACCAGCGTGACCAGCGTGATCAGCATGAAATCCCTGTCGTAGCGCACGGCCAGGATACCCAGCACCAGCGCGATTTCGACCAGCGTCGGCAGGATCGAATACAGGGTGTAGCTGATCAGCGAGCCGATCGAGCGCGTGCCGCGTTCGATGTCGCGCGTCAGGCCGCCGGTCTGGCGGTCGAGGTGGAAGCGAAGCGAAAGCGCGTGCAGGTGCTCGAACACCTGTAGCGTGATGGTGCGCACCGCGCGTTGCGTGACCCGGGCGAAGAACATTTCACGCAGCTCGGTGAACAGCACGGTCGAAAACCGCAGCGCGCCATAAGCCGCCAGCAAACCCAGCGGCACCAGCAGCACGGCCTGTTCGAGCTTGCCGGCGCTGGGCAGGGTGAAGGTGTCGATGATGTCCTTGAACACCATCGGTACCGCGACATTGGCCAGCTTGGCCAGCAGCAGGAAAAGCAGGGCAAGGACGACGCGGCCCTTCCACGCCCACAGATAGGGCAGCAGGGTCTTGATCGTCTGCCAGTCGTGGCGGGTTTCGGGGACCGGACCCGGCAGGGCCATGGCGGGAGGAGGGCGGCGCATCATGGGGTGATTCTATCGTCTGCCGGACACGCGTACCGCCGTGTTACCAGCGCCGACTCCGGGGTTATTGCCGGCAACCGGGTTGTGCGGATATGCCCCGGCGCGAAGTTGCGCAAAGCGGCACGTCGCCGCCAAAATTTGGACCGCAAACAAATCGGCTATATTGTAAAAGTGGGAATTGCAACGAGACCCTGATGAAGACCATTCTTTCCCTGCTGCTGTTCTGTGCGCTACTGCCGGTTGCCCGGGCTCAGGGCGGAGGTTTTTCCGACCTGCTGCGTTCGGTGACCGGCGCAATTGGCCACAAGGAGGCGCCGGCTCCGGCAGGCCAGACTGCGGTACTTGGTGTGCGGGGAATGGATGAGGGGGATGCCAAAGGTTCGGCGCCGGCCGTCGGAGATCTCAAGCTGCTGGAGAGTTGGGCGGTCGGGCGCATGGAAGCCGAAGCCGCTGCGGCACGGCGGGGATTGAGGGCCAGGCTGGTGAAGTACGACTAAGTCGCCGCCGCCAACAGGATCCATAATGACCGCGATGAAACCGACCCTGCTCCGTTCCAGCTTTCTGGCCCTGGTTCTGGGCCTCGCCTCGCCCGGCATTCAGGCGCAATCACGGACCTTCGACCTGGGGTCCGCCTTCGATGCGGCAAAGAGTCTGGTCAAGAGCCAGTCGGTCGGCTCGATGAGCGAGGAAGAGGAGCTCGCCATCGGCAAGGAAGTCGTTGCGGCTACGCTGGGCACGTATCCGCCGCTCAAGGATACGGGTCTCCAGCACCGCCTGAACCAGGTCGGCGTCTGGATCGCACTGCAGTCTTCGCGCCCCGAGTTGCCCTGGCGCTTTGCCGCGGTGGAGTCGGAAACGATAAATGCATTTGCCGCGCCGGGAGGCACGATCCTCGTTACCCGGGGCATGCTGAGCCACGTGACCAATGAAGCCGAACTGGCCTGCGTGCTGGGTCACGAAATCGGCCATGTCACCCGTCGCCACCACATTGCCGTCCTGCAGAAAAGCCTGCTGGTGTCGGCCGGCGCCAGCTCGCTCGGCGTCGCGTCGAAATCGGGCGGCGCGGAAGCCTACCGCAAGCTGGTGATCGGCGAGAGCAAGGAAATCTTTACGCGCGGACTCGACCGCAGTTCGGAGCGCGAGGCCGATGACGATGGTGTGTTGCTGGCGGCGCGGGCCGGTTACGATCCGGCGGCCTGCCTGAACTTCATGCAGCGCCTGGCCGGTCTCAAGGCCGACACGGGCGCCCTGGAAGCCCTTTACAAGACCCACCCGACCGCCAGGGACCGGGTGGTGGACGTCGAAAAGGCGCTCGGCAGGCTCAAGGGCGCCGCTCCCGGCGACGGTGCCCTCCCCGAACTGACCCTCAATGCGGCCGGAGCCGGCGGCGAGAAACCCGGGCCCCGGTAATACCTTCTGAACGCCTCTTGAATTTCCGGTCCCCGAGGTTGATGCGGGGCTGGCTCCACATCGGGTTGCCCCGTTTCATTCCTGCCATATTCCCGATTTCAGGACCGAGCCGTCGGCACGGTATTCGGTGCCGGTTCCGCTGCGCTTGCCATCCCTGAACTCGCCGACGAATTCGGTGCCATTGGTAAATGTCAGCGAGCCCCGGCCGTTAAATGAGCCAACCTTGAAAACGCCGACGTATTTGTTGCCTTCGGGCGTGGTCAGGGTGCCCTGGCCGCTGTATTTGCCGTCTTTGAACTCGCCGACGTATTTGGTTCCGGTGGGGGATGTCAGGTTGCCCTGGCCGTGATATTTGCCATCCTTTGACATCCCGATGTATTGGACGCCGCCGACAAGCGTATAGGTGCCTTGGCCGCTGCGCATTCCGCCCTTGAACTCGCCGACGTACTTGTTGCCGTCGGCAAACGTGTAGGCGCCCTGCCCGTCGCGCAGGCCACCCTTGAACTCGCCGACATACTTGTCGCCCTTGGCGGAACTGAAACTGCCCTGGCCGTGGGGCTTCCCGTTCCTGAATTCGCCGACATACCTGTCGCCGCCGGGCCAGGTATAGCTGCCCTGGCCGTGAGGCTCCCCATTGAGGAAGTCGCCAACGTATTTTTCACCGCTCGGCCCGGCCTCTTGTCCGGAGCAGTTGCTCCAGGGCGCCTTGGCCGCCTCGGAACACGGGGGCAGGCGGCCCTGGGCCATGGCGCCTTGCGCTGCCAGCAGCATCAGCACGATCAATGACTTTTTCATTTTTTCCGCCTCTGTCGGTTACGGGTCGCAGCGACCGGAATCACGCGGTCAATCTACCCGAATTCCGTCGCTTGAGTCCAGACCCGCTGCCTGGCCGCCGTTTCCGATCTCGATCATTTATCCTACGGGGCTGGATGAAGGGGTTCAGCATGTTCCCGGCGTCCGGGTCATCGTCATCAATATTGCGGACTATGGTTGGGTGTCGTCTCGCCGCGGCCAGACCGCCATTTTCCAATAGCCGAACCTGGAGGTCTTGCCATGTCCCACGACAAGCAGCACAGTTATTCCACCCGCACCGAATGGACCGGGAACCTCGGCGAAGGCACTACCGGATACCGCGCCTACTCGCGCGACCACCTGATTTCGGCGGCCGGGCGGCCGCCATTGGCGGGCTCGTCCGATCCGGCGTTTCGCGGCGATGCCTCGCGCTGGAATCCGGAAGACCTGTTGGTCGGCTCGCTCTCGTCCTGCCACATGCTGTGGTACCTGCATCTTTGCGCGCAAGCGAAGATCACGGTGCTGGCCTACCATGACGATGCGGAGGGGACGATGGTGGAGGATGCCGGCGGCGGCGGGCGCTTTACACAAGCCGTGCTGCGGCCGGTGGCGACGCTGGCGGCAGGCAGCGATGCAGCACTCGCAAGGGCGCTGCACGAGGAAGCGCATCGCCTGTGCTTCATCGCCAACTCGCTGAATTTTCCGGTGTCGATCGAGCCGGCGGTGACTGTTTCCGGTTAAGGTCGCCTGTCGGCTCCTGCTTCACACTCATCAAAGGCCATCGCATGCACCCTATCCACGACGTGGATGTACTCCTTCTGTTGGCCACGGCGCTGGCCGCCAAGCGGCGGCCGGCGCAACTCGCGGAAATCATGGCCGCGGCGGACCTGCTGCACGGTTCGATTCCGCTCGACGTGGATATGGCCTCAGCGTTTCTGCGGCTCTCCACGCACGGTCTGCTCGGCGAGGCGGCGGGCGGCTTTACGCTGACGCCGGCCGCGCTGGAGTTGATGGCCGGCGTGCGTTACAAGAAAAAGGCCGAAACCGCCGAGCGCCTGCTTGCCGTCCGGCAGGAGCTGGTCGGCTACACAGCGAAGGCTGACGGCGTCGCCATCCGGCTCGCGACGGAGCAGGTGAGTGCCGCGATCCTGGCGCACCGGACTTTCCTCAAGGGCCCGGGCCGCAACATGCTGGTGCCCAAGCCCAAGCCGGCCGTGGACAGGCCCAAGCCTCCCGGCCAGTGGCGCCGGCTCGACGGCGGGCGTCGCCCCAGGTCCTGAGCGGGGCCGGCACGGGCGGCACGCCCGCTTGCGGCGCCACGCCATGAAATTATCCGGAGTGGCTTTGCCCGCGTCGTTTGCGGGCTTGGCCCACTCCGCAGGGGCATTATTAACGTGAAATAACTCGTTCGGAGCGACTGGTGATAGTCGAGCGAAGCGAGCCGATCAGTAGCCCCCCGTGAGGGGGGGGATGGGGGGCGGGCCTTCAATTGGCCTTTCGCGTGTTTCATCATCGGTGGGTGGAGCTTGCTCTCATGAGCGTTAGAGTGCTTCCTCTTGACGGCGCTGCCTGCAGGTGTCAGGATTAAAACGTTCGTTTGAAACCAACGTTTGTCAGAGGCCCTCTCGCCCGTGGAAACCGATACCCGCTCGCGCATTCTCGACGCTGCCGAAAAGCTCCTGGTGCAGCATGGCCTGGAGGCCACCACGCTGCGCATGATCACCGCCGCGGCGCAGGCCAATCTCGCCGCGGTGAATTACCATTTCGGCTCGAAGGAGGCCCTGATCGAGGCCGTCTTCCGTCGTCGCTTGACCTGGCTCAACGAGCAGCGCATCGCGGCGCTGGATGCCTTTGAGGCGGAAGCCAAAGGCGGGCCGCTGAAGCCGCGGCAGATCGTCGAGGCTTTCTTCGGCGTTGCGATCCGCATGGCGGCCGACCATAACGGCGGCCAGACCTTCATGCGCCTGCTGGGCCGGACCTACACCGAGCCGACCGATTTCGTCCGCACCTTTCTGGCCGAGGAGTACGCCGAAGTCATCGCCCGCTTCAAGGCGGCTTTTTTCAAGGCCCTGCCCGACGTGCCGCAGGAGGAATTCCTCTGGCGCTTCCATTTCATGATGGGCGCACTGTCCTACGCCATTTCCGGCGCCGACGCCTTGCGGCTGCTGGGCCCCATCGACGATTCCGACCCCGATGCGCTTTACGCCCGCCTGATGAGCTTCCTCATCGGCGGCCTGCGCGCGCCGCTGCCGGAAATTCACGCCAAACCCGCCAGGAAGCCGCGCGCCAAGCGCGCCGCCTGACCGTAACCGAATAAAGGAGCAAGCCATGACCTGGTTATTGATACTGATCGCAGCGACGGCCGCCGTGCTGTTTCTGCCGCCCCTGCGCCGCGCCCTGCTCACGGGCCCGATGTTCGCCGCCTACAAGAAGCTGCTGCCGGCCATGTCGCAGACCGAGAAGGAAGCACTGGAAGCCGGCACCGTCTGGTGGGAGGGCGAACTGTTCTCCGGCCGGCCAAACTGGCAGACCCTTCTCGACTATCCGCAGCCGAAGCTGTCGGCGGCGGAGCAATCCTTTGTCGACATCGAATGCGAGGCGCTGTGCGCCATGACGAAGGACTGGGACACCACCCAGATCCACAATGACCTGCCGCCCGAGGTCTGGGCCTATGTCAAGGAAAAGGGCTTCCTCGGCATGATCATCCCGAAGCGCTATGGCGGCCTCGAGTTCTCCGCTCTGGCGCATTCGGCGGTGGTGCAGAAATTGTCGACGCACTGCTCGGCGGCGGCGGTCTCGGTCATGGTACCCAACTCGCTCGGCCCGGCGGAACTGCTGCTGCACTACGGCACCGAGGCACAGAAGGATTACTACCTGCCGCGCCTGGCGAAAGGACTGGAGATCCCCGCCTTCGCCCTGACCAACCCGCATGCCGGGTCGGACGCCGCCTCGATTCCGGATCTGGGCATCGTCTGCAAGGGTCAGTGGCAGGGCAAGGAAGTGATCGGCATGCGCGTCACTTGGGACAAGCGCTACATCACGCTCGGCCCGATCTGCAGCATTCTCGGCCTGGCGTTCCGCCTGCAGGACCCCGAGCACCTGCTCGGCGCCGGAGGTGACAAAAATGCGGACATCGGCATCACCTGCGCGCTGGTGCCGACCGACCATCCCGGCGTCAACATCGGCCGCCGCCATTTCCCGCTGAATGCCGTGTTCCAGAACGGGCCGAATTCGGGCAAGGACGTCTTCATGCCGCTGGACTGGATCATCGGCGGTCCGGCGATGGCCGGCCAGGGCTGGCGCATGCTCATGGAATGCCTGGCGGCGGGGCGCTCGATCTCGCTGCCCTCGTCCAACACCGGCATGGCCAAGCTCGCGGTGCGTGCCACCGGCGGCTACGCCCGCGTCCGCAGCCAGTTCAAGACCGCCATCGGCAAGTTCGAGGGCATCGAGGAGCCGCTGGCGCGCATGGGCGGCTACACCTACATGATGGACGCGGCGCGCACCATGACCGCCGGCGCCATCGACCTTGGCGAGAAGCCCTCGGTGGTCTCCGCCATCGTCAAGTACCACGTCACCGAGCGTACTCGCCAGGTGGTCAATGACGCGATGGACATCCTCGGCGGCAAGGGTATCTGCCTCGGCCCCAACAACTTCATGGGCCGCGCCTATCAGCAGATTCCCGTTGCCATCACGGTCGAAGGCGCCAACATCCTGACGCGCAGCCTGATCATCTTCGGCCAGGGCGCGATCCGCTGCCATCCTTATGTGCTGAAGGAAATGGAAGCCGCGCGCGAGCCCGATGCGGCGAAAGCCCTGCACGACTTCGACCAGGCCCTGTCCAGTCATCTCTGGTTTTCCTGGAGCCGCGGCTTCCGCGCCTGGAGCATGGGCCTCACCGGGTCGCACTTCGGCCCGGCGCCGGCTGGCGTCGCGCCCGAAACCCGTCGCTACTACCAGCAGCTGACGCGTTTCTCTGCGGCCTTTGCCTTCATCTCCGACGTCTCCATGTTCGTCATGGGCGGCGACCTGAAGCGCAAGGAAAAGCTCTCGGCGCGGCTGGGCGACATCCTGTCCCTGATGTACCTGTGTTCCGCCACGCTCAAGCGCTATGAGGATGAGGGTCGCCAGCCCGGCGACGCGCCGCTGATGCACTGGGCGATCTGGGATGCCATGTTCAAGATGCAGAATGCCTTCGAGGGCGTGATCTCGAACTACCCGAGCCGCATCATCGCCGGCCTGCTGCACTGGTACATCTTCCCGCTCGGGCGGCCCTATGTGGTGCCCTCCGACAAGTTGGGCCATGAGGTGGCGCGCACGCTGATCGAACCCTCGGCCACCCGCGACCGCCTCACCGCCGGGATGTACGTGCCGCGCAGCGAGGAGGATGCCGTCGGCGTCATCGAGCTGGCGCTGGAGGCGACGATGGCGGCGGAGCCGATCGAGGCACGCATCCGCGAAGCGCGGAAGAATGGAAAAGTCGGCGCCGGCGACACGGCGGTAATGGCAGCCCACGCCTTTGAGGCCGGAATCATCACCGCCGAAGAACATGCGCTGCTGCAGCGTCGTGCCGTGCTGCGCGACAAGGCGATCGCGGTCGACGATTTCCCGCAGGATTTCTCTGTTGAGCAGGCCGCGCCGGCGACACCCGAGCCACCGGCCAAGGCCGAAACCCTGCGCAAGGTGGCCTGAGCATGAAGCAATTCGAACCCGTCTACATCGTCGATGGCGCGCGCTCGCCCTTCCTCAAGTCGCGCAACGTTCCCGGCCCCTTTTCCGCTTCCGACCTCGCCACGATTTGCGGCCGCGCCCTGCTCGCGCGCCAGCCTTTTGCGCCCGACCAGCTCGGCGAGGTGATCGTCGGCTGCGCCGGCCCCAGCGTCGATGAGGTGAACATCGGCCGCGTCATTGCGCTGCGCCTGGGCTGCGGCAACAAGGTGCCGGGCTGGACGGTGATGCGAAACTGCGCCTCGGGCATGCAGGCCATCGATTCGGCCATCGCCAACATCCAGAACGGGCGTTCGCAACTGGTGCTGGCCGGCGGCGTCGATGCCCTGTCGCGCACGCCGCTGCTCTATTCGGACAAGATGGTGATGTGGTTTTCGCTCATGGCGCAGGCGCGCACTCTGGGCGCCAGGCTGGGCATGTTCGCCAAACTGCGCTTAGGGCTGCTCCTGAGCCCGGTGATCGGCATCGTCAAGGGCCTCACCGACCCGGTGGTGAACCTGATGATGGGCCAGACCGCAGAAAACCTCGCCTGGAAATTCGGCATCTCGCGCCAGCAGATGGACGCCTTCTCGGTAGAGAGCCACCAGAAGGTTTCGGCGGCGCAGAAGGCCGGCCGCTTCGAGGAAATCGTGCCGCTGATCGGCACGGACGGCAAGGTGTATCTTGATGACGACGGCGTGCGCCACGACTCGAACCTCGCCGGGCTGGCCAAGCTCAAGCCCTTCTTCGATCGCACCTACGGCAAGATCACGCCCGGCAACAGCTCGCAGATCACCGACGGCGCGGCCTGGCTGCTGCTGGCGTCCGCGGAGGCCGTCGACAAATTTAAGTTGCAGCCCATCGGCAAGATCACCGACACGCAATGGGCCGGCCTCGACCCGGCGCAGATGGGGCTGGGCCCCGTACATGCGGCCACACCCATCCTGCAGCGCCACGGCCTCGGCCTCAATGACCTCGATTATTGGGAAATCAACGAGGCCTTTGCCGCCCAGGTGATGGGCTGCGTCAAGGCGTGGGAAGACCCGGCCTACTGCAAGGAACAGTTCGGCCTCGCCGCCCCGCTCGGTACGCTGGATGCGGCAAAACTGAATGTCGATGGCGGTGCGATTGCGCTCGGCCATCCGGTCGGCGCCTCCGGCGCACGCATCGTGCTGCACCTGCTGCACATCCTGCGCCGCGAGAAAAAGCAGCGTGGCATCGCTACGATCTGCATCGGCGGCGGACAGGGTGGTGCGGTGCTGGTGGAGACGATGCGATGAATGCGAAAGACAAAGTTGAACCACAGAGGCACCGAGACACAGAGGAAAACCCTGTGCCAGCCGCGGAGGCCAGTCACTTACATGGTCGCCAAACGCTCCGCATGCTTTCGATCTGCTGCTCTTCTCTGTGCCTCTGTGTCTCTGTGGTGAGGTTTTAAGGATGAATCTTAGAAACTGGAAACTCGAACGCGAAGCCGATGGAGTAGCGTGGGCCATCCTCGACACGGCAGACTCCTCGACCAATACCCTGGGCGCCGCGGTGATGGCCGAGTTGGGCCTGCTGCTCGACGAATGCGAGAAGAATCCACCGAAAGGTCTGATCTTCAAGTCGGCCAAGGAGGCCGGCTTTATCGCCGGGGCCAACATCGAGGAATTCACCACGGCCGATACGCCGCAAAAGGCGCGCGCCCTGATCCAGCGTGGCTGGGACGCCTACAACCGGCTGGCGGCCGTCAGCTACCCGACGCTGGCACTGGTGCGCGGTCATTGCATGGGCGGCGGCACCGAACTGGCGCTGGCCTGCCGCTACCGGATTGCGGTCGACGAGCCCGGCACCAAGTTTGCCCTGCCCGAGGTCATGCTCGGCATCGTTCCCGGCTGGGGCGGGATGCTGCGCCTGCCGCAGATCGTCGGTCCGGCGGCGGCGCTGGACATGATGCTGACCGGCAGGAACATCGACGCCAAGCGGGCGAAGAAAATGGGCCTGGCCGACGAATGCGTGCCGCCGCGCGTCATGGACAACGCCGCGCGCATGCTGGTGCTTTCGGGCAAGCCGCCGCGCCAGGCGCAACTTCCTTTCATGCAGAAACTGATGAACGGGCCGCTCAAGGGCTTCGTTGCCAACGGCGCGCGGAAACAGGTGGCGAAACGCGCACGACAGGAACACTATCCGGCGCCCTACGCCATCATCGACCAGTGGCAGAACTACGGCGGCAACACGCTGGCGGTGCCGGCAGACCGGCCGACCTCAATCGATGCGCTGATCAACTCCGCGACCACGCGCAACCTCATCCGCGTCTTCTTCCTGCAGGACCGGCTCAAGGGCTTCGGCAAGCTCAGCGGTCAAACCGGGAAGGCGTTCGCGCCGCAGCGCGTGCATGTTGTCGGCGCCGGCGTCATGGGCGGCGACATCGCCGCCTGGTGTGTGCTGCGCGGCATGACGGTGACGCTGCAGGATCAGTCGGTGGAGCGCATCGCCCCGGCGGTGGGTCGCGCGGCGAAGTTTTTCGAGAAGAAGCTGCGCGACAAGAAGCTCGCCCGCTTCGCGCTCGACCGCCTGATCGCGGACCCGAAGGGGGATGGCGTGGGCCAGGCCGACGTCATCATCGAGGCGATTTTCGAAAACCTCGAGGCCAAGCAGGCCCTGTTTGCCGACATCGAAGCCCGCGCCAAACCGGATGCCGTGATCGCCTCGAACACGTCCTCGCTAAAACTTGCCGACATTGCGGCGACGTTCAAGGATCCCTCGCGCCTGGTCGGCATCCACTTCTTCAATCCGGTGGCGATGATGCCGCTGGTCGAGGTGGTGGCCGGCGAGCGCACCGCGCCCGAGGCGGCGCAGAAGGCGGCCGCCTTCGTGCGCAAGATCGACAAACTGCCGCTGCCGGTGAAGGACGCACCGGGCTTCCTGGTCAATGCCGTGCTCGCGCCCTACATGCACGAGGCGATGAAATGCGTGGACGAGGGCATCGCGCCCGAGACCATCGACGCCGTCCTGGTTGCCTTCGGCATGCCCATGGGCCCGATCGAGCTGGCGGACACGGTCGGACTCGATGTTGCGGTGCACGCCGGCAGGCAGCTGGTCGGCGACGCCGAGCCGCCGAAAAAGCTGGTTGCGTTGTTCGAGGCTGGCAAGCTCGGCAAGAAGTCCGGTCAGGGTTTTTACACCTGGGTTGATGGCAAGGCGCAGAGAGTCGGCGCTGGTGGTACGGCGAATCCGGATCTGGCAAGGCGCATGCTGAAACCCCTGCTCGACGCAACGCAACGACTGGTGCGCGAGGGCGTGGTCGCCGATGCCGAACTGGCCGACGCCGGCGTGATTTTCGGCACCGGCTTTGCGCCCTATACTGGCGGTCCGATGAACTACTTGAAGAGCGGAGAACACTGATGCCTCACCAGGGCGTGCTCATGCCGGGCCGCGAGCCGGTGCTGCGGGTGGTGCCGATGCCGGCCGACATGAACCCCAACGGCGACATCTTCGGCGGCTGGGTCATGGCGCAGGCTGACGTCGCCGGCGCGATCCCCGCCATACGCCTGGCGCGCGGCCGCGTCGCCACGGTCGCGGTGCAGTCCTTTCTCTTCAAACAGCCGATTTCGGTGGGCGACATCGTCAGCTTCTACGCAGAGGTGGTGAAGGTCGGCAGGACCTCGATCACCGTCGATGTCCAGGTCTTCGCCGAGCGCCATCCGGCCAATCCCGTGGTGGTCAAGGTCACCGAGGCGCAACTGACCTATGTCGCGATCAACGAGGACGGCAGCAAGCGCGAGGTTCCTCCCGCCGCCTAGCAGCCTGTCGTAAGGCTGCCGGAGCAGTTTCCGCGCCCGCTCGCTTAGCCGGGCTCCGGTTCAGGCTGCAGCCGATATATTTCTATCGACCCTCTTGAAGAACGGGCCTTTTGGCCCTATTATTAGCACTCGTCGGCGATGAGTGCTAATAATTTGGCCCTCGCCCGATTCAGAGCTGCGGCCCGGCCGCAACCGCTTTTTTCTGTTCCAACCCAGTTTAGAGGAGATCAACCCCATGAAAATTCGTCCTTTGCATGACCGCGTTATCGTCAAGCGTCTCGAAGAAGAGAAGAAAACCGCTTCCGGAATCGTCATTCCCGACAACGCCGCCGAGAAGCCCGATCAGGGTGAAGTTCTGTCCGTCGGCTCCGGCAAGATCCAGGATGACGGCAAGGTTCGCCCGATGTCACTCAAGGTAGGCGACCGCGTTTTGTTCGGCAAGTACTCCGGCCAGACCGTCAAGGTCGATGGCGACGAGCTGCTGGTCATGCGTGAAGAAGACATCATGGGCGTAGTTGAGCTCTAATCGATACAGAATTACAGGAGATACATACAAA
>JBIJDJ010000263.1:0-2694 GCA_044344175.1 Sulfuritalea sp.
TGTTGCGATAGCGCTCGATGGGAGTCTTGCGGGCCACTTGATTTACCTGCCTTATCTAAACCAAACCGCCATGACGCCTCGTTTCACAAAGCGACAGGGCGGCGGACAAAAACGAAAGCCACGCCGGACACCCGGCGCGGCGCGATACTACTTAGAAACGGAAGTGCGAGAAGGCCTTGTTGGCTTCCGCCATACGGTGAACTTCTTCACGCTTCTTCATCGCCGCACCGCGTCCTTCGGACGCCTCAAGCAACTCGGCGGCAAGACGCTGGCCCATCGACTTCTCGCTACGCTTGCGTGCCGCCTCGCGCAACCAACGCATGGACAATGCCATACGACGGGAGGGGCGAACCTCAACCGGCACCTGATAGTTGGCGCCACCGACACGGCGGCTCTTGACTTCAACCAGGGGCTTGACATTATTCACCGCCAGGGTGAACACCTCCAGTGGATCCTTTCCACTCTTGGTCTGGATTTGCGAAAACGCGCCATAGACGATGCGCTCGGCAACAGACTTCTTGCCGCTGGCCATCAGCACATTTACGAACTTGGACAGATCAACGCTGCCGAATTTCGGATCGGGCAGGATGTCACGTTTGGGAACTTCACGACGACGGGGCATAGATCACCTCAATTACTTTAATAACACGGCCTTGGGCCCAAGCCGCAACGCGGCTTCGTAAACATTTCGCTAAGCGGCCTTGGGCCGCTTGGCGCCGTACTTGGAACGGCTCTGCTTGCGGTCCTTGACCCCCTGGGTATCCAGGCTGCCACGCACAATGTGGTAACGGACACCCGGCAGATCCTTGACTCGACCACCGCGAATGAGCACTACCGAGTGCTCCTGGAGGTTGTGGCCTTCGCCGCCGATGTAGGAAATAACCTCAAATCCGTTGGTCAGCCGCACTTTGGCAACCTTCCGTAGCGCCGAGTTCGGCTTTTTCGGGGTGGTGGTGTATACGCGAGTGCAGACACCGCGCCGAGCCGGGCTGTTGCCGAGTGCCGGCACCTTGCTTTTCGACTGCGGCGCCTGACGGCCTTTGCGCACGAGTTGGTTAATGGTAGGCATTTAAATGTCCTGAATGCTGTGCGAAACGCACTGCAAAATTGCAAAAAATCGACCCCTGCCAAGGGCAAAGAGGCCGGATTATAGAATGGTCCCCCGCGAGCGTCAACCTGCTTGCGCATCCTCCGCTGCCACCGGGGTGGTTTCCGCTGCAGCCGGCAGATCGAACAAGTTCTGCGCCTCTGCTCCACTCTTTGACTGCCCGCGGCGCGTGCGGTGATAAGCCATGCCGGTACCCGCCGGGATCAAACGACCGACAATGACGTTCTCCTTGAGGCCACGCAATTCGTCGCGCTTGCCCATGATGGCCGCCTCCGTCAGAACCCGCGTGGTTTCCTGGAACGACGCGGCCGAGATGAAGGAGTCGGTGGACAAGCTGGCCTTGGTAATGCCGTGCAGCATGAAGTCGTACATCGTCGGCGTCTTGCCGGCCGCAATAAGCCTGTCATTCTCGTCCAGCACCGCCGCGCGCTCGACCTGCTCCTCCTTGATGAAACTCGAGTCGCCGGGATGGGTGATCACCACACGACGCAGCATCTGGCGCACGATCACCTCGATATGCTTGTCGTTGATCTTTACGCCCTGCAGGCGATAGACGTCCTGCACTTCATCAATGATGTAGCGAGCCAGTTCCTCGACACCCTTCAGGCGCAGAATGTCATGGGGATCGGCCGGGCCGTCCACAATCACTTCACCCTTGTTGACCACCTGACCATCATGGGCCATCACGTGCTTATCCTTGGTGATCAGATACTCATGCGCCGTGCCATCCGGCTCGGTGATCACCAGACGCTGCTTGCCCTTGGTATCCTTGCCGAAGGACACAGTACCCGTTACTTCCGCCAGCACACCGGCATCCTTCGGGATACGGGCTTCGAAGAGTTCCGCAACGCGCGGCAAACCACCGGTAATGTCGCGGGTCTTGGACGATTCCTGCGGAATCCTGGCCAGAATGTCGCCAACCGAAACAGGCTGCCCATCCTTCACGGTGATCAGGGAGCCAACCTGGAAGGTAATGGTTACGATATGGTCGGTGCCGTGAATCTTGACTTCCTGGCCCGACTCGTCGATCAGCTTGACCTGCGGACGAACGCCCTTGGACGCCTTGGCACCACGCTTGGGGTCGATGACGACTAGAGTCGACAGGCCGGTAACTTCGTCCATCTGTTCGGCGACGGTTGCGTTCTTCTCGACGTTCTCGAACTTGACCGTACCGGCATACTCGGTAACGATCGGACGGGTGTGCGGATCCCACGTGGCCAATTGCGTTCCGGCCTTCACTGCCTTGCCGTCGTCGGCCAGCAGGGTTGCGCCGTATGGAACCTTGTGACGCTCCCGCTCGCGGCCATTGTCGTCGGTAATCATTACCTCCCCCGAGCGGGAGATGACGATCTTCTCGTTCTTTGGATTCGTGACGTAACGCATGGTCGCAGTAAATCGGATCACTCCCGAACTCTTGGCCTCGATGCTGCTTTGCGCCGCAGACCGCGATGCCGCGCCACCAACGTGGAAGGTACGCATCGTCAGCTGGGTACCTGGCTCGCCGATGGACTGCGCCGCGATAACGCCGACGGCTTCGCCGGCATTGACCAGGGAACCGCGCCCCAAGTCGCGGCCATAGCACTTGG
>JBIJDJ010000014.1:0-31571 GCA_044344175.1 Sulfuritalea sp.
CGGTCGAGCAGGGCGGCGGCCTGGTCGATGCCCAGCGCCTTGGGCAGGGCGTGCGGGCGCTTCGGCGCGCGCAGGCCGTCGGCGGGATTCAGGGCAATCGCACCGCGCCGCGCCAGCCAGGCGTAGTAGCTGCGCCAGGCCGACAGGGTGCGTGCGATCGAGCGCGGCGCCAGCGCCCGGGCGTGCAAGGCCATCAGGCCGCGCCGCAGTTGCGCAGGCTTCAGCGTCGCCAGGTCGGCGCCGGCCGCCAGTTCTGCCAGGCGCGCCAGGTCGCGGCGGTAGGCGTCGAGCGTATGCGGGCTGGCACCGCGCTGTATGGCCAGCTCGGTGAGAAAATGCCCGACCGAACCGTCCGCCATTTCCCGCCGAGCCGTCTCCAGGGAAATGTCCGCTCCCGCAGGGGGCCGTGCGCCGGTCTTGCGAGCGTGGGGGACCACAACGGTCAGGGCATGACTCGCAGCAATGCCGCCGCGGCCATCTCGCCGATGCGCTCGAGATACAGCGTGCCGAGTTCCGGGTAGAAGCGGTGCGGCTCCTCGCTGGCCATCACCAGCAGGCCGAAGCAGGCGCCACCGGTGTCGCGCAGCGCGATCTGCGTCATCGAGTGCAAATGCGCTGCCGACTCGCCAAACCAGGCCAGTGATTCCTGCCCGGTCACGGCTCCGCAGTATGGCTGATGCAGGCCGGAGGCGAAGGCCTTGACGGCATCCGCCACCGCTTCGAGCTCGTGGCTGTCGCCCTGTCGGTCGCCCCACAGGCGCAGCGTCACATGCGGCACGGCGAAGGCTCCGCCCAAGTGCGAATACAGGGCGCGTGTCACGCCCGCCTGGTCGCCAGCCGCGATCAGCGCCACGGCAAGGCCGTGCACCTTGCTGGAGATGGCGTCGTTTTCCTCGCCGAAGCCGATCAGCTCGACCAGCTTGGCTTCGAGTGTGCGCACCTTGTCGCGCAGGTTCACCAGTTGCTTCTCGGTGATCGAGATGGCACGTCCGCTGTGCGGGTCGGGCAGGGTCACCAGGCTCAGCAGATCGGCATATTGCTCGAAGAATTCCGGGTGATCCTGGAGGTAGCGGGCGATGTCTTCGGATTTCATGTCAGGTCTTTCACAGGTTGTTGGGAAGTTCGATTTCGGCAGTGAATACGGTGCATGCCGGGCCGGTCATCAGCACCGGGTCTTCGTTGGCGCCGTTCCAGGCGATAGCCAGATCGCCGCCGCGGGTGGCGACGCGCACCGGCGAATCCAGCAGGCCGCGGCGGATGCCGGCCACGGCGGCGGCGCAGGCGCCGGTGCCGCAGGCCAGGGTCTCGCCGGCGCCGCGCTCATACACCCGCAGGCGGATGGCGTGACGGTCGACGATCTGCATGAAGCCGGCATTGACCCGGCGCGGAAAGCGCGGATGCGCTTCGATCAGCGGGCCGAGCCGGGCGACCGGCGCCGCATCGGCGTCGGCCACGACCTGAACCGCATGCGGGTTGCCCATCGAGACCACGCTGACCTCGATCAGTTCGCCATCAACGTCGAGCGCGTGCGTGACGGCATCGCCTGTTGCCTCGAAGGGAATCCCGGCCGGCAGGAAACGCGGCGCGCCCATGTCCACCGTCACCTGGCCGTCGGCTTCGAGTCGCGGCGTGATCAGGCCGCACTGTGTCTCGACCCGGATCTCGCGCTTGTCCGTCAGTCCCTGTTCATGCACGAAGCGCACGAAGCAGCGCGCGCCGTTGCCGCATTGCTCGACCTCGCCGCCGTTGGCGTTGAAGATGCGGTAGCGGAAATCGACCCCGGGTGTGGTTGCGCGCTCGACCACCAGAATCTGGTCGCAGCCGATGCCGAAGTGGCGGTCGGCAAGAAAGCGCGCCTGGGCCGGTGTCGGCACGAAGTTCTGCCTGATCGCGTCGAGCACGACGAAATCGTTGCCGAGGCCGTGCATTTTTGTGAAACGGATTCTCATCGAGGAAGCATACGCCGTAGCGCTGGCGCCGACTTTCCGCAATTGAGGGGTCAATAAACCCCTTTTTCGCCCAGCGGCCGCGTCTTGAAGCGCTTGTGCAACCAGAAGTACTGCTCGGGCGATTTCATGATCTCGGTTTCGAGGAAGGCATTCATGCGTCGCGTATCGGCCACCACGTCGTCCGTCGGAAACTGCTCCCAGGGCTCGCCGATGCTGACCACGTAGCCCTTGTCCGTCATGCGCGTGATGACCGGCAGCACGGTGGCGCCGGTGGCTTTCGCCAATCTTGACAGTCCGGTGATGGTTGCCGCCGGAACGCCGAAAAAAGGCACGAAGATCGATTCCTTGCGGCCGTAATCCATGTCCGGAAAATAGTAGAAGGGTATTCCCGCGCGCAAGGGGCGCAGCACTTTTCTCAGGCCTTCGCGGCGCGAGATCAGCTCGGTTCCGAAGCGCTCGCAGCCGCGCCGCATGGCGCGCTCGAAGACGGGATCTTTCGCCTGGGCGTAGACCGTCACCATGTTGAACTCCATGCCGAGGCGGATGCCGCCGGCTTCCAGCCCGGCGAAGTGGGACGCAAACAGGATCAGCGGCCGGCCGTCGCGGACGGCCAGGCGTTCCGCGTGCTCGATGGTCACCAGGCGCCGGATGCGTTGCGGCGAAGCCCACCACCACACCCCCAGTTCAAGCAGGCCGCGACCGATGGTCATCAGGTGGCGTTTTGCCAGTTCCGACCTTGCGGCCGGCGACAGCTGCGGAAAGCACAGACCG
Source organism: Sulfuritalea sp. (assembly GCA_044344175.1). GTDB lineage: Bacteria > Pseudomonadota > Gammaproteobacteria > Burkholderiales > Rhodocyclaceae > Sulfuritalea. The sequence continues at coordinate 2,721 of JBIJDJ010000014.1, forward strand.
AGGTTGGTCAGTGTCGACTGTCGCCGCTCGCGCACCAGCAAGTAGAACACCCGCCCCAGGCCGCGGCCGAAGACTGCCAATACCGGCAGTGGCAACCAGTGCAAGAGCCACATCATGACGAGAACAATTCTCGTCATGATGTGGCTCCCGGTGTGCCTTCCCCCCGCCCCCTTCCCGAGGAAGAGGGTGACCATGGTTCGCTGCGCTCAGGGTTGGCAGTGATGGCCATATCGGCCGGCGGCGCTCCCGCGCCGCGCGGCTCCTTGTAGCGGTTGTAGCCCCACAGGTACTGTTCGGGGCAGAGCCGGATCAGGCCTTCGATCTCCCGGTTGAGCTGCGCTGTGCGCTGCATGAGATCGCCCGCGAGCGGAGCCGACAGGGGAAACAGCTTGAGGTGGTAGCCGGCGCCGTAATGCAGGCGCTCGGCATAGGCCAGCAGCACCGTGGCCCCGGTTTCTGCAAGTCGCGCCGCCAGCGTCATGGTGTAGGCAGGGCGACCGAAAAACTCTACCCAGGCACCTTCGCCCTTGCCGGGCACCTGGTCGGGAAGCATGCCCACGGCCTCGCCGCCCTTCAGCGCCTTCAGCAGGCGTCGCACGCCGGACAGGTCGGCGGGGGCCAGCTTCAGATTCGCGCCGCGCCCTTGTTCGATCAGCGGCGCCAGCCAGTCCTTCTTGGGTCGCCGGTAGAGCACGGTCATCGGTTTGCGTGCCGCGTAATACTGGGCGGTGATTTCGAAGCAACCCATATGCGGGGTCAGGAACAGGATGCCGCGTCCGGCCGCCCAGGCACTTTCGACCAGCTCCCAGCCGGAAACCTTGACTACGCGTTCGAGCACCTCGTCCTGCGGTCGCAGCCATATTTTCGGCAGTTCCAGCAGCCCCTTGCCCGCCTCGGCAATCGCTGCCGTCTTTGCTTCCATCATTCCCGCTTGCGCAATGTGCGCGGAAAAGTTGCGCCGGTAGACGGGGGAAAGCAGCCACGCCAGCCAGCCGGCAAGCGCGCCGAGATTGTGCAGCAGCGGCAGGGGCAAACAGGCCAGCGCCTTGAAAATGATGAGGAACAGGGACGACATCGAGGAATGGACGGGGTCAGGAATGCTTTGCAGGGAAGGCGCGCCCGCTTCCGCAGGGCGTATGCCGGAAGCAAAGCAAGTAGAATTATCGCCTACTGTCTGCTCCCCGGACCATTCCTCCGGTTTTCCCGCAATGTCCAAAAAGCTCCGTGCCGTCGTAATCGGCGTTGGCTATCTGGGTCGCTTTCATGCCCAGAAGTATGCTGCGCTCAGTGGCGTGGAACTGGTCGGCGTGGTGGACGCCCATCCTGAGACCGCGCAGCGCGTGGCACAGGAGCTTGGCGTGGCGGCATTCACCGACTACCGCGAGCTGCTCGGCGCACACGGTTCAAAGGACGCGAAGGTCGATCTGGTATCGGTGGCCAGCACCACCGAAACCCATCACGCCGTGGCACGCGATTGCCTAGCCGCCGGCGTCCATGTGCTGGCGGAAAAGCCGATCACAGTGACCGTCGCCCAGGCCGACGAACTGATCGCGCTGGCTGACGCGAAGCACCTCGTGCTGCAGGTCGGCCATCTCGAGCGCTTCAATCCGGCGTGGCTTGCGGTGAAGGATAAGATCAAGCGGCCGGTGTTCATCGAAGGGCACCGCATGGCGCCGTTCAAGGCGCGCGGCACCGACGTTTCCGTGGTGCTCGACCTGATGATCCACGACCTCGACCTGATCCTGCCGCTGGTCAACAGCCCGGTCACCGACCTGCGCGCCTCGGGCGTCTCGGTGCTGACCGACGGCATCGACATTGCCAACGCGCGCATCGAATTCGCCAACGGCTGCGTCGCCAACCTGACCGCCAGCCGCACCTCGACGGCCAGCCTGCGCCGCCTGCGGATATTCGAGCACCACGAATACATTTCCGTTGATTTCGGCGAGCGCCGCGTCGTCATCAGCCGTAAGCGCGAAGGGTCGCTCGAGGACCTCGCCCCGGACCAGTTGCCGATCGACAGCGAGAGTTTCCAGCAGCCCCCCGGCGATGCGCTGCTGACGGAGATCGAGGCCTTCGTCGATGCCGTGAAGAACGGCACGCTGGCCGTGGTAAGCGGCCGCGAAGGCCGCAATGCGCTGGCCGTGGCGCTCGACATCGACCGCATGATCGCCGCCCGCCGCAACCCCCTGCCCTGAAAGCTTCCCCATGAACATCCCGATGCTCGATCTCAAGGCCGAATACGCGCTGCTGCGAGAGGAAATAGAACCCGCCGTGATCGAAGCGCTGGCCGCCTGCCAGTACATCAACGGCCCCAACGTCAAGGCCCTCGAAGCCGAAGCCGCGGCCTATGCCGGCGTCAGGCATGCGATCGCCTGCGCCTCCGGCACCGATGCGCTGCTGATCGCGCAGCGCGCCATCGGGCTTGGGCCGGGCGATGAAGTCATCACCACGGCCTTCACCTTCGTCGCCACCGGTTCGACCGTGGTCATGTGCGGCGCCAAACCGGTGTTCGTCGATATCGACCCGCGTACTTTCAACCTCGACCTCGAGCAGGTGGCGGCCGCGATCACGCCCGCTACGCGCGCCATCGTGCCGGTGCACCTCTTCGGCCAGCCGGTGCAACTCGCGCCGCTCAAGGCCCTGTGCGAGAAGCACGGCATCAGGCTGATCGAGGACGCCGCGCAGTCCTTCGGCGCCGACCTTGGACCCGAATGCGGCGGACGCAAGTCGGGCGCCTACGGCGACATCGGCTGCACCTCGTTCTATCCGTCGAAGAACCTCTCGGCCTTCGGCGACGGCGGCCTGATGATCACCGACGACGACCGGCTGGCGGCGGAACTGCGCGTACTGGCCAGCCACGGCTCGCGCGTGCGCTACCACCATCACGTGCTGGGTTACAACTCCCGGCTCGACGAAATCCAGGCGGTGATCCTGCGCGTGAAGCTGAAACGCCTGGACAGCTTCAATGCGCGCCGTATCGCCATCGCCGACTTATACAACAAGGAGCTGGCGGGCCTGGTCGAGACGCCGTTTGCCGACGGCCACGGGCGCCACGTGTATCACCAGTACACGATTCTTTCCGACCGCCGCGACCTGATCCAGAAGGTGCTGACCGACTCCGCCATCGCCTGCGCCGTGTATTACCCGGTGCCGCTGCACCAACAGGAGATGTTCGCCGCGACCCACGGCGACGTGCGTCTGCCGGTCACCGAGAGCGTGGCGCAGCGCTGCCTCTCGCTGCCGATCTCGCCGATGCTGAAGGACGAGCAGATCAGGCACATCGTCGGGGCGATCCGCCAGGCATTGACATGAAGATGGATAGTTGCGCTATCCCCTTCGGCAAATTGTTGCCCCCCACCAAATGAGCATTCACCCCACTGCCGTCGTCGCTGCCGACGCGAAGCTGGGCACCAAGGTCCGCATCGGCCCCTACGCGGTGATCGAGGAAGACGTCGTCATCGGCGACGATTGCGAGATCGCCGCACATGTCGTGATCAAGCGCCACACCCGCCTCGGCGCGAGGAACCGCATCGCCGAGCACGCGGTGATCGGCGGCGATCCGCAGGATTTCAAGTTCAAGGTCGACTGCCTGTCCTACACGGAAATCGGCGACGACAACTGGCTGCGCGAAGGCGTCACGATTCATCGCGGCTCGCGCGACGGCAGCGCCACGAGGATAGGCAACGGCTGCTTTCTCATGGCCTACTGCCACGTCGCGCATGACTGCCAGTTGGGCGACCAGATTGTCATCGCCAACGGCACCAACCTGGCCGGTGAAGTGGTGGTGGGCGATCGCGCCAACATTTCCGGCCTGGTTTCCGTGCACCAGTTCTGCCGCATCGGGCGCAATGCGATGGTCAGCCAGTCGAGCAAGATCAACCAGAATGCCCTTCCGTTTTGCGTCACCGAAGGCAATCCGAGCCATGCCCGCGGCCTAAACCTGGTCGGCTTGCGGCGCGGCGGTTTCGGCCCCGAGGAAATCGCCGCCTTGAAGTCCGCCTATCGTTTGCTCTACCAGCGCGTGCCGCTGGCCGAGGCGCTTGCGGCGATGGCGCAGATGCGCAGTCCGGCGGTGAGCGAACTGCGCGCATTCATCGAGCTATCCACCGGGTCCAAGGGGCGGGGCTTCGCGCATCCGGGGCGTTAGCGGGAGAAGTCGAGGAGCCGCAGTTCGCTGTTGCTGATGAATCCGGGCCGCTCTTGAGCGACTCCTACCAGCGGTAGCGGACGGCCTCCTTCGCCTCCAAAAATCGCTACCGTGAGCCAGTCTGAAGAGTTCCACAACACCGCTATTCGCGCTTCTATTGACACGGGGCAACTAAAGCGCAATTCCATCGCCCTATGCTGTTAGCAGTAGCGACTCCGAGGCGCAGCATAGTCCGTAGCCCTATTGGCGGGTATCCAGCACCCGCAAATACTGGTCATATCAGGGATTCCCCTAGGCTGTTCGGACTATTGTGTTCGATTGTCATGAGCGTAACGTGGGTATTGGCAGTTTGTTCTTTTGTACACTTATAGGGGAGACATCACGGGAAAAGCTAGTTGGATGCAACGGGCGGCGATTGTGCCGGCCGTGGTTTTGGGTTTCTGCGGTTCCGTTTCGGCGGCACCGCTGGGTACGATTTCGGGGACAGGAACGTTCAGTGGCCCGTCGAACTGGTCGTTTAGCGGCGCCTTCGATTTCGACGCTCCGTTGGATGGGATTTTTGGCACTGCGCTGCAGCAGTTCAACGCCAGTTCCACCGGACTGACCGCAAGGGATGGTAATGGACCCTCGCCAACCAATGGCGGTACAAATCCCACGCACACTATGGGAGCCGCTGCATGGGAGATCTTCAACACCTGGGGCGCGAACTCGACGTTCTATGGCCCCAGCTTCAATTGGGCCATGGGTTCAGGCAATTCGATCACTGGCACTTTGGTTACCGACGGGTCCATTCACTGGTACTACGGTTACGATGAGACCCCCGGCACGCCAACCTCGCCCCCTGGAAAGACAGCGCTGGCCGACTGGCAGCTGAGTCCAGAACTGAGTTTCGTCGGGTCCTACCAAGTGGGGCAAAACAATGACTTCACCTTTAACGGAGCGGTATCGCTCGCTCCCGTACCCGAACCCGAAACCTACGGAATGATGATGGCAGGACTTGGGCTGATTGGCTTCATCGCCCGTCGCAGGAAGCTGAATGCCTGACCTTATCCAAGGCATTTCGACAGGCCCCGCTGCGGCGGGGTTTGTTTTTTCAAGGTGCCACCACGGTTTTCTATAAGATTCTTGTTCGTACAGCCTGTACCATTCCCGGTAATGCGCTATCCATTCCATTTGAGCCACTCTGACTGTTTTGACCATAGCCGCGCACTTGAACGCCACCAGCGCTCTTAAGACCGACCGCATGGCCTGGGCCATGCTTGGGGCCGGACTGCTCGGTCTCTACATTCCCACGTTATGGGACTTGTTCAACGGCCTGTGGCGTTCCGATGAACAGGCACACGGCCCGATGATCCTCGCCATCGGCTCCTGGCTCATCTACCGCTCTTGGCCCGAACTGCTTGACGCCTTCAAGCGGCAGCAACCACATGCTGACTATCCCGCGATCGGTCGCCCGTCCCAAGTGATCGGCTGGGGCATACTTGTTATTGGTTTCCTGCTCTACGCGATCGGTCGTTCGCAGAATATCGAGTTCATCGAAACCGGTTCCCTGATCTGGGTGCTGACTGGCATCGTGCTGGTCTATCTCGGCCCGGCCTCTCTCAAGATCATCTGGTTTCCGCTGTTCTTTATGATCTTCATGGTGCCCCTACCGGGTCTGCTGGTAGCGGCCGTCACCATGCCCATGAAGATTGCCGTCTCCTTTTCTGCCGAGACCGTCATGCATGCCTTGGGCTATCCCATCGCCCGGACCGGCGTCATCCTCCAGGTCGGGCAATACCAGTTGCTGGTTGCGGATGCCTGTGCCGGACTGCATACCCTGTTCACCCTGGAAGCGCTCGGCCTGCTCTACCTCAACCTGATGCGCCATGAATCCGTCCTGCGCAATGTCGCGCTGGCGATCCTGATCATCCCGATCTCCTTCACCGCCAACGTAATCCGGGTGATCGTACTTTCCCTGATCACCTACTACTTCGGCGACGCCGCCGGCCAGGGCTTCCTGCACGGCTTTGCCGGCATGGTGCTGTTCATGACGGCGCTTCTGCTGATAATTGGACTGGACTCCCTGATTCGGGTCTTCATCCGCACTGGCCCTGTCCCTGCCAACGGGGCCGCCAGCACATGACCCCCTTGCGCTGGCGCGCCCTCTGGATCCTGCTGGCAATGTGCATTACGGCCCTGCTGACACGCTGGATCGAACCCAGCATCCGTCTGGCAGACCAGGGGGAGAAGGTCAGCCTGGAGTCCATGATTCCCCGCCAGATCGGCAATTGGCGTATCGATGAGCGGCAGAGTACCGCCATTGTCGTCCCGCAGGAAGGCGGACTGATCAGCCGCATCTACCAGCAGGTACTGGCCCGTAACTACATTCATGTTCCCAGCGGACGGGCCGTCATGCTCTCCATCGCCTATGGCGAGAACCAGAGCCATTCCAACGATCTGCATGTCCCGGATGTCTGCTACCCGGCCGGCGGTTACCAGATCGAGAAGTCGTCGCGCGGCGAACTGGCCACCCGCCAGGGCGCGATCCCCGTCAAGCGGCTGGTCACGCAACTCAACCAGCGCCGCGAACCGCTGACCTACTGGGCCATCGTCGGCGATCAGGTGGCGACCAGTGCGCTCGATACAAAGCTCACCGCACTGGCCTATGGATTGAGGAGAATCATCCCCGATGGCATCATCTTCCGTGTTTCGACGGTCGGTTTGCCTGATGACATGGCTTTCGCCACCCAGCGGGAATTCGTCCAGGATCTCTTCGATACGCTTTCCAGCAAGGACCGCAAACGACTGGCTGCCCTAAATTGACCCCCCCAGAACCCCCATACCGAGGACTCACGATCATGACCCATCCAACGACTGCAACCCATCGACGACTGATACTGCCGGTAGTCCTGGGCCTTGCCATGCTCTCCCTCGGCGGATGCGACAAGAAACCGGCCGATTCGCCGGCCTCGCAAGTAGCTGTCAAGGTGAATGACGCCGAGATCACCGTCCATCAGGTCAATCAGGTACTCGCCAAGACGGGAAGCGTTGCCCCGGATCAGCAGGATCAGGTGCGCAAGAGCGCTCTCGACAAACTGATCAACCAGCAGTTACTGGCATCGAAGGCTGTCGAGAACAAGCTGGATCGCACCCCGGAAACCCTCATGGCGATCGAAGCAGCCAAGCGCGAGATCCTGGCCCGTGCCTACATGGAAACAGTCGTGGCGGCCGGACCCAAACTGAACAGCGGCGATGCTCCGCGCTACTACTTCGACCACCCGGAGCTGTTTGCCGAACGCAAGATCTACAACCTGCAGGAAATCGTGTTCCAGGCGTCCGAGGAAGGCTTGAAACAGGTTCAGGCCCTCACTGCCTCCGCCGCTTCGACCGAGAAGATCGTTGAGTTTATGAAGAGCAAGAACATCCCCTATCGCGGCAACGCGGCCACAAAGCCAGCCGAACAGTTGCCCATGGAAGTGCTCAAGCAACTGCATGCGGTAAAGGACGGCGAGACCCTGATCATCAGCGGCCCCCAGGGACACACTCTGGTCCGCGTGGTGGCGACGCGCAAGATGCCGGTGGATGAAGCCACCGCCATCCCGACGATTCAGCGCTTCCTGATGAACCAGCGCATCAATGAAACAGTCGAGAAGGAAATAAAGGGCTTGCGGGATAGCGCAAAGATCGAATACGTCGGAACGTTTGCCAATGCGCCAAAAACCGGGGCGGCGCCGGCAGCCAACGCGCCAGCGCAAGCCACTGCCCCAACTGCACCGCCCGCGAATGGACCAACCACAGAATCCGCACCGGCAACCGGCCTGATGCAAAGCGGAAGCGGCCCCCTCAAGCTGCCGCCGTTGCCGCATGAAGGACCCAATGTGGGAGGCATCCCTGTCCAGAATATGGAAAAGTAGTTGAAAGGTGAAAAGGGGACATCAGCCTCGTTAGCAACTTCCCGTCAGATGCAAAAGCACGCCCGCGTTCCGGGCTTTTTGTTTCCAGCATCAGCGGTAAGGGGCAGCCAACGGCTCGCCAATAAACAGGCCTTGAGCGGGCCAGGCCACGCTGCGCCAATAGGCTTCGATCAACGTTGCCCCCGACAAATAGTGCTTGAGCAAGATCGCGGAATTTGGGAACTTCTGCCAATGATTACACGGCTCGGATACTGTCCCGTAGCTCCCCGTCGCCCCCGCCTCCAGCCAGCGCAGGCTGCTCATCTGGCCGCTGCCGAGCAGATTACCCCCGGAAGACGTCAAGTGGTCAGCGATGGCGCCTGGCAGAAATCTCAGGGAATCAAGCTTGGGAACAGTCGCCGCACCTATGTGGTAGAGAATGATGCCGCTCTCCGACTCGATGTAATCCGCATCTTGCGTGCGGATTGAAACCGGTGGACTCAAAATTTCTGTGCTCTTGGGAAAGAATCTGGCACGACTGCTTCTGGCGGCGTCGGACGTTTTCAGAAAGAAAGCCTTCGCACGTACCCGACGTCCATTACTGGCTACGCCCCGGTCAATCAACGCCTTCGCCTTTTCGACGGATTCGACCGGCAGCAACATGGAAAGCCTCAATCCGAAATCCCGGTACGGCTTGATCGACCGACTGTTGAAGTAGGGATTCGGACGAGTAGGCTCACAGGATTTCCTGCAAAGTTCTGCCTGCACACCTAATGAAAAGGCACTGGTAAAGGAATTACATGCCACGGCATAGGGTGTCGTCCAGACGAACACAACCACCTGGATTGACTCATCCAGTCGCTGATCAATGTCCTTGCGAATAGCTACGAATTCATCGACGCCGATAGTCGAAGATGCTGCCGGGAAGTTCAACCGGATGAGGTTCTTTGCTGGAATACCGCGGGCATACAGGTAGTACTCCCCCACCTCAAGGCTTCCTGGGAAAGATTCATTGACCACCACGGCCACTTGCGATGGATGAAGTACAGCCTTGCTGAACACAACTGTAGGTGATACGAATTGCCCCCATGCGGGCGTAAAGGCCAGAAACATCGCGACGAGCAGCACGACCCTACCAACACGCCGTTTGCGCGACGCAACATTAGGCTTCATTTCGGTAATTCCGAGATTTATCAGACGGCATTTCTTGCATAGACGGTGTGCAGGATGATGCGAATCCGGTTACCCACCGAGCCAATTCTGGCCTCCGGAACATGGTCTTCCATGCTGAAGGTGTAGAACAACTGCTCACGACCTGTTGCTTGACGACCCATCATGGCAATGCATCCTCATAAACAATGCCATAATCATATTATTAATGCATATGGCATGTCAAGGACTTTTTCAGCAGAATAAGTCTGTAGCGCCCATTCAACTTTGCTGAAAGCTGACCCAGCACGCAGGGATTAAAAATCAGGAAATAGCCTTTTCTTTCGCGCGGCACCCGTTAGCCGTCACCTGTCGATGGTATAGGCACGCTGCAAAAATATTGAGAATTATGGAATAAGCTAGCCGCGCCATCCGTATATCAGGTGTATCACCGTAACCCTGAACGGAGAGGCGACATGAACGTTAAGAAAATAGATGGGGCGATCCTCAATTTCTGGGTGGCTAAATCCGGCGGGTTGAATTACCTGATTGAATCGTCGCAGCCGGACGACGGTCAAGATGGTGAGGGCGGTGGTCGGAGTCCGCAGTACTTCAATCCGTCAGCCTATTGGTCACACGGTGGGCCTATCATCGCCAACGAATGGTACGTCATCGAGGACATTCTCAAAGGCTGGTTTGGCCCCGACTGGGACGCCATCGGCACCGTGGCGCGCAATCCCCTTAAGTGGTTCATGCGCGCCTACGTGGCGTCAATGTTTGGCGACGAAGTAGAAGACGTCTCACTCCGAGAGGCTTCCCGAGTTCCAGCCGGAGTGACGGAAAATAGGCAACCCGACAAATCCGATTGTCCGCTATATGGTGCGAGCTAACGTAGCCTATGGCTTGGTCATCAGTCGGCAATGAGTCTTTTGCCGGTAACTGATGACTGGTTTCTGGTCAGGTGCTCCCCGCCGATAGCCCCTTACCGTTTCCCGCCCGCCAGTTTGATCGCCTCCGGCATTCGCCGCAGACGCCAGATCACCACCGGTCCGAGCAGTCCGCCCAGCCCCAGTGTCGACCACGCCAGCCCCCACACCATGTGGTCGGGCAAGGCGGCGCCGGCGCGGCCCCAGTCGAGTACCAGGCCGAAGATCCAGGGCGAAATCGCGCCGGCGCCGAAGCCGAGCACCGAGCGCAGCGAATAGGCGACGCCGAGGTAACGCGGATCGGTAAGCTCGGTCAGGGTCGTCGAATGGATCGAGGAGTCGCCGACCCCGGTGACGTTGTAGAACATCGCGACGGCCACCAGCAGGAACATCGGCAGGCCGACCATCCAGCCGAAGCTGAAGGAACAGGCCAGGCTCGCCACCGACATCAGCAGGGTCACCGTGGTGCGCCCCCAGCGGTCCGACAGCGAGCCGCCGAGCACGCTGCCGACTACCGCCGCCAGGTAGGTCAGGGCGCTTAGCGTGGCGCCGAGGCTGGCGGCCTGCGTTCCGCCACTGCCGCCGGCCACCGCCGCGGCGGCAAGGAAGGCCGGCAGCCAGGCCCAGAGCCCGAGCAGTTCCCAGGCGTGGAAGGTATAGCCCCAGATCGACAGCATCGCGGGCTTGTTGCGCAGCACTTCGCCGATGCGGCTGCGGCCGCCGTGGCTATCGTGGACCACGTTGGGCACATCGCGCAGTGCCCACCAGCCCAGCGCCAGCCCGCACAGCGGAAAGAGCGCGGTGACGACGAAGCCACCGCGCCAGCCGGCCAGCGGAATCATGGCGCTGGCGATCAGCAGGCCGATGGCATAGCCGAGCGACGCGGCGGCGAGGTAGAAGCCCAGCGCCATGCCCTGCCGTTCGCGCATGCGCTGGGCGACGATGGCCAGTCCCGGCGTGTAGGACCCGCCGGAGCACAGGCCGGTCAGTCCGTAGAGCAGCAGGGCGGAGACGAAGCTGTCGGCGAAAAAGGCGAACAGCAGGCCGCTACTCACCGCAGCGACGCCCGTCATCAGGTAGATGCGACGCGCGCCGAAGCGGTCAGAGAGAAAGCCCACGGCGAACAGGGAAACCAGGAAACCGACGTGGTAGGCCGACTGCACCATGCCGGCCTGCCAGGCGGCTAGTTGCCAATCCGTGCGCAGTAGCGGCAGCACCGCCGACCAGGCGGTGAACATCGTGGCGAAGGCGGCGCGCGCCGCGCAAAACTGGAGCAGCCAGAGCATCGGCGCAGCTTATCACCGCGAATTGACGTTGGAGGCACTCCTGGCCTACAATGCTCGCTGTTCCGCCGAGTTAAATGACAACTTGCGTGGCGGAGAACACCGGCAACGGTGGAAAAACAAATTGCGCTAAAGCGTCGCCCGCTCACGCCTCGAAGCCGGCCTCGCCGCTGCAACGAGGCGTTTTTGTTTTAGTTTCGGCCGTTGCGCTTAACGTCGGTTAAGCCGGCGTTAGCCTTCACTGAAATAGCATTTTAGGAGCGAGACCATGGCAAACGATTTTCTCTTCACTTCCGAGTCCGTTTCGGAAGGCCACCCGGACAAAGTGTCCGACCAGATTTCCGATGCCATCCTCGACGCCATCCTGGCGCAGGATCCGCATTCCCGCGTCGCCGCCGAGACCCTGTGCAACACCGGCCTCGTCGTCCTTGCCGGCGAGATCACCACCCAGGCCAACGTGGATTACATCGGCGTCGCGCGCAGCGTGCTGAAGCGCATCGGCTACGACAACACCGAGTACGGCATCGACTACAAGGGCTGCGCCGTGCTGGTGGCCTACGACAAGCAGAGCCCGGACATTGCCCAGGGCGTGAATAAGGCCTACGACGACAACCTGAACCAGGGCGCCGGCGACCAGGGCCTGATGTTCGGCTACGCCTGTGACGAAACCCCGGTGCTGATGCCGCTGCCGATCTACCTGGCGCACCGCCTGGTCGAGCGCCAGTCGATGCTGCGTCGCGACGGTCGCCTGCCCTGGCTGCGCCCGGATGCCAAGTCGCAGGTAACGATCCGCTATCAGGACGGCAAGCCGCATTCCATCGATACCGTGGTGGTTTCGACCCAGCACGCGCCGGATATCGAACTGTCGGCGCTGCGCGAGGCCGTGATCGAGGAAATCATCAAGCCGATGCTGCCGAAGGAACTGGTCAAGGGCGAGATCAAGTATCTGGTGAACCCCACCGGTCGCTTCGTCGTCGGCGGTCCGCAGGGCGACTGCGGACTGACCGGGCGCAAGATCATCGTCGACACCTACGGCGGTGCGGCGCCCCACGGCGGCGGCGCCTTCTCCGGCAAGGATCCATCGAAGGTCGACCGCTCCGCCGCCTACGCCAGCCGCTACGTGGCGAAGAACATCGTCGCCGCCGGTTTGGCGAACAAATGCCTGGTGCAGATCTCCTACGCCATCGGCGTCGCCGAGCCGACCTCGGTCTGGGTTACCACGCAGGGCACGGGCAAGGTCGCCGACGCCACCATCGCCGAACTGGTCAAGAAGCATTTCGACCTGCGCCCGAAAGGCATCGTGCAGATGCTCGACCTGTTGCGTCCGATCTACGAAAAGACCGCCGCCTACGGCCACTTCGGCCGCGACGAGCCGGAGTTCACGTGGGAAGCCACCGACAAGGCAGCAGCGCTGCGGGCCGACGCGGGACTCTGATTCCACACCCGCGAAATGGAAATGGCCCGTGCGCGGGCCATTTTTTTTGGCAGGCAGGCAACCGGGCCGTTCATGGTGAATAATCCATACTTGGCTTGGAGAACAACATGCATGACTTGGCGAAGAATGTTTTGGGCGGTGTCCTGCAGCCCTGCAGCACCGACCCGATGACCGGATTCTTCCGTACCGGCGACTGCCAGGTGACGGAAGAGGACGTCGGCAACCATGGCGTCTGCATCATCGCCAACGCCGAATTCCTGGCGTATTCCAAGTCCCGCGGCAACGACTTGTCCACTCCGCACCCGGAATTCGAATTTCCCGGGGTCAAGCCGGGGCAGCGCTGGTGCCTGTGTTCCGCGCGCTGGCAGGAGGCGCTGCAGGCCGGCAAGGCGCCGCCGGTGGTGCTTGAATCCACGTCCCTCGCCGCGCTGGAAGTCGTCCGACTGGCCGACCTCAAGCGCTATGCCGTAAAACTCGACCAGGAGAAATGATGAGCGCGCTTTACAAACTGTCGGCCCAAGCCATCGATGGCAGCACGCGGTCGATGCAGGATTGCAAGGGCAGGGTTCTGCTGTTCGTCAATGTCGCCAGCGGTTGCGGCTTTACACCGCAGTATGCTGGTCTTGAGGCGCTGTGGCGGAAATATGGCGAGCGGGGACTGACGGTGCTCGGCTTTCCCTGCAACCAGTTCGGTGCGCAGGAGCCGGGCGATGAAGTGGCCATCGGAGAATTCTGCCGCCTGACCTACGACGTAACTTTCCCGATGTTCGCCAAGGTCGATGTCAATGGCGACGATACGCATCCGGTCTTTGCCTTCCTCAAGGCAGCGGCACCCGGCCTGCTCGGCACGGAAGCCATCAAATGGAACTTCACCAAGTTTCTCGTCGACCGCGATGGCAATGTGGTCGGTCGCTATGCCTCCGCAACGAAGCCGGAGGACATGGCAGGCGACATCGAGAAGTTGCTTTAGCCGACCGAAATCCGGCGGTGCCTGGCTTCAGGAATCCAGCCGGCCCTTGTTCTCCGGCCGGGGGTTCGGCGCCGGTGCCGCCTTGGGCGTGACGTTGACCTTGGCGCCGCCCAGACTCGTGGTGATTCCGATTACGCCGGACAGTATCCGTTCCTCTGGATTTTTCTCGCAGTAGCTGTCGAGCAGCGGGATCAGCACGCTGACACTGGCGACCACCGGGCTTGCCGCTGCCGTCCCTGTGCGGGCATAGACGTTGTGCCCGGCGATGAAGCCCTGTGCCCATTCCAGGGCCATTGCGCGCGACTCGGCATTGCCCGCCGCCTTCCATTGCTGCCACTCGCTGCATTTGCGGATGCCCATGCCGGACAGCTTGACGTCCCTGGACTGCGCCTGGACGCCGTCGAACGGGGCGGCAAGCAGGACCAGTGCGAGGACCGGAACTATCGCGGCGGCGCGAAGGCGACGGATGGGCATAGTGCGAACGGGATGGAAGTGAAGGGCAGCCCTTATCCTAGCAGTTTGCCGCAGCCAGCGGCCTCGCTGCACAGCGCCGGCAGGGGTGCAACCGGTCTGCGCGCAAGGAATTTGTGGCAGAGTAGCCAGGGTTCACGAGCCGGCGCAGGACCGCCGCCGAAAAGGAGAAGAGATATGCATAAAAGATACGCGGCGGTACTCGGGCTGCTCGCACTGCTGCTGTCGATGCTCCCCGCGGCGTTTGCGGCGGACGCCGTCGCCAGGGCCGGGAGCAAGGGCGCAGCGCAGCATCGCGCGGTATTTCAGGTCAATGAAGACGATTCGCGCAAGTGGAACACGGTGCTGGCCAACCTCAACAACGTGCAGGAAGAACTCGGCAAGGTCGACATCTCGGTGGTGGTCATCGGGCCGGCGCTGGGCATGCTCAAGGCCGATGCGCTGACCGCCAACCGGGTGCAGGATGCGATGGCGGCCGGCGTGCGCTTCGTCGCTTGCGGCAATTCGATGCAGGCACAGCACCTGACCAAGGATGACATGATCGACGGAATTGACTACGCGCGAGCCGGCTATGTTGAAGTGATGCGCCTGCAGAAGTTGGGCTATGCCTACATCCGGCCTTAGCGTGAAATAACACATTCGGAGCGACCGGCGATAATCGAGCGAAGGGAGCTGACCAGTAGCCTCCCCGTGAGGGGAGGATGGGAGGGGTGGGCCTTCAATTCGCCTTTCGCGTGTTTCATCATCAAGGGTGGCATCTCGCCATGAAAGTTAGTATGGAAGTGCGCGCGCTAGTCGACTGGTCGCGGATCGACACCGTCCTGCTCGACATGGACGGCACCTTGCTCGACCTGAATTTCGACAATCATTTCTGGCAAACCCATTTGCCGCTGCGCTATGCCGAAGCACGCGGAATGTCCCCGGCGGCCGGGCGCGAGGAACTGATGGCCCGCTATCACGGCCGCGCCGGGACGCTGGAGTGGTACTCGGTGGATTTCTGGGAAACCGCGCTGGAACTCGACATCATGCGTTTCAAGGAGGAAGTCGCGCACCTGATCGACATCCATCCGCATGTGCCGGCCTTCCTCGATGCGCTGCGCGCCAGCGGCCGGCGCGTGGTGCTGGCGACCAACGCGCACCACAAGAGCGTGACGCTGAAAATGGCCCGCACCGGCCTCACGCCGCGCTTCGACGCCATCGTCAGCTCGCACGCGCTGGGCGCGGCAAAGGAGGAGCAGGCTTTCTGGCAACGCCTGGCCGAGATCGAGCCCTTCGATCCGGCGCGCACCCTGCTGGTCGATGACAGCCTGCCGGTGCTCGACAGCGCGCGCCTTTATGGCATCGCCCATCTGGTGGCGGTAAAGAGGCCGGACACCACGAAACCCGAAAAGGACACCGGCGGCTATCCGGCGATCGATGATTTTTCCCAACTGATGCCGTGCTAGGGCTTTGCTGCGGTGCAGCTTGACGCCATCGCACGGCACCCTGTAAGTTGTATACAAAATATCGTATGCAATAACAAATACACGTGGAAACAAGGGTCAATCGCTCATCACTGTCGGAACAGGCTGTCGGCTTGCTGCGTGAGCGGATCTACAGCCACGCGCTGCTGCCCGGTCAGCGGCTGGATGAGGCTGTGCTGGCCGAGCAACTGGGCATCAGTCGCACGCCCTTGCGCGAAGCACTCAAGGTGCTCTCGGCCGAGGGCCTGGTTGACTTGCAGCCGCACAAGGGTTGCTTCGTCACCGAGCTGACCTTGCGCGATCTGGAGGAAATCTTTCCCATCATGGCCACGCTCGAAGGCCGCGTTGCTCATGAAGTGGCCAGCAAGTGCACACCGGTCCAGCTCAAGTCGCTCGACGCCCTGCATGACAAGCTGGAGCGCTACGCGGCGGCGGGCGATGTGAATCGCTATTACGAAACCAACTATATTTTTCACGACCGGTTGCAGGAATGCGCCGGCAACCGCTGGCTGCAGATCGTGATCGGCGACCTGCGAAAACTCCTGAAGCTCTCCCGTCATCACTCGCTGCGTCTGGAAGGCCGGCTGAGCGCCTCGCTGGCCGAGCATCGCGCGCTGATGCAGGCTTTGCATCGTCAGGACGCCGATGCCGCCGAGCAGGTGATGCGAGGGCACTTGCTGGCGCAACTGGCCGCTTTGCGCGAAATGTCACAGGCACCGGAGGTGGTTCATGGTTGATGGATTGGTCCAGCGCCTGCGCTCGATAGTCGGCGCCCGTGGTACGGCGGGCAACCGGCCGAAACAGGTGGAGGAATGGCGGCGGCTGCTCACCGAGTGTGCCGAGGCGAAAGGCGGCGAGGTTTCTGCGCGGACCCGCGCCGCGGACCTGGCGCAGACCTACCTCAAGCTGGATGACGACGCGCGACATGCCTTTCTGCGACTCATTTCACTGGAGTTCGGTCCGACCCCGGCGCATGTGGCGGCGGCTCACGAGAGGTATCAGCAAGCGGTGGGCAACGCGACGCAGTGGGACGCCGAGGCCGAGCTACGCGCGGCCTTGCGCTCGTCGCGCATCCGCATCCTGACGCAGTTCAACGCCATCCCGCAGGGCGTCAAATTTCTGGTCGACCTGCGCGCCGATATGCTGCGCTACCTGGAAGAAGACCCCGATCTGGGGCCGCTGGATCGCGAGCTGGAGTCGCGTCTGGCGGCGTGGTTCGATGTCGGCTTCCTCGAACTGCAGCGCATCACCTGGAACGCGCCGGCGGCGCTGCTGGAAAAGCTGATCGAGTACGAGGCGGTGCACGAAATCCGCTCCTGGACCGACCTCAAGAACCGGCTCGATTCGGATCGCCGGTTGTATGCCTTCTTCCATCCGCGCATGCCAATGGAACCGCTGATTTTCGTCGAGGTGGCGCTCACCGACCGGCTTGCCGAAAACGTCCAGACCCTGCTCGACGAGCAGGCGCCGGTGTTTGATGCACACCGTGCCGATACCGCAATTTTTTACTCGATTTCAAACACGCAGGCGGGATTGCGCGGCGTATCCTTCGGCAGTTTCCTGTTGAAGCGCGTGATCGACGACCTGCAGCGCGACTTCCCCAAGCTGCGGCACTTCGCCACCCTGTCGCCGCTGCCCGGCTTCGCCAAGTGGGTGGAGAAGAATCCGCAAGAGCTGGCAGCCGAAGCGCTTGAGCTGGACGTGGCGCAACTGGCGGCCGGTGCATGGCTGCAGGACGCAGTGGCGGCGCGCAGGATCAACGAGGCTCTCGCCGAAATCGCGGCGCGCTACCTGACCCTTGCCAAGGCCCGCCGCGGCGATGGCCGGCAGCCGCTGGATGCCGTCGCGCGCTTTCATCTGGGCAACGGCGCGCGCATCGAGCGCATCAATCCCGGCGGCGATGCTTCCGCCAAAGGTTTGCAGCAGTCCTTCGGCGTCATGGTGAATTATCTGTACGACCTCGACGAGTTGGAGCAAAACGTCGAGAACTTTGCCCGCGAGGGTACTATCAACATGTCAGCCACCGTCAGGCGGCTGGCGCGGCCCAAACAAAATTAAACGAGGAGAATGGACATGCGACGCAACTTTCTGAAGGGCGCCCTGGTGGCAATCGGCGCAGTGGCTCTGGGACTTGCCAGTGCGCAGGTGTTGGCACAGGCCAAGACGCTTAAGATTTCCCACCAGTTCCCCGGCGGCACCATTGACGACGGCGATTTCCGCGACCGCCTGGTGCGCAAGTTCGCCGCCGAGGTGGAAAAGAAGAGCGGCGGATCGCTCAAGTTCGAGATCTATCCGGCCGCTTCGCTGATGAAGGCCGTGCCGCAGTACAAGGCGCTGTCCACCGGCGCTCTGGACATGTCGCTGTACCCGCTGGCCTATGCCGGCGGCGAGTTCCCCGAGGCCAACCTGACCCTGATGCCGGCCGTGATCACCAGCTACGAGCAGGGCCTGCGCTGGAAGGATGCGCCGATCGGCAAGGAACTGGTGCGCCTGCTCGACGAGCGCAATGTCAAGATCATTACCTGGGTCTGGCAGGCCGGCGGCATCGCCGCCAAGACCAAGCCCCTGCTTGCGCCGGACGACGCCAAGGGCATGAAGGTGCGCGGCGGCAGTCGCGAGATCGATCTGATGATCAAGGCGGCCGGCGGTGCGGTGACCAATGTGCCGTCCAACGAAATCTACAGCGCCATGCAGTCCGGCGTGCTGGATGCCGCCGTCACCTCGAGCACCTCGCTGATCAGCTTCCGCCTGCACGAGACCTCCAACTTCCTCACGGCCGGGCGCAAGAACTCCTTCTGGTACATGTTCGAGCCGCTCCTGATGTCGAAGAAGACCTTCGATGCGTTGACGCCGGCGCAGCAGAAGCTGATCATGGAAGTCGGCGCATCGCTGGAGAAGTTTGGCATGGACGCCGCAAAGGCCGACGACGAGCGCGTGGTCGAGGTCTTCACTAAAGCCGGCCTCAAGGTGGTCGACATGGACCAGGCGACCTTCGACAAGTGGCGCGAGGTGGCGAAGAACTCGGCCTGGAAGGACTTCGAGGAAAAGGTCAAGAACGGCAAAGCTTTGTTCGACATGGCCCTGTCGGTCAAGTAAGGCCAGCCGTGCGCGCGCTCTGGGGCCGCTTCGGGCGGGCGGTGACGGCGATCAATGCGCTTGCCGGGTATGCCTCGGGCGTGCTGATCGTCGTCTGTGCCGGCATCCTGGTGTTCGAAGTTGCGGTCCGCTACTGGCTGGACTGGCCGACGGACTGGGAGATCGAGATGTCGATCATGCTGCTGATCGGCGCCACTTTCATGAGCGCGGCGTTTACCCAGGCCTCGCGCGGCCATGTCGGCATCGAGGTGCTCGATGTGTTGATGTCGTCGCGCGCCAACCGCTATCGCTACATGCTGGGCGACCTGCTTTCGCTGCTGTTCTGCATCTTCATCGCCTGGAAATCCTGGCAGTTCTTCCACGAGGCCTGGAGCGACGGCAAGATGAGCAACACCTCCTGGGGCCCGAAGCTTTGGCCAGCCTATCTGTCCATGGCGCTGGGCATGAGCCTGCTCTCGCTGCAACTGCTGGTGCAGATCGGTGATCAGCATCTGCACCAGCATCGGGAGGACGAGGAATGAGCACCATGCAGATCGGCATCCTGTTCGGCATTGCCACCTTCGTCGCGCTGTTCTCCGGCATGCCGATCGCCTTCGCCGTGGGCTCGGTGGCGCTGGCCTTCATGGTCATCTACATGCCGCCGGAAACCGTCGGGCTGATCGCCGAAACCCTGTATTCGGAGCTCGACAATTTCGTCCTGCTGACCATTCCGCTGTTCGTCCTGATGGGCGCGGCGATCGGCAAGTCGCGTGCCGGCGGCGACCTGTATTCCTCGCTCAACCGCTGGATGGGGCGCATCCCCGGCGGCCTCGGCGCCGCCAACGTGATGGCCTGCTCGGTATTCGCCGCGATGTGCGGATCGAGCCCCGCAACCTGCTCCGCCATCGGTTCCTCGGGCATTCCCGAAATGCGCAAGCGCGGCTACTCCCCGGGCCTCGCGGCGGGCATCATCGCCGCCGGCGGCACCCTGGGCATCCTGATCCCGCCCTCGCTGACCCTGATCCTGTATGGCGTTGTCACCGAGCAATCGATCGGCAAGCTGTTCATCGCCGGTGTCGGTCCCGGCCTGCTGCTCACCGCGCTGTTCATCGTCTGGGTGGTGATCAAGTTCCGCCGCGAGCAGGCCAGCGCCCGGTTGCTTGGCGACAACGTCGAGATCCTGCGCGAGGAAAACTTCACCTGGCGCCAGAAGCTGGAAACCCTGCCGCGACTGGCGCCCTTCGTCGGCATCATCGTCATCATCATGGTCGCGCTCTATGGCGGCTGGGCCACGCCCTCGGAAGTCGCCGGTATCGGCGCCTTCTTCTCGCTGCTGATGGTGATCGTGATCTACGGCTGCTGGCGCTGGGCCGACATGAAGGCCATCCTCGGCGGCACGGTGCGCGAATCGACCATGGTGATGATGATCATCGCCATGAGTTTCTTCTACACCTATGTCATGAGCTACCTGCACATCACGCAGGAAGTCGCCGCCTGGATGGTCGGCCTGCCACTGGGAAAATGGGGCTTCTTCGTCGCCACCAACATCCTGCTGGTGGTGCTCGGCTTCTTCCTGCCGCCGGTGGCGATCATCCTGATGGTGACGCCCATCATCCTGCCGGCGCTCAAGGCGCACGGCATCGACCTGGTCTGGTTCGGCATCGTGATGACCATCCTCATGGAAATGGGTCTGATCCATCCGCCGGTCGGCCTCAACCTTTTCGTCATCAATTCGATCGCACCCGACATCCGGATGCGCGACATCATCTGGGGCACGCTGCCCTTCATTGGCCTGATGATCCTGGCCATCGTGCTGCTGGCGTTCTTTCCCGGCATCGCGATGTGGCTGCCGGACAATGTCAAATAATCGCTGAAGCGATCATTCAATGAACCAGAACCTGTACGCCCTGCTCGCCGCGCATTTCCCGCAGGATCCCGCCGCACCCTGCATGATCCTGCCCGACGGGCGGGTGTGGACCTATGGCGATGTCGAGCGCGCTTCGGCGCGCATGGCCGGGCTGATTGTCGCGCTGGGTCTGCAACCGGGCGACCGCGTCGCGGCGCAGGTGGAAAAGACCCCCGAGGCGCTCGTCCTTTACCTCGCCGCATTGCGCGCCGGCATGGTCTTCCTGCCGCTGAATCCGGCCTATCAGCGCCACGAGTTGGAGTACTTCCTCGGCGATGCGAAACCCGGGCTGTTCGTTTGTCGGCCGCAAATGCGTGCGCTGGCCGATGAACTCGCGGGACAAGCCGGCGTGCCCCATGTCCTGGAACTCGACGACGCCGGCCACGGCTCGTTGATCGACGCTGCGACGCCGCATGCCGATGCCTTCGCCACCGTGACGAGAAGTGCGGCGGACCTCGCCGCGATCCTCTACACCTCGGGCACTACCGGTCGTTCCAAGGGCGCCATGCTCTCCCACGGCAACCTCGCGCACAACGCGCAGACGCTGCACGACTACTGGCATTTCCAGCCCGGCGACGTGCTGTTGCACATGCTGCCGGTCTTTCACGTGCACGGTCTTTTCGTCGCCTGCCACACGACGCTGCTGAACGGCTCGGCGATGTTCTTCGAACCGAAGTTCGATGCCGCGCGCGCCATGAAGCTGCTGCCGGAAGCCACCGTGATGATGGGCGTGCCGACCTTTTACGTGCGCCTGCTGCACGAGGCAGCTTTCGGTCGGGAGACCTGTCGCAACATCCGGCTCTTCGTCTCCGGCTCGGCGCCGCTGCTCAAGGAAACCTTCGACGAATTCAAATCCCGCACCGGCCACACCATCCTCGAACGCTACGGCATGACCGAGGGCGGCATGTTCACCTCGAACCCCTACGACGCAGGTGAGAACGGGCGCCGTGGCGGTACGGTCGGCCATCCGCTGCCGGGAACCGCGTTGCGAATAGTCGGCGCTGACGGCACGGCGGTAAAGACCGGTGCGGTCGGCAGCATTCAGGTCAAGGGCGAGAATGTCTTTGTCGGCTACTGGGGCATGCCGGAGAAGACCAAAGAGGAGTTCACCGCCGACGGCTTTTTCAAGACCGGCGACATGGGCTGCTGGGACGCGGATTTCTACGTGACCATCAGCGGCCGCTCGAAGGACCTGGTGATCACCGGCGGCCTCAACGTCTACCCCAAGGAAATCGAGGAGTTGATCGACGCCATGCCGGGCGTGGTCGAGTCCGCCGTGATCGGCCTGCCGCACCCGGATTTCGGCGAGGCGGTATCGGCCGTGGTGGTGCGCCAGAAGAACGCCGCCGGCGCGGCGCTGACCGAGTCCGGCATAATCACGGCGATCAAGGACAGACTGGCGAACTTCAAGGTGCCGAAGTGGGTATATCTGGTCGACGAACTGCCGCGCAATGCCATGGGCAAGGTGCAGAAGAACATTCTGCGGAAAACCTATTCGCCGATGCCCGGCCGCTGAGAGGCTGAGGCCGGCATGCTGAATTTCCTGCCGGGGCCGCTGGTCGGCGCCATCGCATTCCTGCTGCTGGCACTCAACGCCCTGTTCTGGGTGCCGATCCTGCTGCTGTTTGCCATCGTCCGCCTGATCCTGCCCTTCAAGGGCGTGCGCCTTGTCATCGACCCGCTGCTGGTCACCATCGCCGAGGCCTGGATCTCGTGCAACAGCGGCTGGATGGCGCTGACCCAGCGTACCGGGTGGGATGTCGAGGGCATTGCCGGGCTAGACCCGCAAGGCTGGTATCTGGTGAACAGCAACCACCAGACCTGGGTCGACATTTTCGTACTGCAGCACTTGTTCAACCGCCGCATTCCCCTGCTCAAGTTCTTCATCAAGTCGCAGTTGAAATGGGTGCCGGTGATGGGCCTGGCCTGGTGGGCGCTGGACTTTCCCTTCATGCGCCGCCACAGCGAGGAATATCTCAAGCAGCATCCGGAAATGCGCGGCAAGGATCAGGCGGCCACGCGCCGCGCCTGCGAAAAGTTCGCCCTGATTCCGACCAGCGTGATGAATTTTCTCGAAGGCACGCGCTTCACGTCGGCCAAGCACCAGCGCCAGCAATCACCCTATCGCCACCTGTTGAAGCCCAAGGCCGGCGGCATTGCGCTGGCACTCAACGCCATGGGCGAAAAGTTTCGCGCCATTCTCGATGTCACCATCGTCTACCCCGATGGCGCACCGGATTTCAGGGACTTTCTTTGCGGCAGGCTGCGGCGCGTGATCGTGCGAGTGCAAAGCCTGCCGGTGCCGGAGCACCTGATGAACAGCGATTACGGCGCCGACGCGGCGACGCGCGAGGCTTTCGGACTATGGGTGCAACAGCTCTGGCGCGACAAGGACGCGCAGATCTCGGGCCTGCTGGCCAAGGCAGGGCGCTGAGCGCAAGGCCCGCGCCCGGCGCGATCACTTCTTGTAGGTATCCAGAGTGATGTTCTCGCGCGCCATGGCGGCGGCGACCGCGGGGGCTGCCGCGAGCTTTTCGACAAACGCCTTGTAGGCTGGCAGGGTGTCCGGGTCGATCCCGGCCAGGCCGCCCCAGCGCAGGAAGACCAGCGCATAGGCATCGACGAAGGACAGGCGCTCGCCGAGCAGGAAGGGCGCGGCATGCGCCGTCATGGCCTGGATGCGTTCGAGGTGTTCGCGGAAAGCCACCAGCGCGGCCTGCTTGAGCTCGGCCTGCGCCGCTTCGCTGGCGACGAAATTGCCGGGACGGAAAATGCGGGTGAAGGTCGGGTGCACCGTGTTGTTCATCCAGGCGAAGTGGGACATGGCCTGGGCGCGCTGCCAGGGCTCGGCCGGCAGCAGCCCGGCCTGCGGATAGCACCGGTCGAGATGGTCGCAGATCGCCACGATCTGGTTCAGGGCCTTGCCCTCGACCACGAGCACCGGCACCAGGCCGAGGGGGTTCAGGGCAAGGTATTCGGGCGTGCGCTGTTCGCCCTTGTGCAGCTTCACCGACTGGGCTTCAAAATCCTCGCCGGTGGCCGCCTTGATCGCTTCCAGCCCGACGTGGGGCACGAATGAACAGGCACCGGGGCCGTAGTAAAGCTTCATCATGAAATGTCTCCTGGGTTGTCGCGACAGAAAGTGCCATGCGTTGAGGTATTGGCAGCCGGAGACCATCGATCCGCCGGATGCCACCCGAACGCGGAATGGTAGCGCATGTACGCCGGCCCCGGCGTCGCGCTTGCGCGACTTCAGCTTGATTGCCCCACCGTGCCCGATTTGAGCCAAACTGCCGCCATGGAATCTCATCTCACCGATATCAGCCGCGTCATTCAACTGGCGGTTGCGCCGGTTTTCCTCCTGACCGCCATCGCGACGCTGATCACCGCCCTGAATACACGCTTGGGGCGAATCGTTGATCGCCGCCGCGTGGTGCAGGAGCGCCAGGAGACGCGGGCGCCCGATGCAGACGAGGCAGCCGACGCCGCGAAGCAGGAGATTCGCATGCTGGTGCGCCGCAGCCGGCTGGTGTACCACGCGATTTTCTGCGCCGTGCTCTCGGCCCTGCTGGTCTGCCTGGTGGTGGCGGGCGCCTTCCTCGGCGCCTTGCTCGGCGTCGACCTCGCGCGCAGCGTCGCGGCCCTGTTCATCGCCGCGATGCTGGCGATGATCGCGGCACTCGGCCTGTTCCTGCGCGAGGTCTTCCTCGCGGTACGTTCGGGTACGCACAACAAGCTTTGAGCCAGGCCGGATGCGCCACCTGATTGCCACGCTGGCCCTGGCGCCCATCCTCCTGGCACAAGGGCGCCATGTGCGACGCACCGTACCCGAACTTCCCGAGCCGGGAGGACCGCGCGCCGGGGTCGCCGGCAGCGGTCCGCTGCTGCGCCTGCTCGTCGTCGGCGATTCGGCCGCGGCCGGCGTCGGCGCGCCCACCCAGGACGAGGCGCTGAGCGGTCAGCTCGCCGTGGCGCTGGCGCCGACTTTTCGCCTGCACTGGAAGCTGCTGGCCGTCACCGGTGCGACCACCGCCGACATGCTTGATCGCCTGCGCCGGGAAGCCGCCGCAAGCTACGACGTGGTCGTGACCTCGCTCGGCGTGAACGACGTCACCGGCAGGCATTCGCTTGCCACCTGGCGCCGGCAGCAGGAGCAACTGGTCGAACTGCTGGCCGCCCGCTTCGGTGCGCGTCGCATCCTCTTGAGCGGCCTGCCGCCCATGCACCGCTTTCCCGCCCTGCCGCAACCGTTGCGCTGGTATATCGGCAGCCGCGCGCGCGAGTTTGACCGCGTGCTGACGGAAATCGCGGCGCGCCGGTCCGGTTGCGAATTCCTCGCCCTGGGCCATGAGATGATGGATGTCTCCGCCATGGCCAGTGACGGCTTTCACCCCGGGCCGCCGATCTATGCGCTTTGGGCGCGCGAGGCGGCACGGCGGATCACGCAAGAAAAGGAGCGCAGCCGATGATCGACCTCTACTACTGGACCACCCCCAACGGGCACAAGCTCACCATGTTCCTTGAAGAGACCGGGCTGCCCCATCGCATCGTACCGATCAACATCGGCAAGGGCGAGCAGTTCGCCGCGGATTTCCTGAAGATATCGCCCAACAACCGCATCCCGGCGCTGGTCGACCACCAACCGGCCGATGGCGGCGAGTCGATCTCCTTGTTCGAATCCGGCGCCATCCTGCTTTACCTGGCCGACAAGAGCGGCAAGTTCATCGCTCAAGACCTGCGCGGGCGCAACGAAACCATCCAGTGGCTGTTCTGGCAGATGGGCGGGCTGGGACCGATGGCCGGCCAGAACCATCATTTCACACAGTACGCGCCGCAGCAGATTCCCTACGCGATTGAGCGCTATACCAAGGAGACGGCGCGGCTCTATGCCGTGCTGAACAAGCGCCTGGCCGACCGCGAGTTCGTCGCCGGCGACTACTCGATCGCCGACATGGCCTGCTATCCGTGGATCGTGCCGCACAAGAAGCAGGGCCAGAACCTCGACGACTTCCTGCACCTCAAGCGCTGGTTCGCGGCGATCCGCGAGCGGCCGGCGACAAAACGCGCCTATGCGCTGGTCGAAAAAATCAATCCTGCGCCGGTGGTCGACGAAGCGGCAAAGAAAGTACTCTTCGGCCAGGACGCCAGCACGGTGCGCCCGGGCTGACAAGACATTCGATCAAGGAGAACGGCAGATGAAGTGGTTGCGATTCCGCGTTGGCGGCAGGGAGCGTTTTGGTGTGCTGGATGGCGAGAAGGTACAGGCCCATGAGGGCGACATGTTCGGCAGCAGCCGGCCGACGGGCGAGGAGTTCGCCGTCGATGCGATCGAATGGCTGACGCCTGCACAGCCGTCCAAGATGATCGGCCTGTGGAACAACTTCCACGCCGCCGCGGCGAAGAACGGCAATGCGATCCCGCCCGAGCCCCTGTATTTCATCAAGGGGGCGAACAGCTACTGCGCCCACCGGCAGCCCGTGACGGCGCCGCAGAGTTATGACGGCCGCGTCATCTACGAAGGCGAACTGGCGGTGGTGATCGGCAGGACCGCGACGGCCATCAGCGTCGAGCAGGCGCCGGCCCACATCTTCGGCTACAGCTGCGCCAACGACGTCACGGCGCTGGAACTGCTCAATCGCGACGCGAGCTTCGCGCAATGGACGCGGGCCAAGAGCTTCGACACTTTTGGCGTCCTCGGCCCGGTGATCGAAACCGGTTTCGACCCGGCCGGCGGCGAACTGGTGACCCTGCTCAACGGCCGCGAGCGCCAGCGCTATCCCTTCGCCGACATGATCTTTTCCCCGGCGCAACTGGTCTCGCTGATCTCGCGGGACATGACCCTGCAGCCGGGCGACGTGATCCTCTGCGGCACCTCGCTCGGCGCCATGCCGATGAAGCCGGGCAGCACGGTCGAGGTGGTGATCGAGGGTATCGGCCGGCTGGTCAACGAGTACCGTGCAGCGCCGTAGCGCCAGCGCCGACTTTCACCTATCAGAGCACGGCTTGTGGTGAAACTGGAGGTCTCGGTTCGGTCACAAGGAGCCACTGGACATCAGCCTCCAATCTGAAAGCATTGTACGGCGATTGAACACACGATATACTGTGCTGCAGTTAACTTCAGAGGTGACGTCATGCTGGCTTCCGCCAAGACCCAACGTGTCGATTTGCGTATCTCGCCTGCCGCCAAGGAGATGATCCAGGCGGCGGCCCAAGCCCAGGACAAAACAGTCAGTGAATTTCTACTGGACAGTGGCTTGACGTCTGCCGCCGAGACCTTGGCGGACCGGCGTTTGTTCATTCTCGATGACGCCCAATGGCAGGCATTTCAGGCCGCGCTTGACGCGCCGCCGCGCGCACGGCCACGTCTTTCCCGCCTGATGAAAACGGGCAGGTAGTGGTGGCAAGGAATGCGGGTTGGCTTATTCAGAAGCTTGATCGCATTCACATAGTCGAGGATTTTGACTGTGGCCATGATGCTCTCAATCGTTTCATTTCCCGTTTTGCTCTGAACAGCCAGTCGGCCGGCAGCGCGCAGACCTATGTGGCGCTAACTGACGAAAAGGTCGTGGGATATTACAGCCTGGCAGTGGGAGCCGTTGCCCACTCTCAGGCACCCACCCGAATGGTGAAAGGTTTGGCCCGCCACCCTGTTCCGGTGATGTTGCTCGCCAGACTCGCTGTCGACAACGGGGCCAAACGGAAAGGATTGGGAGTGGCCCTGCTGCATGATGCGCTTGCCAGAACTCTTCAGGCCGCCGATATTGCCGGTATCCGCGCGGTCATTGTTCATGCCAAGGACAACGAGGCTCGGCGGTTCTATGAGCATTTCGATTTTGATCCAAGCCCGACCGACCCGTATCACCTTCACTTGTTGATCAAGGATCTGCGAAGAGCAGCTATTTGAGCCGGCTGCAATCTACTTGAACGTTCGCCCTGAGCTTGTCGAAGGGCGCGCGGGGCTTCGACAGGCTCAGCCCGAACGGTAGTTTCAAGCTTACTGAAGCCGACTCAATAAAGGGGCGTGACTTGGTTTGCTCCTCGATCAGCAGCTTGTTGAGCAGTTTGGCGACGTCGCGATTGATGTACCCGGAACCGTTGTCGGTGTGAAAGCCCAGAATCACGAAGGGGAAGCTTTGCAACAAGGCTTCCAGCACGGGAATCAGGAAGGCCTCGCTGATGCGCTCGCAGGTGGCAACGCCCTCTGAGAAAATCCGCCTCGAAGCCCCCGGCCGGAGTAGCATTCCAAGTAGATACGTCTGCTGCGAAAGGATTGTCATGGTCACCCGAAAACCCGCCACAAAAGCCAGCCGCAAGCCCACCGCCAAGCTAGCAGCCAAGCGCATCCCGCCTGCCAGCTCGCCCGCCGCCAGCGATCAAGGAGAGACGACGGGGGCTGTTGCCACCCCCCCCGCCTTCCCCATCGTCGGCATCGGCGCCTCCGCCGGCGGGCTGGAAGCCTTCGAGGTCTTCTTCCGCGCCTGCCCGATGGACACCGGTATGGCCTTCGTGCTGGTGCCGCATCTCGACCCCGGCCATGTCAGCCTGCTGACCGAAATCCTGCAACGCTCCACCGCCATGCCGGTGGTCGAGGCGCTCGACCAGATCGCCGTCGAACCCAACCATGTCTATGTCATCCCGCCCAACCGCGAGATGGCGATCTTGAACGGCGTGCTGCAACTCTCGGTGCCGGAACTGGTGCGCGGCCAGCGCATGCCGATCGACGGTTTCCTGCGCTCCCTGGCCGAAGACCAGGCCGAACGTGCCATCGGCATCATCCTCTCCGGCACTGCCACCGACGGCACCCTGGGTTTGCGCGCCATCCTCGGCGGCGGCGGGGTGTGCATGGTGCAGGAACCCTCCAGCGCCAAATACGACGGCATGCCCACCAGCGCCATCAACGCCGGCTACGCCACCCACATCCTGCCCGTGGAACAGATGCCGTCCATGCTGGTGGAAGTCACCCGGCAGGCGGTCTATCGGCAGCGCGCGCCGTCCGTCACGCCGGAGAAGACCTTAAGTGGCATCAACCAGATCCTGATGCAACTGCGCAGCGCCACCGGCCACGACTTCTCGCTCTACAAGAAAAGCACCATCGGTCGCCGTATCCAGCGCCGCATGGCACAGCACGCCATCGAAGACGAGGCCGTGTAT
>JBIJDJ010000112.1:0-9750 GCA_044344175.1 Sulfuritalea sp.
ACGCCCAATCCTGGCGAAATTCTCCGCCAGATAATCGATCTCGTCATCGGACAGGGCCAGGCCCAGTTCGAGGTTGGCCGCAACCAGCGCCGCGCGCCCTCCACCGAGCAGATCGATGCTGGTCAGCGGTTGCGGCGCGACATGATGGAACAGGGCTCTGGCGGCATCGATCGAGTCCAGCACCGACTCGGTCATCCGGTCATGGAGGCGTGTCGCCAGCGCCGACTTTTGCGTGATGCCTTTCGCCTCCGTCGCATGGTAGGCAACGGCGCGCTCGACGCGCTTCACCGCAACGAAGCCGCAATTCTTCGCGATGTCTGTCGCCTTCGAACTCCACGGAGAAATCGTGCCAAGGCGCGGTGTCACCAGCAACAAATCGCCCTCGGGCGGCGCCGGTAGCGTCACCGGGATGCCCAGCAAGTCCTTCAGCCGGGCCGTTTCATCGGCATTCAGCGTGGTCTCGAGTTCGACGAAATACCAGTGTTCGGCAGTCAGACGAATCCCCGCCACGCTTTCGCCGAGAGTCTTTTGCAGGCGCACCAGACGGGGCGCCGAAAACGCAGCAGAGCCCCGCAGGGCAAGGAATTCAGCCATGATGGAGGGACCGCGGCGGGTAAGATGTGGGGTGGAAATCCAAGGCGCGGATTATACCCTGCGACGTATGCCGGCCATGCGCGTTTGCCCCAACCCGATTGCCTTGTGAGACCAAGCCTGAGAAACTGCGGGAAAACAGTTTTTAGCGAAACAACTCTACCCATGAACCCCCACTCGTTCGACGTCGGCACGGCCGATTTCCAGGAAAAAGTCATCGATGCCTCGCACCGTACACCGGTACTGGTGGACTTCTGGGCCGAGTGGTGCGCACCCTGTCGCGTGCTCAAGCCGATACTGGAAAAGCTCGCCGCCGAGTATGGCGGGCGCTTCATCCTCGCCAAGCTGAACTCGGACCAGAACCAGGAACTTGCCGCGCGGCTTGGCGTGCGCGGCATCCCCAACGTCAAGGCCTTTGTCGACGGCAAACTGGTCGATGAATTCACCGGTGCCCTGGCCGAAGCGCAGATCCGTGCCTTCATCGACGGCCTGCTGCCCTCCCCTGCCGAACCCTTGCGGGTCGCCGCGCAGGAAGCGCGGGCGCGCGGCGATACCGAGGTCGCCGCATCGCTGCTGACCGATGCACGCGAACTCGATCCGGCCAACGAGAACGTGCAACTCGACCTCGCCGAAATCCATATCGACACGGGCCAGGTCGACGTGGCGCAGGCCATGCTCGATGCGCTGGAGTACCGGGCGCGCGACGCGGCCCGCCTTGCCGCATTGCAGGCACGGCTGAAACTGGCGGCGGCCGGCGGCGGCGCCGACCCGGCGGCGCTCGCGGCACGCATCGCCGCCAACGCCGGCGACCTCGATGCCCGCCTGCAACTGGCGCGCGCACTGGCGCTGGCGCAGGACTACCGCCCGGCGCTGGAGCAGTTGCTGGACATCGTGCGCCGCGACCGCAAGTGGCAGGACGAGGCCGCACGTAAAACCATGCTCGACCTGTTCACCCTGCTCGGCGGCAACGCGCAACACGACGATCTGGTGCGGGAATTTCGTATCCTGCTGGCGCGCACACTGAACTAGAAGTCGGCGCCGGCGGGACGGCGAACGCAATGCCCTATGGTTGATGCCTACAAAGAAAAAGCTCCATGAGCACCGGCCAAATTGCCTTCAACAAGCCCTACGTGTGCGGCAAGGAGTTGCAGTACATCGCTGAAGCCCATGGCAACGCCCGCCTTGCAGGCGACGGCCCATTCACCGCTCGCTGCCACGACTGGCTGGAACAGCACAGCGGCTGCGGGCGCGCGCTGCTGACCCATTCCTGCACCGCAGCGCTCGAAATGTCCGCGCTGCTGCTGGACATCCGGCCCGGCGACGAGATCATCATGCCGTCGTACACTTTCGTCTCCAGCGCCAATGCCTTTGTGTTGCGCGGCGGCGTTCCGGTTTTTGTCGATATCCGGGAAGACACGCTCAACATCGATGAATTGCTGATCGAGAGCGCCATCACGCCACGCACAAGAGCCATCGTCCCGATCCACTATGCCGGCGTCGCTTGCGAGATGGACACGATCATCGAAATCGCGGCCAAACATCGTCTCATGATTGTGGAAGATGCGGCACTGGGATTCATGTCCAGCTACAAGGGGCGAATGCTGGGCACCATCGGCCACCTGGGAGCCTACAGTTTCCACGAAACCAAGAACATCATTTCCGGGGAAGGCGGGGCGCTCCTGGTCAATGAGCCAACGCTGATCGAGCGTGCCGGAATCATCCGCGAGAAAGGCACCGACCGCGGTCGCTTTTTCCGGGGCGAAGTGGATAAGTACACCTGGCAGGAAGTGGGATCGTCGTTCCTTCCCGGAGAACTGACGGCGGCATTCCTGCTGGCGCAACTGGAGGAGGCTGATCGCATCACCCGGTTCCGCATCGACGCCTGGAACCGCTATCACGAACAGTTGGAACCAGCCGAGGCCAAAGGCTTGTTGCGTCGCCCTGTCGTTCCGCCGGAGTGCGCGCACAACGGCCACATGTACTACGTGCTGCTACCGGCCGAAGTCGACCGGAAAGAAGTCATTGCCGCGCTAAAACGCGCCCGGATCGATGCTGTATTCCACTACGTGCCGTTGCACAGTTCTCCTGCCGGCAAACGCCACGGTCGCACGCAGGGACGACTCAAGAACACAGGGACACTCGCGCTGCGCTTGATTCGCCTGCCCTTGTGGGTAGGCATCAGCGGGGCGCAGCAAGATCAAGTCTGCGACGCCTTGAACAGGATTCTTGAGACCGCAGTGAGGCAGGGCGACGGCAAAGCAGGCTAGCAGCCCGTTTCTTGCCCTTCAAGCATGGGGGAGACCGGCTTTCCCCGACGCTTTAATCAGGCCGCGTCAGGCGCACAAATACGATAGGCGTTGCGACTCGAGGCCTTTACCCCATAAAGCGCAGCGTCGGCGTTGCGCTGCAGTGTTTCGATCTCCGTGCCATGGTCGGGGAAAAGTGCGATGCCGATACTGCACGAAATGTGGGCGGTACCGGCTTGCAATTCGAAGGGACGTGCCAGATCAGCGACGATACGCGCGGCAACCTCTTCTACCTCGGCGCGCGATCCGACATCGGTAAGGACGGCGGCGAATTCGTCGCCGCCCATCCGCGCCACTGTGTCCGCCGCGCGCACACAGAGACACAGGCGTTGCGCCGTCTCGATCAGCAGATCATCGCCGGCGGCATGGCCGAACTGGTCGTTCACCGGCTTGAAGTAGTCCAGGTCGATGAAGCACAGGGCGAAGTTGCGCTTATGGCGCTGTGCCTGAGAGATCGCAACCCGCAAACGGTCTGCAAACAACGCGCGATTGGGCAAGTCAGTCAGCGGATCGTGGTAGGCCCGATGCCGCAGTTCATCTTCCAGTTTCTTGCTGCGCGTGATATCCGTCAGGGTGGCAACGAAACGCAGCGGTTGCCCGGCGGCGCGTGCAACGCGACTGACGGCCAGCCAGACGACAAATATCTCGCCGTTCTTGTGCCGGTTCCAGATTTCGCCCTGCCAGCGATTCTCCCGCTCCAGGACTTGCAACATTTCGGCAAAGAACTCCGGTGGATGCCTGCCCGACCTGAGAATGCCGGCTGACTTGCCCAGCACTTCACTCGCGGCGTAGCCGGTCATCAGCGAAAAAGCCGGATTCACCTGGACGAAATATCCGCGCTCATCGGTAACCATGATCGCTTCCGCCGCGTTGTCGAACACGGCCGCGGCCAACTCGCGTTCGGCGAGTTGATGCTCCAGTTCGTCATTTGCCTGCGACAAGCCGTGCGTACGCTCGGCGATGACCCGCTCCTGCTCCATTGCGAGACGCTCAAGAACCAGCATGTGGCCGCGGCTGCGGCTCACCAGCAGGTGCAGCAGGGCGGCGACCACGCCAAACATCAGCAGGTGCACAGCGCCCGAGCGGATGCGGTCGGCATCGCGCATCTGCAGCAGATGCGCCGCGGGCATGGTGACGGAAACCCCGCCGCGGATCTGACCCAGTACATAGCCCTGGTTCTCGTGGCAAGTCAGGCAGGACTTGGTGACCTTGAGCGGAGCCATGTAGCGGTGCGCGGCCGGCGAACCGGGAATCAATTCGATAATTTCGTCAAGGCCACCGTCAAAGCGGCGCAGGGCATCGGCTTCCCAGGCATCCGGTGCGTTGCCCGGACGAACCGGCTTCAGGCTGGTGATATGCAACTGGATGCCATCGTCCTGCTGCGTGATCTCGGCAATCTGCCGGGTCATGTCGGCGGGGTTGATCATTGTCAGTTTGAGGCCATCCCGGGTCAGCAGATCGCGCCGCGGGTGATCAAGATAAGGATTGGGTTGCGTGGCCTCCGTGACCGGTACATACACGCCACCATGACGGGCGTTCCAGTCACGCGACAACTCCGCCAAACGGAACAGCGCAGCGCCGCGCTCGCGCGCGACAGAGCGCATGTTGGCATCCGTCTGCCGCCAGTCCAGCGCAAAAGAAACCATCACGCCAAAGGCCACAACGACGAACAAAATCGCCGGCTGCAGCCACAGCCGTGACAGACTGCCATGCATAGTCGAGCGATGGAATGGCGCACGCATCGCCCATTATGCATCAGGCCATGCCGTTACCTCATGCAGGCCGCCTGCGCCGGACCGCTACCGCGCTCTCAAATCGGGCACGCCGGGCTTTCTCTCTGAATATCTTCGTAGTATCGTCTGCAGTCCGGTTGAAATGGTAACCGCTCGTCTCAATACCCCTGGAGCCGCCCATGCTGATGTCCGCTGCCGAATACCGCGAATCGCTGCGCAGACTGAAACCACGGGTCTTCGTTGACGGTCGCTGCGTCACATCGGTGGCCGATGATCCCTCGCTGCAGCCGGGCGTCAATGCCGTCGGACTCAGTTACGCCTTTGCACTGCGCGAGGACACGGCGGTGCTGATGCGGGTCGGCGATGCGGATGGCGATGGCAACGCCCACAACCGCATGCTGCACGTGCCGCGCAGCGAGGACGAACTGCTGCAGAAACTCGAGGCGGTGCGGCTGGTCTGCCGCTACACCGGCTGCGCGCAGCGCTATCTCGCCGGCGACGCGATGGCCGGCATCCTGCAGGGCGCCGCGGCAATCGATGCGGAACACGGCAGCGACTATCTGGCGCGGGCGCGCGCCTACCACGAACGCATATGCAACGCCGACCTCGCCGTCGGCATTGCCATGACCGACGCCAAGGGCGACCGCTCGCGACGGCCGCATGCGCAGGCGAATCCAGACACCTACGTGCACATCGTCGAACGCCGCGCCGACGGCATCGTCATTTCCGGCACCAAGGCCATCGTCACCGGCGCGCCCTACATGCATGAACTGCTTGTCATGCCGGGCCGGGCGATGACGCAGGCCGATGCCGATTTCGCCGTCTGTTGCGCGGTCCCGGTCGACGCCGAGGGCCTGACCATGGTGGCGCGGCCGGCGGGACGACCGGGCGAGGCGGCGGCACTGTTCTCCAACCGCTACGGCCAAAGCACCGCCGTCTGCCTCTTTGACCGCGTCTTCGTCCCCCATGAACGGGTCTTCCTCGCCGGCGAATGGCGGCACAGCGCCGCACTCACCTATGCCTACGCCACGCACCATCGCCACACCTGCATCGCCGCGCGCGCCGGCTTCGGCGACCTGCTGATCGGCGCCGGCACGCTGATGACCGAAGCCAACGGACTGGATGCCGGACATGCGCCCGGCCTGCGCGATGCGATGACCGACCTGATCAGGATCGTCGAGGGTTTCTACGCCTGCGGCGTCGCCGCATCGGTGTATGCAACGCGCGAAGCCGACGGCATCTTCATGCCTGAAGTCGTTTTCTCGAACATCGGCAAGCTCCTGCTGGCGACCCAGATCTACGACATGCAGCGCCTCGCGCACGAAGTCTCGGGTGGCCTCATCGTGACCCTGCCGGGACCGGACGAGGACCACAATCCGGCGACCGCCGGCCGCCTCTCCGAGGTGCTGACCGGCCGCTCCGACATTCCCTACGAAAAACGCATCGCCGTGGCCCGCTTCATCGAAGACCTCACCGCGTCCTACCAGAGCGGCTGGTACTCGGTGATCAGCCTGCATGGCGGCGGGTCACCCGAGGCGATGAAGAAGGAAATCTTCCGCCGTTACCCGATCGCGGAGCGCGTCGAACTCGTCGAGAACCTGCTCGACCGCGGCATGCTGGCCGACGCCAGGCGGCGAATCGCGATCGGTCGCCAGCCGGGGCGCTGCTGCGCCGAAGGCTGCAAGCCGGACAACTGAAAATTCGCCACGGGCAGGCCGGATACCGGTGACCCGCACTTGACTGCGGGTCGGCCCTACTGCGCTGCCCTCAAGGCCGGCAGCGCCGACTGGCGCAGCATTGACGAAGCACCCAGCCAGCCGGCGACAACGACGAGTACGGTGCCGGCCAGCAGGCCGACCAGCCAGAGTTCGACCTGCGGCAGGTAGTCGAGGCGAAACGCGAAACGCGCCAGGCCCCAGCCGATCAGGCTGGCGGCGATGCCGGCGAGCAGCCCCGCCAGCGCGCCAAGTACGGCGAATTCAGCAAGAAGCGCTGACGACAACTGGCGGCCAGTTCGTGACGCCGTTCGTCACTGCTGGCCTGCAGCGCCGCGTAGAGCACGGCCAGGCCGGCCAGCACGGCGAAACCGAACACCAGTTGCACGGCGCGCGCGACCTGGTCGATCGTCGCATGCAACTGCCTGACCAGGGCGGCAACGTCGATCACCGTGATGTTGGGAAAGGCCCGCACCAGTTCGGGGATCGTGCCCGCCTTGTCGGCCGGCAGGTGGAAGCTGGTGATGTAGCTGGCCGGATAATCCTTGAGCACTGCCGGTGGCGACATGACGAAGAAATTGACGCGCATTGAATCCCAATCGAGCTTCCTGAGACTGGTGACGACCGCCTCGACGCGGTTGCCGGCGATGTCGTAGCTCAGGCGATCGCCCAGCTTGAGGTTCAAGGTATCGGCCAGGCCCTGCTCCACCGAAAATTCCGCGGCTTGCGTCGCGCCATGCCAGCGTCCGCCACTGACCGTATTGCCGGCCGGGATTTTTGCCGACCACGACAGGTTGAACTCGCGGTCGACGAGGCGCTGGGCGCGATCGTCGACATAACTCTCCGGCCCGACCGGCTGCGCATTGACCTGCACCAGGCGGCCGCGCACCATCGGCTCCAGTTCCGGCGGCGGCAGGCCGCGCGCCTTGAAAAAGTCGGTGATGGCGACACGCTGATCGGACTGGATGTTGATCGCGAAACGGTTCGGCGCATCGGCCGGAACGCGCGCCAGCCAACTGTCGAGCAAGTCGCCGCGCGCGACGGTGAGCAGCAGCAAGGCCGTCAGCCCCAGCGCCAGCGCCACCGCCTGCACCATGGTCGCCGCCAGGCGCCGGCGTAGGTTGGCCAGGCCATGGCGCCAGCCGTAGCCGCGCCCGGCGGGACGCAGGCGGCCAAGCACGGCGAGGAGACCGCGCGCCATCAGGGCGAAGAAGGCGAGCGCGATCAGGAAGCCGCCGAGAACGATCAATCCGAGGCGCAGGTCCCCGGCCATCCACAGCATCAGTGCGCCTAGAACCGCGGCACCCAGCAGATAGGCGCCGACCGAAGCCGGCTCGGAACCACTCCATTCGCGACGTAGCACGCGTATCGTCGGCACGCGCTTGAGGCGCAATAGCGGCGGCAAGGCAAAGCCGATGATCAACGTGAGGCCGACCAACAAACCGTGCAGCCAGGGCAGCAGCGACGGCGACGGCAGCTTGGTCAGCATCAGGCCCGCCAGCATTTGCTCCAATGCCGCCTGTACGACAAAGCCTGCGCCGCAACCGGCCAGCGTGGCAGCAAGACCGAAAATCAGGAATTCGCCGCCATGGATCAGCAGCAATTGCGCTGCCGATGCACCCATGCAGCGCATCACCGCACAGCCGTCAAGATGCCGCCGCATGTAGCGCTCGGCGGCCAGGGCCACCGCCACCGCGGCCAGAATCACGGCCAGCAGCGCCGCGAGGCGCAGGAAACGCTGCGCCCGCTCGGTCACGTTGCGCACCTCGGGCCGCGCATTGTCCAGGCTTTCGACCTTTTCGCCGCGCTCCAGTTGCACCGTGGCCCAGGTTTCAAAGGCTTTGACGGCGGCCGTCTCGCCCGCCAGGTGCAGCCGGTAACGAATCCGGCTGCCGGGCTGGATCAACCCGGTAGCCGGCAGGTCCGCCATGTTGATCATCAGCCGCGGTGCCAGTGCAAACACGTTCATGCCGCGATCGGGCTCCATGGTCAGGACCGGGCCGCTCTGCACGACAATTTTTCCCAGCGCCAGCGATGTCCCGGGAGCGAGGCTCAAGGTCGTTGCCAGTCGCTCGTCGGGCCAGGCCTCGCCGCTTTGCGGTACCCGCACCGTGTCGGCATCGGCGGCATTGAGCACGGCGGCGGTGCGCAAGGTACCGCGCAGGGGATAGTCCGCCGACACGGCCTTGATCTCCGCCAGCAGCGAGGCGTCACTCAGGCTGACCATGCTCGGAAAAGTGGCGCTCTGCGCCTGGCGCAAGCCGCGTGCCGCCGCCTCCTGGAGGAAGCGCTCGGGCAAGGGATGATCGGCGCTCAGCAGCAGGTCGCCGCCAAGCAGTTGGTGGGATTGCAGGCGCAGCGCCTGCTCGACGCGATCGGTCAGGAAGCCGACGCTGGTCAGTGCCGCCACCGCCAGCATCAACGCGATGCCGAGCACCGTCAATTCGCCGGCGCGCCAGTCGCGGGCGAGCATGCGCAGTGCAAGTCTCAGGGAGATCATGAAGACCTCATGGTTTTGCCTTTCACCAGGCTCGCATCTGCTCGATGGCCTGCTCGACGCGGTCGAGCGCGATGACTTCGATGCCCTTGATGGCCTGGCGGGGCGCATTCGCCTTGGGCACGATGGCATGGGTGAAACCGAGCTTCGCCGCCTCCTTCAAACGCTCCTGGCCGCGCGGCGCGGGGCGGATTTCGCCGGCGAGGCCGACTTCGCCGAAGACCACCAGCTTGCCCGGCAGCGGCTTGTTGCGCAGAGAGGAAACGATGGCCAGCAACACGGCGAGATCGGCCGCCGGCTCGGCGATCTTGACGCCGCCGACAGCATTGACGAAGACATCCTGGTCGCCGCAGACGATGCCTGCATGACGATGCAATACCGCCAGCAGCATCGCCAGGCGATTCTGCTCGAGGCCCACCGTGAGCCGGCGCGGACTCGGTGCCTGCGAGGCGTCGACCAGAGCCTGGATTTCCACCAGCAGCGGCCGCGTGCCTTCCTGGGTGCACAGCACGCAGGAACCGGCAACATCCAGCGAATGCTGCGAGAGGAACAGCGCCGAGGGATTGGCGACGCCGCGCAGGCCCTTCTCGGTCATGGCAAACACGCCGAGTTCATTGACTGCCCCGAAGCGGTTCTTCACCGCGCGCACCAGGCGGAAGCTGGAATGCGTATCGCCCTCGAAATACAGCACGGTGTCGACCATGTGTTCCAGCACGCGCGGACCGGCCAGGCTGCCTTCCTTGGTGACATGGCCGACGAGGATCACGCAGGTGCCGCTTTGCTTGGCGAAGCGCGTCAGTTGCGCCGCGCATTCGCGCACCTGGGCCACCGAGCCGGGGGCGGATTGCAGCGCATCCGACCATACCGTCTGGATCGAATCGATCACGGCCACGGCCGGACGCAGCTTG
>JBIJDJ010000264.1:0-2604 GCA_044344175.1 Sulfuritalea sp.
ATTAGCGGCGTCGTCGCACGGTAAAGGAAATCGACGCGTTGCCGGTGTAATCCAAGTCCAAGAGGCAGATCGATACCGACGTTGATATTCATTGGACGATGTGAAAGTGTCAGGCTGCTTCGAGTTCCAGTGTCTCGATCTGCGTCGTTGCTTCATAGACCATGCGTACAGCACCGTCATCCTGGCGGACATGAAGCCAATAGCTTTGACCTGCCGGGAAAATCTTGATGATCTCGCCTGTGATGGACAATGGACCATCCGGGGTGACCATGCGGCAGCGGACATGGTCTTCGATACGAAGTGCGGACATAGACCCTCCTGAGTTTGAGTTGCGAGTGGGTAACTTTAGGAGGGGTAGGGCAGGGGAATGACCTGAAACAGTCAGTTCAAGCCCTGTCTGTTCCCGCTTACACAGAAACGGCTATTTGCATTCTGAGGTTGGAAACCGTGTGTCAGTGCCGCATAAGCAGCGATTAGAGCCATTCACGGCAATGTAGGCGGGGCTTTGAGTGTCGGCTTACTGAGTCCACCCGCCGTGCCAGCGGGCAGGATACGGTTCAAATGGCGGTCAGCCCCCGGCCATCAGCGGACCATGGAGGCGTGGAAACAATCCAGTTTTGAATGGCGAGTAACTGGCAGATACCTGCCGCACACGATACCAAACTGGGAGCGCGCAGAACCTGCGCAGCCAGGCACGAATATCACCGGTGCTGGAAGAATGGCGCAAAGCCGGGTGGAGCACCAACAGTCGGCGTAACCGCCGCGAATTTTTCCCCGCGCTGACAGAACGGCGGGCACCGTCTATAACAGCCGTTTCCATCAATGTGGCTTTTCGTCCCGACAAGGTGTAATTTGGCGTCATAACTATCCGCATTAACTGCCATTCGTGACCAAGCTACCCCCCCCCCGCTCGCATAAGCAGAACGCCGTGAAGGGCGCGGGCAGCGCCGTGGCCACCGTTCAATTGCCACCCGCAAGCTTCCCCATCATCGGCATCGGCTGTTCCGCCGGCGGGCTCGAAGCCCTCGAGAAATTCCTCTCCCATGTTCCGGCCGGGTGCGGCATGGCCTTCGTCATCGTCCAGCACCTCGCGCCGGAGCACGTCAGCGCCCTGCCCGAACTCCTGCAGCACCACACCCGCATGCCGGTCGTCGAAGTGACGGATGGCTTGGTGGTCGCCCCCGACAGCGTCTATGTCATCCCGCCCAACAAGGACCTGTCGCTGCTGCACGGCAAGCTCCACTTGCTCGACCCCATCGCGACGCGCGGCCTGCGCCTGCCGATCGACTTCTTCCTGCGCACCCTGGCCGAAGACTGCAAGGAACACGCTGTCGCCGTCATCCTCTCCGGCATGGGCTCGGACGGCGTCTTAGGCCTGCGCGCCATCAAGGAGAACGGCGGACTGACGCTGGTCCAGGAACCCGCCAGCGCCCAGGCCGACAGCATGCCGCGCTGTGCCATCGAGGCCGGCGTGGCCGACATCGTCGCCCCGCCCGAAGCCCTGCCGGGACGCATCGCCGAGACCCTGCGCCATGCCATGCGCCCGTTGCCGGAAGCCGCTCCGCCGGCCGACGTCCTCAACGCCCTCGACAAGATCATCCTCCTGCTACGCGAGCGCAGCGGCAACGACTTCTCGCTCTACAAGAGCAACACCCTGCACCGCCGCATCGAGCGGCGCATGGCCGTGCATCAGATCGCCTCCATGGAAGGCTATGTGAGCTTCCTGAGCGGCAACCCCCACGAGCTGGACCTGCTGTTCAAGGAACTGCTGATCGGCGTCACCAACTTCTTCCGCGATCCAGAAGTCTGGGAGGCCCTGCGCAGCGAAATCTCGGCCCTGCTCGACCGCCACCCCGAGGGCAAGGCATTGCGGGCCTGGGTGCCCGCCTGCTCCACCGGCGAAGAAGCCTACGCGCTGGCCATCGTCTTTCGGGAAGTGCTGGCAGCCCGCAAGCCCGACGCCCGGTTTACCCTGCAGATCTACGCCACCGACCTCGACCCGGATGCCATCGACACGGCCCGCAGAGGCGTCTATCCGGCCAACATCGCCGCCGACCTCTCGCCCGAACGGCTGGCGCGCCATTTCATTGCCGAAGAAGGCGGCGGCTACCGCATCGCCAAGGACCTTCGCGAGATGCTGGTATTCGCTCCCCAGAATGTCGTCTCCGACCCGCCCTTCACCAAGCTCGACATCCTCACCTGCCGCAACCTGCTGATCTACTTTGGCGCGGCTTTGCAGAAGAAGTTGCTGCCGCTGT
Source organism: Sulfuritalea sp. (assembly GCA_044344175.1). Lineage (GTDB taxonomy): Bacteria > Pseudomonadota > Gammaproteobacteria > Burkholderiales > Rhodocyclaceae > Sulfuritalea. The sequence goes on from JBIJDJ010000264.1 coordinate 2,259, forward strand.
TCTATTACGCCCTCAACCGGGGCGGCCTCTTGCTGCTCGGCAGCGCCGAGACCGTCGGCAACTTCAACCACCTGTTTGCCCCCCTCAACAACAAGGCGCGCCTCTACCAGCGTCTCGACCAGACGCTTTCCGTGAATGAACTGGAGTTTCCCGGCACCATGACCCGTGCGCCCCTCAACGACCTCCCGCCCAGCGAACGTCCCGAGAACCTCGGCCAGCTCGCCGACCAGCTTATCCAGCAGACCTGGGCACCCGCCGCCGTGCTGGTGAATGCCGAAGGCGACATCCTCTACATCAGCGGCCGTACCGGCAAGTATCTGGAACCCGCCGCCGGCAAGACCAACAT
>JBIJDJ010000015.1:0-30496 GCA_044344175.1 Sulfuritalea sp.
TAACTGATCTGCCTCTGTCCTGGGATAGCTGCACGTATCTGACGGAGAAATCAGGCGACCCCGAATGGGCCATGTTCCTTCTGTGTTGGAACGATGCAGGAGGTCCTGTCTATTACTTGCCTAAGCACCTGTGGGAAGCAGCCCGAGTTGCCGACCATGTGGCGGAAACCAATGCCGCCTGGAACCCGTAGCGCCAAAGCAACCACCTTATATGAATCACCACAACCAACCTTAGGAGAACTACATGAGCAAAGAAACAATCGACGCCGTACTGAACGCCCCGCATATCGCCACCGCAAAGGTCTTTCAATACGAATCGTTGTCCGGCCTTTGTACCCTAACGGCGGCACTTGGTTACGAGGTCGGCACGAAGGATCGGTTGCATATCCGCATCACGGAGTCCAACGGCATGGGCAAGTTCAACGCCTGCTGGTGGTCACTGGCAGAGATCGAGGCAGCATTGTCCAAGGTGCAAGAGCACGAGGCATTCAAGCCCGCTGTATTGGCTCCGGCATTTGCGGGCCGATCGGTCAACACGATGTACTTCGTGATCGCTGCGCTTTTGCACTGCGGGTTGCTACGCCGCGCCGACCCAATCGAAAGCGGGTATGTGCGCAACGTTCCTGCCGAATTGCTCCAGGAGCTTCAAGGCCTGATCCAGGCTGGGACTGATTTATTGCCGCCCTCTATGGACGACAAGCCGGCACATATCGTCGTCAAGACCACGAAGGCAGCGAAGAAACCTGCTGCACCTGCCGCCACCTGAAATCGATGGCGACCGCGCTGGCCATATTCATCTGTACTGCGCTTGCCCTTTCGTTCGCCTCAACAAGGGGCATCGGAATATTGGGCACCGGCATTTTGATTCTGTTGTTCCCTGTACCAACCCTCCTGGCAATCATCTTCGGATGCATTGCCGCCTACTTCTTTCATCGCTACAAAAAGGAGATTCAAAATGATTGACGTATTCATCCTCGACGCTGTCTATAGTTTGCTGGACGCTGACCTTGACTGCCTGGACGATGCCGCATTTGGCGAAGCAGTCAGGTCGCAGGCCGCGTACCTTGCCGGGATCATGTACGACTAGGCAATCCCCAAGGTCAGTGCAACGCTGATCCCTGCAGTTCCCCCGGCCCGACACCGGCCACATAGCCGTCCCACCGGCAGCCCCTCCCCCTCCTGAAAAATCCGACTTACCTACCCGCCACGAAATTCTGTGGGGTCGACGCTCGTCCCCTTTCAGGGCAGCGCGGCTAGGGTGGGAAAAGTGGGTTTCCCGGCTAGGGGAGGGAGGGCCGAGGGAGGGGCAAATCGAGAGGTGCTTCGAGTGAGTACCATGTGGGATACTGGCGCTAGGTTATGCCTTGTTGCTAATCGGGTACTTGCCGGGCCAGCGCAATCGAAAGTCCTGACGCCGTGCCTTAGGAGAAATATGGGATCACTGATACAGAAGTTGCTGTGGTTCTTTGGGCGCAATCTCATCAACTTCATCATCATCGCCATGGTGCTGGCGTTCGGAACGTTCCTCTACAACGATGCCAAGGAGAAGTTGGCCACACGGTCTACCTACAAGAATTGGCAGTCTGAAGTCGATTCATTCGTAAGCAAGCAGCGGGAAGATGCCAAAAATCGAATCAGCCAAATCGGCGGCATGGGGCAAGCCAAAATTGAGGACCGCATCAGTGTCATCGATGCCGAACTGAAGGCGAATGAGGAACGACTAAAGGCGTTCTCGATCTCACCGCAGGCATTCGTAGAGAAGCAGAAGATCGAGATTTCGAATTCTTATCTGACGCAGGAGAAGGCGCACCTGACCCTGACGCGGGATCGGATAAAGGTACTAAGCAACCGAGAATCCGCCGCGAAGCGTCTGGCGGTATTGCTTGGACAACATGTCAACGCATACAAAGCCTATTCAGCGTTCCTGCCGACATACGAACAGTGCCGAGAACAATGGCATCAATGTTTAGAGATGATTCCTAGCCATAGAGCGATCGTATCAAGACATGACCAATTGCTGGCTGACGTCAATGATGCACATACGCAATACCAGCACCAGAAGGTCGTCATGGATAGTCTGAAGATTCCGGCTGTCCGAGAGTTCGCGCTGAGTGATGTTGCTTCGAAGGAGCAGAAGGCGAAGCTTGACGAGGCCATCGTCGAGATAGAGAACGACTGGCTGATCAAGGCCGTGGATCTCCTGAAGGCAGTCGCCATGCAGGCGCTGATGGTCTTGGCAGGCATCATCCTGATACCGATTGCGATCAAGGCCTTTCTTTATTTTGTAATGGCTCGTTACGCGGCTAGGCGTCCGGCTGTTTGCGTCCTGCCGGATACAGGTTGTTTGACGGATGGCGTGGCAAAGACAGGAAAGATCTCATCCGCTTCCGTCGATATCGATTTCGACGGCTACGAAGAACTCCTGCTGCACCAGGACTATGTGCTAGCCGCCCCGACCAGTTGCAGCAAGGATATGAAATGGGTGCTCAACAGGGAGTACTTTCTCACCAGCCTGGCGGCAGGCATGTACGGCCTGACACGGTTTCGCAGCGACTTTTCGGCGCGGGTGATCGCCTGCCCACAGGCCGATCCCTTGGCCGAGATCGGGATAGTGGACATTCCGGAAGGCTGTGCGATGGTTTTTGAGCCGCACAACCTGATTGGGGTCGTGCAGCGTCGTGACAATCCGATGCAGATCAGCTCGCAGTGGCGCCTGCTTAGTTCGACGGCATGGCTAACACTGCAGTTTCGGGTTCTGGTCTTCCATGGCCCGGCGCGGCTCGTGGTTCAGGGGTGTCGTGGCGTCAAGCTGGAATGGGCAGGCGATGGAAGCATCATCAACCAAGGTGCCACCATCGGCTATTCCGCGAACCTGAATCATTCGGTCGAACGCAGCGAAGTATTCTTCCCTTACCTGTGGGGGAAGGAAGAACTCCTCAATGACCGCTTCGACGGTTCCGGCATTTATGCCTATGCTCAGTCCCCATTTCTGGGAAAGAAGCACGGGCTTTTTGGGCGGGGCATCGAAGGCGTATTGGACTCGGCCCTCAAAGTGTTTGGCGTGTGACGGTGGCTTGGTTTGCGTAAGGTTGGGCAATCCAGCACGGCATCCGCCATACACCCTGCATGGGCAGCAAGCCGTTCCCCTTTAACATCCTTGCAGTACGCCCCGCCCTGCCAACTTCCATCACCGGTTACTGCTGCCGCTCTAACCATCGCAATCCTACATAGCCGCCTCAAAAACAGAGCTTTTTTAGTCGCTAACTACTCGCTCGAAGCTCAAAGGCTCGCGGCTTACTTTATAGGAGCAGTAGCGAACAGCATCACCATCCTTGACCGCGGCCTGGTTAAGCAGATTCACTATCCGATTGCCGGCAAGGAGCGGATGAAATCCTGGGGCCAACAGACATCCGCAGATCTTCTTTCTTCCGACGACTTCGCGTGGGTGCATACGGCTGGTGTCTTTGGATTCACTGAGCTCATACCCAAACTTGCTTTCAGAAAGATCACGCATCATCGAGCAATAAAAGAGAAGCTCGCTGAGAATTCCCAACCGCTGGTTTTTCTCGGCCTTTAGCTCGAAAACCCACAGCATCCCATCCGTATCTACCCCCACAATATCGATTGCACTCTTGCCACCAGCAAAGACCCACTTCTTGCTCTCTGCGTCTCTAAGGCCAACTGGGAATTGTCGGCTCCGCGATGCTAGTTTGAAGGCATTGGCAAACTCAACCGACCCCGTCAATTCTTTTTCAAGAATTGCCTCTCTTGAACCAAGAGCTGGATCGCTTGGGGCAGACGTTGCACTGTTTATTGTCAAATTACGATGGCTGCCCAAATCGAGGTATGCGCTGTTTCTCACCGAAAACCATCCTGGTGAAAAGAGCCTTTTGAAAGCGCCAACGCGGTAGAGAAATCTCCGGTAGTGCCCCAACCGCTTGTCTTCCGAATCCGGCACTTCCCAATCGAGCTCAACATTTTCTACACAGCGCCATGCTTTGAGCGCTAAGGCCCACGCCTCGAAGGCAGCCACGTCGTCCTGCATATTCTTCGTCACAGCGTATTTAGACAGGTGTATCCGTAACCTTTCCCTGTTGCCGCTCAACTCAAAATCGCTCGACTCAGGAAGCCTGATTACGCGCTTCCTCTCATGCGGATATGTCCTTGCGTAGGCAGTTCGCAATGCGCCTTCCAATAGTCGTCTGAGAGAGTCATCACCCATAATGATTTTCCTGAGCTTGTTGGTAGAGTCTAACCAAATCTGCTACCAGAAAATGCAGATCGGTTGGCTCAGATCCTTCAAAGCTCACATTTATATTGCCGTATCCCTTGCATTGTTCCAGCTTCCAACGATCTTCCAAATAATCAAACTCAAGGGATACCGTTGCCAACCGCCGTCCATCCAAATCCCGGATTGAGAACGCCCGAATTAAGCCGAGCTTGCACGATGTAGGGTACAGCCGGCCAATACAATGATTCATGACATTACCCTCGGTACGAAGGTCATCTGTACAAATCAAAGGTACCACCAGGTAATCACCCGCTTCATACGGGCCGATAAGACTTTCCCAATGCCGATTACGTTTTTTCCGTTTTGGCGTTTTCGCCTGCCGTGTTTCGGTGGTCGATGAGGGTGTAGGTTTCACCTCGGGCATTACACTGACCACCACTCGTTGTCCGGATGCCTCACCACATTCGGATAAATATCTACAAAACGCTCCGGCGCGGCACTATGGATCGGCACTAGAACTTCCGGCGCCATCGCGAGCGCAAAACGACGCAAGTCATGGGGACTGGCATGCCCGGACGTATGTATTTGATGAAACGGCATTCCGTGACGTTGCCGCCAACCATCAATCTCCACAAAGGCTGGTTCCTTCGTATAGCCGTCCCATTGAGAATGGATCAGGCAGGCTCCAGCAAGGCATCCTGCTTGGTCAAGGTCAAGCATCCACAGGCTGCGAAACACCAACGCGTACTTTTCTGGATTCTTGGCAATGTGTCGCCCGACGTAGATCCGGTTGGAGGAATGACGGGCAAGCGCCTCGAACCATCCGTTTCTCTTGATCTGTATTCGCTGCCGATGCGGAATGGCCAGTGCCATCATGTCCCAGTCAGACTGAGGTATTTGCGGGTTGCCTGTGGTTTCAAGAATCTGAGCCGTATAGAGGTCAACTACCAAGGTTCGATTCGCTTTGATGCATGCGCGAAAAATCGTTACCAGCCGATCGATGTTCTGGCCAGAGGTGTGGATAAGGGCGAGTCCAGCTGTTTCCTTGAAGACCCTCTCGAATCGATCCTCCAGATCACTCTCGGACAGTGGCTGTGTTTCGTGATCACTCCGTCCCAGGGTTGTACCTTCTAGCAGCAGGGCGTCAATGCTAGTCGGCGGTGAGGCAATCAGCTGTTCGACAAGACTTCGTTTTCGTCCGTGAACGCGGAAGTCCCCGCTGTAAAACAGCCGCCTGCCATCCGCCTCAATCAATAGAGCGTAGGCGTCGTAGGCGGAATGATCGACAAGGTACGGCGTAATGCGAAACGGCCCGATCTGCATTGCCTGACGATGAATGAAGTCCGGGCCGCCCAATGCAAGAGGACGCTGCCGTAGAAACGGTGCTGCCGTGTTGAGTATGCGTCGAGCCGTTGCACCCATAGCCACCGGGACAGGAGGCATCCACGAAAGCAAGCCGTAGTGGTCCTGATGGGGGTGAGATATCAGTATGGTGCAGAGCGAACTGGCATCCAGCACCGGCAACACTGGATTAGCGTCGGCCGGGAGATCAAGAGGCAAGCCGGCATCTATTAGGATGCGTTGTCCGGAAGACTCAACCTCGACACAGGAGCCGCCGATTTCTGTTGCGCCACGATGTATTCGAACTCTCATGGCAACAATTGTGCGATGCCATTAGCTCATGGAGTGAGCCTATACCAAGAAGAGATTTAGCCCAGCGCTGCGGTGAATCATCACCGCCAACTTCAAACACCACTTACTGCCACCGCTCTGGCCCATCGCCTGCACGCAGTCGACTCCACGCATGGGCAGCAGAGAGCCTAAAGAATGCTCTTGATGGCGCGCCCCTGGACAAACAGGAATTTGCTCCCGGCATAGCTGACGTTGCGGCGGTAGGTTTCCGGCGCAGTAGCGTTACGCGCACCTCTGCACATTGGCCTAGGAGAAGAGCCGGCCAGCTTTTCAATATGCGCCTGTATTTTATTTGTGTCGCGCTCGACAGTTCCGCCCGCCGGCGCCCCGAGGCGACCGACTGGGGCATCGATCAGGTTCCACCACCACTCCGCCGTAGACATCATTTCTCCAGTAACGCCTGGCTGCTAGCTCTATCGTCGGCGATTTGATTGGAGTCTTGTGCTTGACGAGAGGCATTCTGGCTCAGGAGAAAAATTGGACTCGGCTAGAAGTGCCATAAACACGGACGTCATTTTCGTACATCTCCTCTGCAAACCTTGTGCCACAAGGCGTGGCAAGGGCAGGCAGATCATGAAATGCTTGCAAGCAGACTTGGCGCTCCGGTAAAATCCGCACGTGCGTTGGTTGACCGATGGCATCGGATTGGTTGCCTGCACAAGAAGTTGCTTGACCTCGCCCAAGATTGCGGATGTAAGCGATCGAGGGACGCCAAGCGCACGCGACGGTGCGGGCGGCGAGTAAAGATAAATTTTAGAGTTGCGTTGTATTCGTCGCGGCAACCATAGAAACGGAATCGTTGGAGCGCCACCGCAGTCCACGCGGGTCAGCCACCGGTACCGGATGTCATCGATACGCCCCGCCCGATGCAATGTCGGGTTGACAGGGGAGATGGATGGAAGGCACTGCTTTTATCCGCTCGGTTTCTGCTTTCCTATCGATGAGCGGACGAATCCTTTACAGGATCGTCTATGAAAACGCATTTTTTAGCAGCCCTGCTCAGGCCCTTCGGCACGAGCGCTTCAACCACTGGATTTCCCCAAAACATCTCGACTGAAGTCTGCTGGCTCCTTCGGCCGAATCAGGGTCATCCGAACCTGCAGCCCATCGACGAGCACGACTGGGCCTCTTTGCTTGAAACGGCGAAAAAGGGAATGCGCCGTGAATAGTCCCGCGACCACATGGCAAAGCAATGCCGTCGCCGCGTTGTTCTGGTTCCAGTACGGCTTCAAGGTAATTCCTTTGATTCCCGGCTTGAAGTTGCCGGCCGTCAAATGGGATCCGTGGCTCGATGGTCTGTCACAGGAAGCAATTACTCAATACTGGGCATCGCACCCAAGCCATGAAGTCGGCTTTATCGTTGGCGGCGATGTGATTGTGCTGGATGCCGACGCGCCCGAGTCGGTTGCCGCTCTGGTTGGCATCGAGAGGGCATTCAACATCACGCCGAATTTCGTAGTCCAGACGAAGCGCGGTCAGCACCATTACCTCCGCCTCGCGCCGGGAACTTTCGCGAAAACCGATTCGCACGGCACCGAGCAGCACCCCGACCGCCTGGATGTGAAAGCCACACGCTCAATGGTTGTGCTTCCGCCCAGCACTGGAAAGTCGGTAATGGTTTCAACCGCCAATCATGCCGGCGAACTTACCGAAGTCGGCCAGGACTTCATCGACGCGGTTTTCCTGCACAACGGAAGACCATTACCTCGCCCATCAGCGCCGAATCTGCGCACGGCCACTGAACCGACGACCGGGAAGCTTCGTTTGCTTCAGGTGATCCTGAGTCGCCTCGACGCCAGTTGTGGATATGACGACTGGACCCACGTGGGGATGGCGCTGCACTACGAAACGAGCGGTAGCGACGACGGTTACGACCTCTATGACGCTTGGAGCAGCACCGGCAAGACGTATGACGGGCCAAAGGCAACGGCGGCGAAATGGCATTCCTTTCAGTCTGATTGCGAAGGGGGTTACACGATTCGCACGCTGTTCTGGATGGCGAGGAACGCCGGCTACAGCGCGCAAGACATCTACGCCGAGGCCGAAGCCTTCGATACATGGGAGGGCGAAGATGGAACAGACTGACCGCGCTCCAATGGGAACGGATGCCGATGCCGACGCCACTGACGCGGCAGCCATCACTGTTGCAGGCAAAAAAGCATCGCCGAAAGCTAGACCGCCGCCCGCACCTTCGGCACTGCTTACATCCTTGCAACTGCGCTATGCCCTCGTAAACATGGAAGGGCGGATCTGGGTTCTGGACATCCAGTCGCTCGCCGCGAGAGCAAGCGACGGCACGGCGCGGAAGCTGATTCTCTCGAATCGCAGCGACGGCAATTTGCTGCTGCAGCGCCTGGCGAGGGTGCTCGCTCCCGACGCCGATCCGTCATTTGCGATCCTGGAATTTTTTGTTAGCCCGGCTACCGCCTGCTATGAGGGCGTGGAGTTTAACCCGCGCGGCGCTTCCGGAAATCTGCTCAACTTGTGGATCGGCCCAACCATTGAGGCCAAGGCCGGAACGTGGCCGTTGATCCAAGCCTTCCTGCTCGACGTGATCTGCGACGGCGACCGCGACAGCTACGACTACCTGATCGGATTCATCGCCCATGCCCTGCAGCACCCCGAAGAAAAACCCGGCATTCTGATTATTCTGCTCGGCGGCCAAGGCACCGGAAAAGGCACGCTCGGTCGCATCTTGCGCATTATCTGGAGCGCGACGTATCTGCAGGTCCACAACATCGACGCCGTCACCGGCAACTTCAATGCGTCCTTGGAGCGCGCCTACATCGTATTCATGGACGAAGCGCTGTTTGCCGGCGACCGCAAGGCGTCGGATGCGCTGAAGTCCTTGGTGACCGAGCCGGTGATCCACATTAACGAGAAGCACCAGCCGGCCCGGCAGACGCATAGTTATCATCGGTTTTTCGCCGCGACCAACGCCGAACATTTGAAGAATACGGAGCGCGATGATCGCAGGGACTTCGCCTTGCGCGTATCCGAATCCCGCAAGGGTGATCACGCGTATTGGCAGGCGCTCAACTTCGAGATCGAGCACGGCGGCGTCGCGGCAATGGCGCACGACCTGCTGGCGATGGACCTGTCGGGGTTCAATGTCCGGCAGAAGCCCGATACCAAGGAACTCCTGGAGCAGAAGCTGCAGAGTCTCGGTCCCGTTGCCCGCTGGTGGTTCGACTGCCTCGACGGCGGCGGGCTGACGGCGGAAGGCAACTGGGCAGACTTCATTAGCACCGATGCCGCCATCAAGGGCATCGTCGACCTGGCCGGCGGGAGGCTATACAAGAAACCGTCCCCCGCCGATGTGGTCCAGGCGCTGCTGAAGCTATGCCCGAGTGCGGTAAAGAAGCAGAGACAGGACAACCTTGGTCGACATAGAGGTCTTTCTTTCCCGCCTCTCCGGCAGGCCCGCGCTGAGTTCGAGCAGTACATCGGCGGGGCGATCAATTGGGATTCGGATGATGCCTCGGCGGACGGTGACTCAGTACCGGATGCGGCCAACGTGGAAGATGAGTTGTGAAAACCGCTGCCATCGCCCCCGGCCCGGCCTCAGTCGCCAGCGCACGGCATGCACGGGGGTCGCACGGCTGGGCGTGCGCCGGAGTTCCTTGGGCCGCATGGGCTTCGGCCAAACGCACGGGGCGCACGGCATTTTTAAAAGTTATGGATAACAGTTGTCACAGCTGCGGCGTTTTTCGTCCGTCCCGCGCCCACGGAAAAGTGAAAAGGGCCGTGCGTGCCGTGCGTTTCCCGGAGTGCCATGGCCCGCAAGGGTTTGTGGCGCACGGCAGGGAGTGCGGCGGCGTGCGCCCGGCAGCAGCGGCGTGCGATGTCGGGCAGCGCTGTAAAGGCAAATTCTGGCGGCGGTCGGGAACTGGCCCTGACGGCAAACGCATAGACGCCCAGTAACGCCCGGACGGGCAAAGAGCGTGGCAATCGGGTACTGGCCCTGATTGCTGTCACCCCCTACGACCAGCAAGGCCATGTGGGCCGATCGTCTTACCTATCAGTCACGATCACTGATGACCGTGACATTCGCTTAACTATTAAGGAATCAAAAAAATGAAAAACACAACATTTCCGTCGTACAAATGTGGCACTTCGGAACTTAAAGTTCTGGCGGCAAAAATCACCGCAAGAATCGCCAACGGGTCCAGATCTGCGTCCGTCCCCGCTATTTCGGGACACTATGAGGCCAGCCCGTGTTTCTACACCATCGACCTCCTCAATGAAGACGCGACCGACGAGAACGCCGCGCTTTGGATCGAAACGGGCACCGTGATCCCCCTTCTCGACATCGTTGGGCAGCATTTTTGGCAGTCGCTTAATGACCAGGAGCGTGTCGCTGTTGGACCTTGTTTATTGAAGATGATCGAGCAGAATCAATTGAAGGCAACCTTCTCAGACGACGACTCTGGCAAAGCAAGCAACACGGCCGGTTCCAAGAAAATCGTCCGTAAGGCTAAGTAACCACTGACCGATCGCGAGGCCACCATCGGCCTTGCCGGTCACGGGCACCCAAGGGAGTTGCTGCACCGGGCTTCCTTGGGTTGGCCTCCGCCCGGTAGCCCCGCCGCAGCCCAAGAATCATCCGAGGGCGGGACGCTGCATCGCGCCGATGGCCCGAGCCATACCGTCAGTTTTTCACGCCAGAGCCGGTCCATTTGCGCCCGCCTCAGACCACTACAACATCAATTTAAGGAAACACGAATGATTCGAAATTTATGCAGTGACCGTTACGGCCTTGTCCCATGGGCCGCGCTTCAGCAAAACACACCACCAATAAAAATTGGAGAGCCATTGCCATGATTGTTAACCTCACCCCCGCATTTATCGCAACCCAACTGATCGTCCCTGCCGGAAAGCTGCGCATGGAATTCTGTGACTCGGTCGTTCGCGGCCTGCTGGTTGAGGCCAGGTCGACGCCGAACTCCGTCCCGACGTGGTACCTGCGGCACAAGCTGAACGGCAAGACCGCGTATGACAGATTGGGTACGACTGCGGAACTCAGCTTGACCCAGGCCCGCAAACTCGCCGGCCAGAAGAAGGTCGAACACGCGCCGTTCGCGAAGGTAGCGCCGGAGCCGAAAGTGGCATTGGGCGAAATGACGCTTGACGTTTTCTGGACTGACCACTACCTGCCCTATGCCAAGATCCACAAGCGGTCATGGGCGCGTGATGAGGTGACCTATCGCCTTCGCATCAAACCGAAATTCGGCGATACCAAGCTTTTGGCTATTACCCGCTACGCCGTGCAGCAATTCCAGAACGAACTTAGCAAGGAGAAGTTGAGCCCAGCGTCAATTGACCATCACCCGAAACTCCTGCGCCGCTTCCTTAATCTGGCGGTGCAGTGGGACATGCTGGAAAAGAATCCTTTGCGCGGCATCGATTTGCTCAACGTCGACAATCAGGTGGAGCACTACCTGAAAGAAGATGAGCTGGCACGCCTGCTGGACGTGTTGCGTGTTCACGAGAACAGATCGGTCTGTTTGCTCCTGATGTTCTTGTTATCCACCGGGGCGCGTTCTAACGAGGCAAGGCAGGCACTATGGTCCCAGATCGACATCGAGAACGCAGTGTGGCGCATTCCCGCCGCGAACAGCAAAAGCAAGCGGGTCAGGTCGGTGCCGCTGAACGAGTCTGCCTTATGGGTGCTGGAGGAAATCGGCACTCGGGACAAGTTCGAGGTGGTCTTCGCGAATCCTGAGGGGAAGGCGTACACCCCTGTAACCCATGCCTGGTATCGCATACGCAAGTTGGCGGGCCTTCCGCACCTGCGCATCCACGACCTACGGCATTCCTTTGCCAGCCTCTTGGTTTCGGGCGGACGCAGCCTTTATGAGGTGCAGCAGATTTTGGGTCACTCTGATCCGAAGGTGACCATGCGGTATGCCCATCTCTCGACCAAGGCACTGCAGGCGGCGGCCAACACGGCGTCGGTGCTTATGCCGAAGAAGGCCACTCCGGATGCAACACCGGAAGCCAAGGAAGCGGAGGCAATACCGGCGGACGCTCCGACAGCGGCGATCCTGCCGTTTCCACGGGCGGCGTAAGCAGTTTGTCTCATGTGGCCGGACCCGGTTTATGTAGCTGGGTTCGGCCATTAACGCCTTGCTCGAAAAGAACCTTCCCGCGTCCAGCGTCGGACAAAGGTATAAAAATAAGAGTGGACAACGATCACACTGTGTATTACTGTGTGAATGAGGATCACACACTAGTACGGAGCAGATAATCATGGAACTCGTCGGAATAAGCGAAATTGCAGCACTTGCATCAACTAGCCGATCAGCGGTTAGTAACTGGGTTTCCAGAGACCCATCATTTCCCAAGCCGTTAGCGGATCTGGCCTGCGGGCAAATATGGGACAAGCGGGAAATCGACTCGTGGCTGGGCAGGAATAACCATGTACTGGAGAACGACATGAGCCCTAAAGCAAATCTTCAGGTCGGCCAGACCTACACGCACGACTTCATCTGCAAGACGTTTGGTGGTGATGCCAAGGGCGGTAGCTATCTTCCTCAAAGCGCGCAAACCATACTTTGCGGTTGCTTCACCACTACGCTGAACCCGGAAGCGCCGGAGTGCATATTGGTTGGCAATGGCCCCAAGATCATCGCGAAGGCAGAGAAACTTGCGGCGCAAGGCGGTGCGATTCCTGTTTTCCTGAAAGCCGGGACGAACCAATGGGTATACCGGGGCAAGTTCGAATTGCTGTCGTTCTCAAAGAACCCGGATGACTTTGAAGCCAAAGCCGTCGCGGCCGACAGAAACGACGTCGCTGCCGTACTATTTTTTCGGCGAATTGAAGGCTAGGGGTATTGCGATGGCCTCGGTGAAAATCATTTCATCTCCACACTCCGGTCCAACTCCAATGGTCGAGCCGAAGGATATCGCCGCACCGGAGATTGCCTTGTCTGAACGAGTTTATGGTGCGCTTCTCTGCTCTATTGATGCGACGATATGGATGGTCCAGGTAGGGCTAATTTTTGTGATCTGGTCGATCAAACTGACCTTGATGGTCGGAATCGCTGTGCTCATGACTGGTTTTCGCGGGAGACGGTAATCATGCCTGCCAACTGCGATTGTCCGGTGTGTGGCTCAAGAAATACCAAGTCGCTTTCTATCATTCATGAGTCCGGGCTGCGCCATGGACAGTCAACGCGCAACTCCTTATGGGCTTCCCTTTCCGGCTCTGTATGGGCCGGACGATCTTCTACTGAGAGCCGCTCATCGAGCCAGCTTTCCGACAATGCAGCACCACCTGGACCGCAGTCTTGGGGTGCGATCGGAGTACCAACGGTCCTTGCTGTATTTTTCTTCAAGTTGCCGATCTGGGTGATTCCGCTCGTCATGATCAGCGTCGCAGTTCTTTACGGTAGCAGCAACCTGTACGTCAGACGGGTAAGAGAAATTGATATTTGGCGCAGGTCATTTCGGTGTCTTCGCTGCGGGGAGACTTTTGTTCCGGCAGCAATTGAAGTGCAATCTTTGGATAGCCCTAGTAAGGGCATCCAAGGCCAATAGCTGAAAGCCAATGGCGGTTTCGCTGCATAGGCGGCATACGGTCAGAAGGGTTCGACCTTCTAAGCTCGTTGCCACGTGCTGGAGGCTGCTAGTTTCCGATTTCTCTGGCGTTAGCCATAAATCGAGATACTAGAAATATCCCGAACGACAAAAACAGGATATTAAATGTCTTGACATGGAGAGAATTACTGTTATCCTTCTATCACGGGATGAATGATATATCCCGAATCAAGAATTCGGGAGATAGTAAAAGCCATGTCAAAAATCACGAAAGTAACGAAGGACGAAATGCTCACGGACCTGCAGACCGTCCTCTACAGCGTAATGGAGCAAATGGGTCGAATTTACGGCGACATTGCTTTGGTTGATCGCCGAGACGGCAAGGAACGTATCCGTTTCGATGGTCGAGCCGAGGATGACGCTGGAGCATTGAAGCTTGATGGCTTGCCCGTTACCGAATACATGTCAATGATCTATGACTACGCGATCGATGGGCGCCTGGATAAGCAGCTACGCAATGACTGGGAGATTGTCGATGAGGACATCCTAGGGTTTTTCGACGGGCTGATTGATTTTCCGCTCATCTACAACAACGCCGACGTGTTCCCGTTAAGTACCATCACCGACATCCTTGCCGTATTTCGCGCCAGACGCTGCCTTGATCATGGCGCGTGGGTGATCGGTGATGATTACTCAACGGTTGATGGTTATGTACAACTGAAGGACGTTGCCCTCCTCGCAGGTATTGATGAAAAGACTGCGCGGAACCTGGCCAATCCCCATGCAAAGAATCGCCTTGTCACAGAAAAATGGAAGGGGCGGACGCTAGTTGCTGTTGATGTGGCGCGGAATTGGCTCATTCAACGCGGGTATCAAGACACGGTTGAGTTTGACTCCATGCTGGATCGGGATTTGGAGAAGCGTGGATTCTGGTCGTTGGCGGACCTTGGCGAGTATGTCCAGGGCCACAGAGAAAAATCCAACATGGCCATCGAGGCGCTCGGTGCAAAGGCAGGGCTCGATTCCGATGGGCTGGTCTGGTTAGCAGCGCTTGAGGCGGGACATGCCTCGTTCGACAAGGATCGTCTGCACGCGCTAGCCGTTGCGCTGGGAATTTCGCCCAAAGCGTTTGTACTGGCGGCGCTAAAGGAAATTCAGTCGTTTCAAATCCGCGAACTCGAAGCGCAGTTCGCAACGTAATTTTCGATACGTCGAACCGTCTCCAAGGAGCACCGACATGGCCTACACACAGCACGCCCAGATTCGCGCCCAGCAGCGGGGTATTCCTCCCATCCTCATTGACCTGCTATTGCAGTTTGGAGCGCACGAAAAAACAGGGGATGGCACACAAACCTATTTTTTTGACAAGAACGCACGCCGTCAGGTGCGCTCCTATGCAGGACTGCTGGCCGGCTCCATCGAGCAGCATCTTGATGTGTATGCGATTGTGGGTGCGGGTAACGAGATCATCACTGTTGCACATCGCACCGGACGCATTAACCGAAACTAACCAACGCCTTCAAATTGCAAAAATCAAAAGGAACTTACCGACCATGGACATTCTTCGCTATCTTGCCCCCTCGTTCGAGCATTACCTCACGCTTGAGCGGGTACATCCGACCAGAACCTACAACTATGCCGCACGTGGCTATACCGGGTTGCCAGTCATCGAGGCCACACAGCATCGTCCAAAGTGCAAAATCGGCGAATCGTGGCTCTATGTTGCCGCCCCTGCTAAAGCACGTTTGGATGCTTTAGGTTCAGGTGAAAGGCTCTATGTCGGTGCGCAAACGCAGGACCGAATGTTCAGGGGCGATGGTATGGGTGGAAGCAACTATCACCACGCGGAAATGCGTGCAGGTAATGGCATCGACAACCCAATCAGCTTTCTGAACGCCGCGCAAAAAATACATATCCATCGAATTTCGGCGGAGGCGATTGGCGCGATTGTTTCCAAGACGCCGGCGATGGCATCGCTTGCGAAATTGCTTCTGCAGCCAAGAACAGCCAGAAAGCATGTCGGCTACTGGTTTGAGCAGTACATACTCTTCCATGAACATGCGCAATGGCGTTGGAATACAGCAACTGCTGACGAAGGAATTCGCAGGATTCTTTGACTCAAGTCCGACAGGTACGGATTTGCGCTGTCAGCGTGCGTAGGACGATTTTTGACCCACAAGTTCGGCGAAGTTCGGAAGTTCGGCATACTAAGGTCGGTCCGGGATCGGCGGCAGCATACGCACTGGGTTGAAACCGTTCGCTATTCCACCTGCCCGACTCCGGATAGCCCGCTTTGGTTCGGTAGCCGGTTCGGTGAGCGGGTCGGCACAGGGCAAAAGAGGGCCGAAATTGTTACGTTTCTTCGAGCTAGAAAATAACCCAAGTAACTGTTTCTCTTACTGAAAATCCGTGTGTCGGCAGTTCGATTCTGCCCCTGGCCACCAGATTCAAAGCAAGGCCCCGCAGGTTTCACGACTTGCGGGGCTTTGTGCTTTTTGCTGGCCTCAGCATTGAGGGCTGGAGTTCTGGATAGGTGCTGGAGTCGGTCTGGGGGGAAGCGGGTTTGGCTTGGTAGCCCGTGGATTGGATTCTGGAACCCAAGTCGGTTATGGTCACGCGCAGCCAATGTCGGTTGTAGCAAGGCCATTTGTGGTGTTGACCCCGGCTTGTACGATCAAGGCGCTTCAGCGTGGTTACAGCGTAGAAGTTCATCCGAGCGCCACGGCGTCGGGGGCAGCTGCAGCAAATGGCTAGAATGTTCCTATAATTCGTCACTTATTTGCATTCGACGAAGATATGGAACATACTTTGTCGGCCATGCGCCAAGACACCCATACCCAACGCGTCCTTGATCTGGTCAGCCAGAGGGGAGTGCTTCGCCCTAGCGACCTCGATGCTATCGGGGCTCCCCGGGTGGTCCTTACGCGCATGACGGCCAACGGTCAGCTGGAGAAAGCCGGGCGTGGCATCTACCGGCTGCCCGACAGTCACGGTTCCGAGCATGAGAGCCTGATCACCATTGCAACCAAAGTGCCGCAGGCGGTCTTCTGCCTGCTCACGGCCCTGCAGTTCCATGAGCTGACCACCCAACTACCGCGAGAGGTATGGATCGCCATGCCTCGTGGCAGTCATACGCCCAAGATCGCCTACCCTCCGGTCAAGATGGTTCAGTTTGCTGGTGAAGCCTATTCCGAAGGGGTTGAGATCGTTGAGCGGGATCAGGTCAAGCTCCGTATCTACAGTGTTGCCAAGACCGTCGCCGACTGCTTCAAGCACCGCAACAAGATCGGACTCGACGTAGCGCTGGAGGCGCTGAAAGATGCGCGCACAAAGAAAAAGGTCTCGGCCGATGACCTCTGGCGTTTCGCCAAAATTTGCCGGGTCGCCAACGTAATGCGCCCGTATCTCGAGGCAGTGGAATGAGCAAGGATTTCGCCGCCTCGGTACGGGCACGCCTGCTGAACATCGCCAAAGCTCAGGGCGCGGACTTCAACCAAGTGCTGGTACGCTTCGCCCTGGAGCGAATCCTCTACCGACTGAGCCAGTCGGCACACGCCGATCACTTTCTGCTCAAGGGCGCGTTGCTATTCACGCTCTGGTACGACATGCCACACCGCACCACACGCGACGCCGACCTGCTCGGTTTCGGGGCTAGCGATCTTGAATCGATCGCCCAGACATTTCGTGACATCGCCAGTGTTGAGGTTGATGACGGCATCACCTTCGATCCGTCGTCAGTTAGCGTCAAGGAGATCCGCAAGGATGCTGGGTATGCTGGCGCACGGGTTTTGATTACGGGTGAAATTGCCAAGGCACGGTGCAAGACGCAGATCGACATCGGGTTCGGTGATGCGGTCACGCCTGGCCCGGTTCACGCCGTCTACCCTGTGCTGATCGCAGACCTACCGGCACCTCGGCTGCGGACATACCCCGTCTACACCGTCATCTCGGAAAAGCTGCATGCCATCACCTTGCTTGGCATGACCAACAGCCGGTTGAAGGATTACCTGGACCTGTGGGTGTTGCTCGACCGTGAGGCCCTGAATGCCAATACACTCGCGCGGGCGATCGCCGCAACCTTCATCCGGCGTGGAATGCCCGTGCCGGCTGTACTGCCCATCGGCCTGACAGATGAGTTTGCAACCGACTCATCGCGCCAGGCCATGTGGCATGCGTTGCTGAAAAAGAACGAGATCACCATCACTCCACTGTCCGACGTGGTGGCGAAACTTCGGGCAATACTGGAGCCGGCACTCTTTCAAGCCGCGACATATTCCGAAGCGAGCCGCTTGGTCGAAATTGACAAGCAGGACGCTTCGTAGGCCTCAATATCGACCAGTCGATACAGAACGTGGCCCCGCAGTTTGAGAAACATGGGGCCAATCCCTTCGCTGCGCCAGCGCTCAAGGGTCCCTTCCCGGGCATCAGACTTTTACAGGGCGATGGTCAGGAATTCTCTGCATGAGTTCAAGGCGGCGACACAGGGTTGGGTTTTCTCCTCCTCCTCCCGTGCCGCCTAACCACCGCTCATCGGTCACGAGGCGATATGCTATGGCTGGAGGAAAACTAGTCGATGTTCAGCTCACGTTCAAATAGGCAATGAAACTGATACTCGCGTTTCATTATTTCGCTGGTGATTCATACCTGTTCGGCCCCTATAAGTGTCACGGGTGATACGGCTTGCTGATCACTTAGCCTGGCTGGGTCGCCTTCGCACCACCAGTATCAAAGCCAGGCACAAGCTTGCGAAGACCCTCGCCAATAGAGCTACTCCTGAGCGTTGCCGGGCGGCGCGTGTGTCGGCGGTTCGATTCTGCCCCCCGCCGATTAGAATCGCTGCATGACTCCCCCCCCTGATTACCAACGCCGCTTCGGCGGTGTCGAGCGCCTTTACGGTGCCGGCGCTTTGGCGCGTGCCATGGCGGCGCATGTGGTGGTGGTGGGTATCGGCGGGGTCGGGTCCTGGGCGGCGGAGGCACTGGCGCGCTCGGGGCTGAGCCGCCTGACCCTGATCGATCTGGACCATCTGGCTGAGTCGAACATCAACCGTCAGATCCACGCCCTCGGCTCGACCCTGGGCGCGGCCAAGGTGCTGGCGATGCGGGAACGCATCCTCGCGATCAACCCGGGCTGCATGGTTCATCCGGTCGAGGAGTTCATCGACGAGCGCAACCCGGCGACACTGATCCCCGCCTGCGACGCGGTGATCGACGCCATCGATCATGTGCGCGCCAAGGCGGCGCTGATCGCGCATTGCCGGCGCGCCGGGATCCGCATCGTCACCACCGGTGCCGCCGGCGGCCGCACCGATCCGACGCGGATTGAAATTACCGACCTCTCGCGCACCACGCAGGATGCGCTGGCTTCCAAGGTACGCGCGCTGCTGCGCAAGGACTACGGCTTCCCGCGCGAGCCGAAGAAGAAGTTCGGCGTCGACTGCGTGTTTTCGCCGGAGCAGGTTCGCCGTCCCATCGGCACCGACTCTTGTGCCGTGGCGGGCGATACCGCTGACGAGGCCATCGACCCTGCCGCCGGCCTTAACTGCGCCGGTTACGGTTCCTCGGTGGCGGTCACGGCAAGTTTTGGTTTCGCTGCGGCGGCCCGGGTTCTCGCCGGTATACTTGCGGCATGACGAATGCCCCGACTATCCCCGTGGTTCTGATTACCGGCGCGGCGCGTCGCGTCGGCGCAGAGATCGCGCGCGCGCTGCACGGCGCGGGTGCTTGCGTGGCGATTCACTATCGGTCTTCGGCGGCGGAGGCCGAGGCTCTGGCTGTGACTCTGAATGAAACAAGAGCGGAATCCGCCGCGACTTTCGCCGCCGACCTGCTCGACATCGCGGCGCTGCCGCGCCTGGTTGAATCCGTCGTGGCCCGCTTCGGCCGGCTCGATGCACTGGTGAACAACGCCTCTTCGTTTTACGCCACAAAAGTCGGCGCTGTCGACACGGCGGCCTGGGACGACCTGATGGGCTCCAACCTCAAGGCGCCGTTGTTTTTGTCGCAGGCGGCGACGCCGCACCTCGAGCAAAGCGGCGGCTGCATCGTCAATATCACCGACATCCATGCCGAGCGCCCGCTCAAGGGCTATCCCGTTTACTGCGCGGCGAAGGCCGGCCTGCTCGGGCTGACGCGCGCGCTGGCGCTGGAATTGGGGCCGCGGGTTCGGGTCAATGCCGTGGCGCCGGGCCCGATCGAGTGGCCCCAGGGCACGAATGACTTTCCGCCCGAAGCGCGCACGGCTATCATTGCCCACACCTTGCTCCGGCGCGTCGGCTCGCCTGCCGACATTGCGCAAGCCGTGAAATTCCTGATCTTCGATGCACCCTATGTCACCGGGCAGGTGATCAATGTCGACGGCGGCAGAACGGTTCACCTGTGAGTCTCCAACCCGAAATTTCGAGCGCTGCGAGCTTGCAGTCACCCCCTTCCACGGGAAGGGGGCCGGGGGGAAGGCTGTCCAATACTTTGAAGGATGCCCGCAGGGCAGCCTTCGAGGCCAACAAGTTGGCCAAGCGCCTGCGCCGTGAAGTCGGGCAGGCGATCGCCGACTTCAACATGATCGAAGCCGGCGACAAGGTCATGGTCTGCCTCTCCGGCGGCAAGGATTCCTTCGCCCTGCTCGACATCCTGCTGTTCCTGCGCGAGCACGCGCCGATCGGCTTCGACATCGTCGCGGTCAACCTCGACCAGAAGCAGCCGGGCTTTCCCGCCGAGGTGCTGCCCGACTATCTGCGCAGCATCGATGTGCCCTTCCACATCGAGAACGAGGACACCTATTCCATCGTCAAGCGGGTGATTCCCGAGGGCAAGACGACGTGTTCGCTGTGTTCGCGCCTGCGCCGTGGCGTGCTGTACCGCGTTGCCGGCGAACTGGGGGCGACCAAGATCGCGCTCGGTCATCATCGTGACGACATCCTGCAAACCCTGTTCCTCAACATGTTCTTCGCCGGCAAGCTGAAATCCATGCCGCCCAAGCTGGTCTCGGACGACGGCCGCAACATCGTGATTCGGCCGCTGGCCTATTGCCGCGAAAGCGATCTCGAAGCCTGGGCCACGCAGCGCGCCTTCCCCATCATCCCATGCAACCTCTGCGGCTCGCAGCCCAACCTGCAGCGCCAGCAGGTCAAGCAGATGCTGAATGACTGGGAGAAACGTTTTCCGGGGCGCATCGAAACCATGTTCAGGAGCCTCGCCAACGTCGTGCCCTCGCATCTGCTCGATGCGCGCCTGTTCGATTTTGCCGGCCTGAAGGCGACCGGGATTCCCGATGCGGAAGGCGACATCGCCTTCGACGCGCCCGCGCTGGGTGACGATGCGCCGCGGACCGTTAATTTCCGGGAGGCGCAGGACTGATGGACGCGCGCCGCCTTCCGGCCCGTCACGGCATTCTCTGGCTGCTGGCCGGTTTTGCCCTGTTCCGCCGCCAGCCGCCGCTGATGACTGCGCTGACCTTCGGCTACCTGCTGACGGTGATCGTGGTCAACCTGATTCCGCACGTCGGCCCCGTCCTGCTGCCGCTGCTGCTGCCGGCTCTGACCGTCATTCTGGCCAACGGCTGCCGTGCCATCGAACGCGGCCAGGCCTTCGCCAGCGAGTCCCTGATGTTCAGCCTGAGCGCCCAGCGCGTCGGCTTGATGCGCCTCGGCGGCCTGCACCTGATCGGCTCCAGCCTGCTGGTGCTGGGCGGTCTTGCTTTCGGCGAGCCGATCAACATCAGCGACGGCATGAGCCAGGAAGAAGCTGCGGCACTGCTTACCGATCTCGGCATCCTCCTGGTGGTGGCCTCGCCGCTCCTGATGGCCTTCTGGTTTGCCCCGCTGCTGACCGCCTGGAATGGCGTCAGCGCCGGCAAATCGCTGTTCTTCAGCTTTGTCGCCAGCTGGCGCAACTGGCGCGCTTTCGCCATGTACGGGCTGGCGCTGGCCGTGGTCGGCGCCGTGCTGCCGGGTTTGATCCTGATCATCGCGGGCCTGATCTCGCAGTCCCTGCTCGCCATCCTCTCGGTTGCACTGCGCATGCTGCTGATCTTCATCCTGGCGCCGGTCATGGTGGCCAGCGTGTATCTGTCCTACCGCGACGTATTCGAAACGCGCGATCCGGTCGAAGCGTCGCCGGCCCTGCCCGATGAGTGAAGCCGGCGCAGGTGCGCTCGGCCTTCTTGGCGGCACTTTCGATCCGCTGCATGTCGCACATCTGCGCCTCGGCCTGGAAGCGCGCGAAGCCCTCGGCCTCGCCGGGGTCTGCCTGACCCCGGCCGGCACTCCGCCCTTGCGCGCGTTGCCGCAGTGTGCCGCGGCTCATCGCCTGGCAATGGTCGAGCGTGCGCTTGCCGGCATGCCCGGATTCAGCGTCGATCCCGCTGAAGTGCTGGCCGCAGCCGGCAATCCGGCACCGAGCTATACCGTGGCGACGCTGGAGCGCCAGCGCCGGCAGCACGGTGCGCAGCGGCCGCTGGTGCTGCTGCTGGGTGCCGACGCCTTCGCCCGGCTGGAATCCTGGCATCGCTGGCGCGAACTGTTCGGGCTGGCGCATATTGCCGTGGCGACACGGCCGGGGCACGACCTGAAAAAAGTTCCCGCAAGGACGCAGAGCGCTGGCGCCGGCGATACGGCGCTTGATGCCGAATTCGCCGCGCGGCAAGGTGTCGCCGCCGACCTCGCCGGCGCAGCGGCCGGACGCATCGTCCCCTTCGCCATCACGGCGCTGGAAATTTCCGCCACAGCGATCCGCGAGCGGTTGGCGCGCGGCTTGAGCGTGCGCTATCTGGTTCCCGATCCCGTTCTCGACTATATTGAATCCCATCAGCTCTACCGGACTCCGCATGGACATTAGAAAACTTCAGAAAATCGCCGTCGCCGCCCTCGAAGACATCAAGGCCAAGGACATCGAGGTGCTCAACACCAGCAAGCTTTCGGCGTTGTTCGACCGCGTCATCATCGCCACCGGCGATTCCAATCGCCATGTCAAGTCGCTGGCGAAGAACGTCCATGACAAGGTCAAGGAAGCCGGCGGCCAGGTGATCGGCGTCGAGGGCGAGGAATCCGGCGAATGGGTGCTGGTCGATCTCGGCGACATCGTGGTGCATGTGATGCAGCCTGCCGTGCGCGCCTACTACAACCTCGAAGAATTGTGGAAAGTGGTGCCGAAGCGTCCGCGGAAGAAGGCCGCCGGCGACGCCGGTGGCGAATGAGATTGATCGTCGCGGCGGTGTCGGCAAGGCCGCCGGACTGGGTCGTGGCCGGCTGGACCGAGTACGCAAAACGGATGCCGCGCGAACTGCCGCTGGAGTTGTTGGAGATCAAGCCGGAGCCGCGCACCACGGGCAAGACGGCGGGCGCCATGATGGCGCTGGAAGCCTCCCGCATCGACGCCCAGTTGCCGACCGGCTGCCGCCGGGTCGCCCTCGATGAGCGCGGCGAGGCGCCGACCACGCAGCAACTGGCGCAGCGTCTGGCAAAATGGATGGCGGGCGGCGACGATGTCGCCTTCATCATCGGCGGTCCCGACGGACTGGACCCCAGGATCAAGGACACTGCCCACGAAACCATGCGTCTTTCCAGCCTGACCCTGCCCCACGCCCTGGTCCGCGTGATTCTCGCCGAGGCCCTGTACCGCGCCACGAGCGTGATAAACCACCACCCCTATCACCGTGCCTGAGGCTATGCTGCCGGACCCTGTTGCAACGCCTTGTCTACCATGATCGATTCACGCATCTACCTGGCTTCCAGAAGTCCGCGCCGTCGCGAGTTGCTGACGCAGATCGGCGTCCGCTTCGACCTGCTGCTGTTTCGCAGCGGCCCGCGCGAAGACGCGGAAGTCAGCGAGGCCTGGCTGCCGGGCGAGGCACCGGAGGCCTACGTGGTACGCGTGGCGCGGATCAAGGCGATGTTCGGCGTGGACCTCATCGCGTCCCGCGCCATCGTCGTACGCCCGGTGCTGGCGGCCGATACGACGCTCGATCTTGACGGCGAGATCATTGGCAAGCCGCGCGACGAAGCCGACGCGGCGGCAATTCTGGCGCGGCTCTCGGGCCGCAGCCACCGTGTGCTGACTGCGATTGCCGTGGCGCGCGACGAGCGTATCGAACACCGCCTGTCGATCAGCGACGTGCGCTTTCGCCCGCTTTCTGCAGAAGAGATTCGCCGCTACGTGCAAAGCGGCGAGCCGATGGACAAGGCCGGCGCCTACGGCATCCAGGGTCGTGCCGCAATGTTCATCGAGGACATCAAAGGCTCCCATTCCGGCATCGTCGGCCTGCCCTTGTGCGAAACGGCGATGCTGCTGCGCGACTTCGGCTATCCGCTGTGATACCAAAAACCTCACCACAGAGACACAGAGGCACAGAGAAAGGCAAAAAAGCGATGCCTTGTGAATTCGCCGGTTTTTGTCCAATGGGTGGCCTGATTGGCTTGTGCCATGGGTTCCTCTGTGCTCTCTGTGTCTCTGTGGTTCAACCGGGTTTCTAGAGTGACTGAACAGTTCCTGATCAACTTCACGCCGCAGGAAACCCGTGTTGCCTTGCTGCAGCAGGGTGTGGTGCAGGAACTGCACATCGAGCGCAGCAACGGTCGCGGTATCGTGGGCAATGTTTATCTCGGCCGCGTGGTGCGGGTGCTGCCGGGCATGCAGTCGGCCTTCATCGAGATCGGCCTCGAGCGCACCGCCTTCCTCCATGTCGCCGACATCTGGAGCGAGCGGATCAACGGCAACGGCTACAACAGCCACGAAACGCGCCCCATCGAACGCATCCTGAGCGAGGGGCAGTCGCTGACGGTGCAGGTGCAGAAGGACCCGATCGGCACCAAGGGCGCGCGCCTGACCACGCAAATTTCGATTGCCGGGCGCCTGCTGGTGCACTTGCCGCAGGACACGCACATCGGTATTTCGCAGCGCATCGGCGACGAGGCCGAGCGCGAAAAGCTGCGCGCCCGCATCGTCGCGCTGCTGCCGGCCGAGCAGCCCGGCGGCTACATTTTGCGCACGGTTGCGGCCGACGCCGGCGATGACGAACTGGCGGCTGACATCGCCTATCTGCGCCGCATCTGGAGCGAGATCAAGAGCCGCAGCATCGGCGCCCTGCCACCGACCGTGCTGCATCACGACCTGACGCTGGCGCAGCGCGTGCTGCGCGATCTGGTAAACAGCGAAACCAGCGGCGTCATCATCGACTCGCGCGAGAACTTCCAGAAACTGCAAAGCTTCGCCAATGAATATGTGCCGCAGGTCAGCGACCGCCTCATGCATTACACCGGCGAACGGCCGCTGTTCGACATGCACGGCGTCGAGGACGAAATCCAGAGGGCACTGGCGCGCAGGGTCGACCTCAAGTCGGGCGGCTACCTGATCTTCGACCAGACCGAGGCGATGACCACGGTCGACGTGAATACCGGCGGCTATGTCGGTTCGCGCAATTTCGACGACACGATTTTCAAGACCAATCTGGAAGCGGCACAGGCCATTGCCCGTCAGCTGCGCCTGCGCAATCTGGGCGGCATCATCATCGCCGATTTCATCGACATGGAAGATCCGCAGCACAAGGAGGCCGTGCTGGCGGAATTCAACAAGGCCCTGGCGCGCGACCATACCCGCATCACTGTTTCCGGCTTCACCCAGCTCGGCCTGATCGAGCTGACCCGCAAGCGCACCCGCGAAAGCCTGGCCCATGTCCTCTGCGAGCCCTGCCCCACCTGCGGCGGACGCGGCGAAGTGAAGACGGCGCAAACCGTCTGCTACGAAGTGCTGCGTGAACTGCTGCGCGAGGCGCGCCAGTTCACGGCACGCGAAATGCGCGTGCTGGCCTCGCCGGCGGTGATCGACCTGTTTCTCGACGAAGAGTCGCAGGCGCTGGCCATGCTCTCCGAATTCATCGGCCTGCCGATTTCGCTGCACGCCGAAAGCGGCTATACGCAGGAGCAGTTCGACATCGTTCTGATGTAATTTCGACTCGCATTGGAACCGATACTTTGTCGACAGCGCCTTGCCGTGCTACAGCACTGTCTGCGGCTTGTCTTCGCGTCTCGTTTCCAATGCGAGCCGGAATAGCGCTAAAATTTGTGCCCGACGCGGGTGTCGTATAACGGCATTACCTGAGCTTCCCAAGCTCATGAAGAGGGTTCGACTCCCTTCACCCGCTCCAGATAATTCTTGCCGCTAGGGTGCGACCGGCCCTTTCTGCCACCGCGCGAGTTCTTCCGCCGTGTTGATGTTGTCGAAGGCCTCGGCCTCGCCATCGAAGTCGACTGCCACCACGTTCAGCGAAGCATGCCAGAGGCCCACCTTGCGGTCGCCCGCGGCAAGAAAGGCCTCGAGCTTCGGCAGCAGTTCGCGCCGGGCCAGACAGAATGCCCGGTGCGCCCTGCCCCCGGCGCTTGCCACCGCGAGTTCAGCCTTGTCCGCGATGAGTGCGGCGTGCAGGCGTTGCACCAGGTCGGCCGGAAGGAATGGCGAATCGCAGGGCACGGTCACGATCAGCGGCGTGGCGGCGTATGTCAGGGCGGCGTGAAGCCCGGCCAGGGGACCGGCGAAATCCGGAATCCTGTCGGGCAGCACGGGGCAGCCGAATCCGGCGTAACGCGGCAGGTTCTGGTTGGCGTTGATCAGCACGCTGCCCACTTGCGGCGCCAGGCGTTCGAGCACCCACTGCACCATGGGCCGGCCCTGCAGGTCCTGCAAGCCCTTGTCGACGCCGCCCATGCGCCTTCCACGGCCGCCGGCGAGGATCACGCCGGTGATGTCCGCCCCGGTCACGGCAAGGTCTTCCAGATCATCGAGATGCCGTCGAGCAGCAGGTCGCCGATGTCGGCATCCAGCGCACTGCCGCGCTCGCGCTGGTGCCGGCTGCGCTCGCGTTCGGTGAGCAGGATGGCATCGGCGAGCAGCGCCGGGTCGGTCGGCGCCGCCTGCTTCAACGCGGCCTGCTGGTAGCCGGCCAGCGCGGCCTCGACGGCGTGCGCGTCGAGAATCGCGATCGGCGCGCGGCAATGGCTACAGGCGCTTTCCTTGCGGATGTCCACCGGTGCGCCGCAGCCGGTGCAACGGATCACGCCGATGCGGACGCTGAGCTCCTTGATCTCGGCGCCGCTCAGCTGGCGCACGAAGCCCTTCTCGATCATGAACTGGCCGAAGGTGATGAAGCGGCCGTGCTGGCCACAGCGCTGATAATTGAACAGCCCGCTCTTGACGCGATCCTGCGACTGGATCAGCTGCTCGTTGCAGCGCGGGCAGCGCAAGGGGCTGGACAGCGGCAGGCGCTGGTCGTCGCGATGTTCGTGGATCAGCTTGAACAGGTCGATCACGCCGCCGGGCGCGAGTTGCAGGCTCTCGTATTCGTCGAACCAGATGCCCTGGCAGGAGAAGCAGAGGTCGAGTGCAACTTCGCCGCCCAGCTTGCGCGCGAAGCGCTGCGCGCTCATCGGCGTGCGGCAGGAGGGGCAGGAGGGGCAGGAAAGTTCGGCGACCATGACGCGGAGAATACCAGTGCCCGCATGATGCTGTCTGCGTTGCCGGGCGGGCAGCTATCGATTCGGGAGCCGCGGCCTTTACCGCGCTGCTGCCGGCTGCGCCGCCTCCCGCGCCAGCATGGCCACCTTGCGCCCGGAGCCCCAGCGGTAATTTCCACTGTCGCCGGATTCGCGGATGACCCGGTGACAGGGAATCAGAAACGCGATGTCATTCGCGGCCAGGGCGCTGCCCACGGCGCGCGGCGCGCGCGGCATGCCGGCCATGGTGGCCAACCCGCTGTAGGAAACGCGCTGCGACGGTTCGATGCGGATCAGCGCCTCCCAGACCTTGATCTGGAAATTCGTTCCGCGCAGGAGCAGGTGCAGGCGGTCCGACCGTTGCCGGGTGGCGAATATGCTTGCGGCGAGGCGAAGTGATGCGGCATCGTCGGCGATCAGCTTCGCGGCGGGCCATTGCGCGGCAAGCCGGGCGATGCCGGCGTTGCGGTCGCCATCGCAGAATGCCAGATGGCAAATGCCGCGCGGCGTCCAGCCGATCAATGCCTCGCCGAAAGGTGTCGTTGCGTGGCCGTAGCCGACCGCGACGCCGCGTCCGCCGGCCTTGATTTCGCCGGGGGTCATGGCTTCGCAACTGACCATCAGGTCGTGCAGCCGCCCGCCACCCGACAGCCCCGTCGCGGCGGCGGCCGAAAGCACGTCGTCGCAGTCGCGCAAGGCCTGCTTCGCATACTCCTTGGTCAGGTACTGGAGGAAGCGCTTGGGCGAAATCCCGGCCCAGGCCGCGAACACCCGCTGCAAGTGGTATTCGCTCAAATGCACCGCGGCGGCGACCTCCGCCAGCGCGGGCTGGCGGCGTGAATTGAGGCGGATGAACTCGATGGCGCGGGCGACGACCGTGTAGTGCCGTCCGCAATCGTCCGCCGTCGTGTCAGCCATTTGTCGCTGCCTTGGCCGCAGACAGGCTGGCAAAGGAAAACCCGGTGCTCAGCGCGGTACCGGCGATCACGATGGCGCCGCCGGCCAGGGTATGCCAGCCGATGATTTCGCCGAGAAACAAGTGGCCCCAGAGCACGCCGAACACCGGAATCAGGAAGGTGACGGTCAGGGCCGGCGCCGGGCCGATGTCCGCCACGAGGCGGAAGTAAAGCAGATAGGCGACGCCGCTGCACAGGACGCCGAGGGCCAGCACCGCGGCGACGATTCCCGGGTCCGGCGCCGCCACGACCGGAAACAACGGCAGCGCGAAGGATGCCAGCAGGGCCGCCGCCCACATGCTGCCATGCGCGTTGGCGAAGGGCTCGATGCTCGCCGCCGTTTTGACATAGACGCTGGCAATGCCATAGGCAGCGGCGGCGCCCAGAGCGGCGGCGATGGCCGGCCCGGAGCCGGGCAGCAGGGCGGCGCCGTCGAAGCCGACCAGCAGCCCGACTCCGGCGACGCCGAGCGCCAGCCCGCATGCTTCGCGAAGTTTCAGCCCGGTGCCGGTCCGCATGGCGGCGACCACCGCGCTCCAGATCGGCGACGTGGCATTGAGGATCGACAGCAGGGACGCCGACAGCGTCTGGGCGGCAAAGGCCAGCAGCAGAAAGGGCAGCGCGGAGTTGAGCAGGCCGAGGATCAGATAGTGGCGCCAATGCTGCCCGACCTTCAGGCGCTTGCCGAGGGCCAGGGCGACGGCAAACAGGAACAGCGCGGCGGACAGCAGCCGGCCTTCGATCAGCACCGCCGGGCCGAGTACCGGTGCCGCGATCCGCAACAGGAGGAAGGACGCGCCCCAGATTGCCGAAAGCGCAACAAGTCGGATCAGGCTGGCAGTGTTCATGTCATCGGGTGGCTGGAAGTTATGGCGCCAGTTTCATCCGGGCGGGAGGGAACGGGCAACCCGATTCTTGCGCTCTTGTTGCCGGTCGTTTGTTGCGCTTCACTGTGCTGCGCCGCTTCAGAGGCTGTGAAGAAATCGTGGCGAGCGGGCCGCAGCGGGGTGCGGCCGGAGCGCAGCTACCGGAACATATGTTGCTATATGTGAGGATAGCGAGCACCGCCCAAGCCCCGATCCGGTACGTGCAGTAGATTTATTCACAGCCTCTCAGAACACCAGCGTCGCCCATTCCGGGTCGAGCGCGCGGGCGACGAAGGCGCTGGCGGCGGCGGTGCCGGCATATTCCGGAATCAGCGCTTCCTCCTTGGCGACCAGCGCGCCCATGGCCATGGCGCAGGCGCGCAGGCTGACACCGAGATTGGTCGCCTGGCGCATCATCTGGTAGATCGAGGTATCGACGCCGGGCCAGGGCCGCAGGCCGTCGGCGACCCCTGCCACCAGCAGGCGCACTGTCGGGCCGGCGAAATGGATTTCCACTTCGCAATCGAAGGCCGCGGCGGCCGCCGCGTGCACGAAGGGCGTGGCGCAGAGTTGCGGATGCTCCGCTGTCGCCGACCAAAGCAGGATGGCGAGCTTGTTGCGGTGCTTGCTCACAGGAACTCCGCTTCCGGTTCGACGCGCCGGATGTGGGCGCGGTAGCTCGGCGCATCCACCAGTCGCGCGCTTTCCGTCTCCCAGGCCGTGGGCCGGCCGCGCACCATCCAGCCCGTTGCATAGGGGTCGCGGTTGAGCAAGGCGGGGCGTTCCTCGGCGGCTTCGTTGGCTTCGAGGAGCAGGAACGAGAGAGGCGCATGCACGGCGAGCACGGTCTTGGCGCACTCGACCGTGCCCAGACCGCGTCCCAGCGCCACCTCGGCGCCCTTCGGCTTGGCGGTAAAGGCGATGATCTCGCCGGCGAGGAAGACGCCGAAGCTGCTGGCGCCGATCACCACTTCATCACCCGCGGCGTGCACCCACATGTCGTACTCCGGATCGTAGAGCAGATCATCGGGGATGCGGCCGTGATAGGGTTTCCGCGCCAAGCCGGTTTCCTATTGACGATGGATCCGCGTCAGCGAATGACGCCGCAGGCAACGCGCTTACCAGAGTTTCCGGCCGGCTGCGACTTGTAGTCGTCGGGATCGGCATGGATCACCACGCTGCGCTTGAGGATTCCCGCCGGGCCTTCCGTCAGCGACAGCATGTCCAACTCGGCGGAAAGCGTGGCCTTGCCATAGCTGTCGGCGACCAGGTTGGGCATGTCGCCGGCATGGCGATCGGCGCCGCTGTGATGCCCGTGCGCACGCCCGGCCGGGTTGAAGTGACCCTTTGCGCTGCTGGCGTCCGGCGCGCTGCAATCGCCGGCTTCATGGATGTGGAAGCCATGCTCACCCGGCGTCAGGCCGGCAACGTTGGCTTCGACGCGAAGCTTCTGACCGACGGTCTGGAAGCTGACCGTGCCGGTGACGTTGCTGCCGGAACGGGGTTCGAGCGTCGCCGAGGCCTTTGGCCCCGATGCATCCATGGTGGCGCAGGCGGCAAGCAGGCTGCTTACGGCGACGAGGCTGGCAATGCGAACTGGCTTGCTGGTCTTCATGACTCTCTCCTTGGGTTGGCGGAAGAGAGCGGGAGTCGAACCCACCAGAGACCGCATGGCGACCTCTGCCGGTTTTGAAGACCGGCCGCCCCACCGGGGAACGTTCTCTTCCTT
>JBIJDJ010000113.1:0-9510 GCA_044344175.1 Sulfuritalea sp.
GGGCGCCCAATCTGAATGTCGTCGCCAGCCTCGGTACCTTCCTCGCCGCGGTCGGGCTGACGGTCGAGATCGTCGCCAACGGCCCGCGCTTTGCCTTCGGCGAACAGTTCTTCATCGATTCGCTGAACGTCTTCTTCGTTGCGCTGACTGCCTTCGTCGGCCTTACAACCAGCATTTTTTCCGGCCCCTACATGAAGAACGAGCGCGAGCACGGCAAGCTCACCGCGCCGCGCCTGCGCCTTTACAAGAGCATGTATCAGTTCTTCATGTTCACCATGCTGGCGGCGCTGACCACAAACAATCTCGGGCTGCTCTGGGTGGCGATGGAAGCGGCGACGCTGACCACCGTGTTGCTGGTCTCGCTCTACCGCACGCCGGCCAGCCTCGAAGCGGCGTGGAAGTACTTCATCCTCTGCGGCGTCGGGCTCGCCCAGGCGCTGTTCGGCACCATCCTGCTCTACTTCGCCGCCGAACGCGTGCTCGGCGCCACCGGCAACGCCCTGCTGTGGACGCATCTGGTCGACGTCAAGGCGCAACTCGAACCGAACATCATGGCCTTGTCGTTCATTTTCCTGCTGCTCGGTTACGGCACCAAGGTAGGTCTTGCTCCGCTGCACAACTGGCTACCCGACGCCCACGCCGAAGGCCCGACGCCTGTGTCGGCCGTGCTCTCCGGCCTGCTGCTGAACGTCGCGCTCTACGGCATCCTGCGCTGCAAGGTGTTGGCCGACGGCGCCATTCCCGGCGACTTTGCCGGCAATCTGATGATCGGCTTCGGTCTGTTCACGCTGCTCCTCGCCGCTTTTTTCCTTTCGCGGCAGAAGGACGTCAAGCGCATGTTCGCCTATTCGTCGATCGAGCACATGGGCCTCATCACCTTCGCCTTCGGCATGGGTGGCCCGGTGGCGAACTTCGCCGGCCTGCTGCACATGACCATGCACTCGCTGACCAAGTCGGCGATCTTCTTCGCCGTCGGCCACGCCACGCAGAAGACCGGCACGCAACTCATGGAACACATCCGCGGCCTGATCAAGATCAATCCGCTGATCGGCTGGGGTCTGATGCTGGGCACCCTGGCCATCCTCGGTATGCCGCCCTTCGGCGTCTTCGCCAGCGAGTTCATGATCCTCACCCATGCCATGAAGCATTACCCGTGGGCGACACCGCTGTTGTTGCTGGCGCTGGGCGTCGCCTTCGCCGCCATTTTCGGCAAGGTGCAACCCATGGTCTTCGGCGAGACCGAGGCCAAGCGCCTGCCGCACGCCCCCGCCATTACGCCCGTGTTCCTGCACCTGGGCATCGTCCTGATGCTGGGCCTCTACATTCCTCCTTATCTGACGCGCTGGTTCCATGAGGCGGCGAAAATGTTGGGCTAGCCATGTTCCTCTGCGACGATTCCTCTATCGAATTCACGCCTCAATCCGGGCTCGGAGCTCCGGTCTGGATCGGCCGAACTTCAGGCGGTGAAGCGCTGAAGGACTTCGCCACCGCGGCGCGGCAGGTGGGCGGGCGCGTGGCGGCGATGTGGGGCAGTGACGAGCGCCTGCGTGGTGGCGGCTATCGACTGCACTGCGTCTTCGGCCTCGACCGGGGCCATGCCTGGGTGAGTCTTGACCTGCCCGCCGATGCTCCCGTTTATCCAGATCTGTCGGGCATTTTTCCGACAGCCAACCGCATGCAGCGCGCCACCCGCGACATGGTCGGCATTGCCAGCGAAGGCGGCGACCAGCGGCCCTGGCTGCGCCACGGTGGCTGGCCGGCGGACTGGTATCCGCTGCGCCATGACGCCGAAGCTGAAAAAGGGGTCAGGCTCGATTTCATTGAATCTCAAAATTCGAACCTGACCCCTTTTTCGGTGGGCTTTCCCAACGCCCCCAGCGACTACGATTTCGTCAAGGTCGGCGGCGAAGGGGCACACGAAATTCCGGTCGGCCCGATCCATGCCGGCATCATCGAGCCGGGGCATTTCCGCTTTTCGGTGGTCGGCGAGCGGGTGCTGCGCCTGGAACAGCGCCTGGGCTACCAGCACAAGGGCGTCGAGAAACTCTTCATCGGCGCCGACATCGCGCGTGGCGCCAAGTTGGTCGGCCGTGTCTCCGGCGACTCCACCTGCGCCTATGCCTGGGCCTACGCCGTTGCGGTCGAAGCGGCCTGCGGCGTCGAGGCGCCGCCGCGCGCGCTGGCCGTGCGCGCGCTGCTGCTCGAGCGCGAGCGCGTGGCCAACCATCTGGGTGACCTTGGCATGCTGGGCAACGATGCCGCCTTTGCCTTCGGCCTGACCCAGTTCTTCCGCCTCAAGGAAGACTGGGTGCGGCTCAACGCGACGCTGTTCGGCCACCGCTTCATGATGGATTGCATCGTGCCCGGTGGCGTCACCGTCGATCCCGACGTTGCGGCACTCGCCGCGATGGTCGAGCAGTGCGGCGCTATCGAAGGCGCGGTGAAGGAATTGCGCGAGCTCTACGACGAACATCCAGGCCTGCAGGACCGCTTCGCCACGACCGGCATCATCGACAGCAACCTGGCGCGCGAGCTCTCGCTCACCGGCATGGCGGCCCGTGCCACCGGCATCCTGCTCGACGGTCGCGCCCATCGCCAGGGCTACACGCCGCCGCCGCCCTATGCGGCGCTGGGTGTGCGGCCGGTCACCGACGAGCGCGGCGATGTTGCCGCCCGCGTCGCGGTGCGCTTCGATGAAATTACTGAATCGCTGCGCCTGTTGCGCCTGCTGGCGGTCGGCATGGCCGCCGGCGATACCCTGATCGAAATCGCTCCGGTAGCCGGCGGCTGCGGACTCGGCGTGATCGAAGGCTGGCGCGGCGAGGGGCTGGTCGGCGTCCAGTTCGACAATGACGGCCGGCTGGCCCGTGTCCATCCCCACGATCCCTCGTGGCAGGCCTGGCCGGCGCTGGAACACGCGGTGATGAACGACATCGTTCCCGATTTCCCGCTGATCAACAAATCCTTCAATCTTTCCTACAGCGGAGTCGATCTGTGATCCCCCTGCTCCGACACATCTTCCGCACCGGCATCCTTACCGAGCCCGCGCCGCTCGCCGAAGGCGGCCCGCAGCGCGAGATCGACCGGCTGCACGACGAGATCCTGCGCATCCTCGGCCGCGCGCTGACCATCCGCGAGGTCGATGCCGGTTCCTGCAATGCCTGCGAACTGGAAGTCCACGCCCTCAACAATCCCTATTACAACCTTGAAGGGCGCGGCATCAAGTTCGTCGCCAGTCCGCGCCACGCCGACATGCTGCTCGTCACCGGACCGGTGACGAAGAACATGGAGAACGCGCTGCGCATCGCCTACGACTGCACGCCGGACCCCAAGCTGGTGGTGGCGGTGGGCGACTGCGGCTGCAACGGCGGCGTCTTCGGCGAGAGCTATGCGAGTTGCGGCGCGGTCGGCAACGTGGTCGGTGTCGACGTCCGCATTCCCGGCTGCCCGCCGACGCCGCTGGCCCTGATGCAGGGCATCCTGGCGGCGGTGCGCATTTCGAAGTAGGTGGTATTGCCGGCCGGGCGGCACCGGCGGGAGTCCCGAAAAGTCGGCGCTGGCGGTACGGCGGCCAGGCGGGCCGCGGCGCCCTCAATCGAACAGCTTGTGTTCGATGGCATAGCGGATCAAATCGGCGTTGTTGCCGATGCCGAGCTTTTCCATCAGATGCGTCTTGTGGGTGGTGACAGTCTTCGGGCTCAGATGTAACTGCTCCGCGATCTGGCTCAGCGGTACGCCCTGCGCGATCAGCTTGAAAATCTGCCGCTCTCTCTGGCTCAGCGTTTCATGCGACAGGCTGCTTGGGCGCACCGATTCGAAAACCATTGTTTCGGCCAGGGCGGGGGGGATGAATCGCTCGCCGGCAGCCACCTGGCGAACCGCAGCGTGCAGCGTATCGGGTGTAGATTCCTTGGTGATGTAACCCGTGGCGCCGGCCTGTAGCGCGCGCCGCACCGTCGCCGGTTCGTCGTGCATGCTGAGGATCAGGAGCGGCAGCGAAGGGTGTCGCTGGCGCAACTGTTCGATCAGTTGCGTACCGCTGGTGCCGGGCATGGTCAGGTCGGAAATCAGCAGATCTGCCTCGACGGTTTGCGCGGCGTCCAGCACCTGCCCGGCATTCGCCGCTTCGGCGACAACCGAGATGCCGGCGAAGGATTCGAGCATCTGCTTCAGCCCGACGCGGAACAGGGTGTGGTCGTCGGCAATGATGATGCGCGTCATGTCGGGCTTTCGGTGGCGGCCAGGGCCGGCAAGGGTAGCTGGACGGTGATGCGCGCGCCTTCGCCCGCCGCGCTGTCGATGTCGAGCGCCCCGTGCAGCGCGGCGACGCGCTCGCGCATGCCGACCAGGCCGAAGTGCTCGCCGGCAGCCACGGCGGCCGGGTCGAAGCCGCAACCGTCGTCGGCCACGCTCAGGATCAGCTGCCCGCCGTCGGCGCGCAGGGAGACATGCACGCTGCGCGCGTTGGCATAGCGCAGCACATTGGTGAAGGCCTCCTGCACGATGCGGAACAGCGCCGTGGCGACGGCATCGGGCAGCGATTCCGCGACCGGGGCCAGCGCCACGGTGAATTGCAGGCCGGCGGGCGTCAGCACGCGCGCGGCCTGCCATTCGATGGCGGCGGGCAGGCCGAGGTTGAGCGCCGGCGGGCGCAGTTCCGCCGCGATCGACTTCACGCTGCGGTAAGCCTCGCCGATCATGGCTTCGATCGCGGCAAGCGCGCTGCGCGTGGCCTGGTCGTCGCCGACGCGGCCGTCGAGCCACTGCAATTGCATGCGCGCACTGGTCAGCAACTGACCGAGCTCGTCGTGGAATTCGCGTGCCAGGCGCCGATATTCCTGCTCCCGTTCGGCTTCGCGGTAAGTCGCCAGTTGGCGCAGTTCCTCACGGGACGCTTCCAGCGCCTGTTGCGTGCTCATCAGCGGCGTTACATCCACAATCACTCCCGCCAGCAGCCGCTCGCCGCCAGGACCGATATCCACCGATCCGTGCATCTGCAGCCAGCGCGCGTTTGCCCGGTCTTCCGCCGCAGTGGCACCGGCACGCGGCGCCAGGCAGCGTCCGAGCCATTCCAGCCGCGTCGGGCACTCCTCGCCGATATTCAGCCATTGCAATCCGGCGCGATCTTCCGCCGCGACGGCGGCGAGCAACTGCATCGGGTCGGCGAGCAACTGTTGCGCCGTGACCGGCAGCAGGTATTCGATGCCGTCACTGACCGCCTCGAAGCCGGAGCCGGGCCGGAAGCTGAAAAGCGCCAGCGGCAACTGGTTCGACAACTGCGCCAGCCGGTTCTGCGTGGCGCGCAACTCGGTCTCGGCAGTGCGCCGGCGCGCGAGCAGGCGTCGCCGGTTCAGCCAGGACCACGCGGCGATACCGGCCATCGCCGCGAACACCAGCGCCAGCAACAACCCCGTGGTAAGGGTCAGTTGTCGCGAGGTGCCGACATGCGTCAGCTCGGTTGCAGCATAGGCCAGGCTCATGGATAGCGGGATCGCAGCAAAAGACCGGTTGATTATAGACACCGCCGCAACGCCCGGCTGCGGCGAGATCGTCCGTCGCCTGTATGTCGCGCCGTCCCGCCAGCGTCGTCCGCAAGGGATACCGTCTCCGGCTTTGCCGTAGACATAACTTTTTGGCCTATCTCGCATTCACCGTGACGGATGTCACGATTTTCAGTGCCGGGGTAGGGTTTACCTTATGAAGAATCCGCTTTCACCGATGTCGCAGGGGCACGACTGCGGTAATCATGGCATCAGTTGCAAAAAGCATCGGAGGGATACAATGCATACAGGGGCGACGACGGTGAGGGCGGCACAGGCAGGCGATGCACTTGCGCCTTGTTTTTCAGTCCGGATCGTTGGTTCGCATCTTTTTTGCGTTGTCTTCTAAAACCGGGGTTGCCAATGAAAACGAAAACGAAAACCGAAAACGGATTCTCCCTGATCGAGCTGATGATCGTCCTGGCGATCATTGGTGTTCTTGCCGCTATCGCGATACCCAACTACAACCAGTACATCACGCGCAGCAAGATTACCGAGGGGGTCGCCGGTCTGTCCGATGCGCGGGTGAGAATGGAGCAGTATTTCCAGGATAACCGTTTCTACAACACCGACGGCACTGCCACAA
Source organism: Sulfuritalea sp. (assembly GCA_044344175.1). Lineage (GTDB taxonomy): Bacteria > Pseudomonadota > Gammaproteobacteria > Burkholderiales > Rhodocyclaceae > Sulfuritalea. Next base: position 6,127 of record JBIJDJ010000113.1, read on the forward strand.
CCGATTGCGCGGCCAGCGTCACCGTGCCGGCGACGGCCAACTTCACCTACTCGTGCCTCGCGTCCGCCAATGGCCAGGCTTACGTCTGGACTGCCGCCGGTACCGGATCGATGACGGGCTTCACCTACAGAATCAACCAGGTAAATGCCCGTTCCACTACCATCTTGGCCGGCGCGGCGTGGCCGGCGGCGGCGGCGAACTGCTGGATCACCAACCAGGGCGGCAGTTGCTGATCCCATGAACAAGTCACGGCGCGGTTTCTCCCTGATTGAACTGGTGATCGCCGTTGCGATCATGGGGGTTCTGCTGGCCCTCGGCGCGCCGGGCTTTTCAACTTATCTGCGTAACGTGAAGTTGCGCTCCGCGGCGGAGAGTTTCATGTCGGGCGTTCAATTGGCGCGGTCCGAAGCGGTGCGCATGAACACCACCGTCGAATTCCTGCTCACCGCCGACGATCCCTTGAGCGCCAACGTGGCAACTGCCAACGCTTCCGCGACAGGCGTCAACTGGATGGTGCGCACCGCGGACCGCACCACCTTCGTCGACGGCAAATTCGGCATCGAGGGTTCGGGCCGGGTCCTCGCCAGCGACATCTCGGTAAAGATCAATGACACCGCGTCGCCCGCCGATACCGACCCGGATCCGCCGCCTGCCGTTCTGGTTTCCAGCATCACCTTCAACGGGCTGGGCAGAACCAGCCTGGCTGCACCGGCCGTGTTCAAGTTCAACGATTCGGCCTCGGGACGGTGCATAACAGACTCCGGTCCACCGGCGGGAGTTGTTCGCTGCCTGCGCGTGATCGTGGCTGTCGGCGGGCAGACCCGGCTCTGCGATCCGTCCATCAGTGCCGCCGCTACCGCGGCCGGCGATACGAGGGGATGCTGATGTTCATCCGCAGCCAACAGTCCATTCGCGGCCAGCAAGGCTCGTTCATGCTCGAGGCCCTGATCGGCATCATGCTCTTTTTCCTTGGCGTATTGACCATGATTGCGCTTCAGGCCAGTTCGATCGCGATCCAGACGGATTCGCAATATCGCGCGGAAGCGAGCAATTTGGTCGACCAGATCCTCGGCCAGATCAATCTGAATTCCCGGGACAACATAGGTGCGGTCAACGCTGTCACGCTTGCCGCCTTCGCCCATCAGCCCACCGGCGGCGTCAGCACTTGCCGGCTCGTGGCAACGGATGCCCTGGCCGCTACCGACTGCTGCAACTTCGGCGGCGCGGCGTCAGTCAATCCGCTGGTAACGGACTGGGTCGCGTCCGCATCGACGGATATCGCCACCCGCCTGCCCGGATCGACCGCAGCGCGCCAGCAAATTGTGGTCAATACCGCGGCCGCCAACCAGGTCATCGTCACCGTCTGCTGGCAAGGCCCCAAAGATGCCCGGCCGCGGTTTCACCGCGTCATCGGCTACGTGAACTGACCATGAGCCGCCTTCGTCAATCCTCGCGCCACAGCGGTTTCACCATGGTCGAAGTCCTGGTCGGCATGGCCATTGCCTTGATCGGCATGGTCATGATGTTCCAGACCATGACCACCTGGGAAGGCCGCAAACGCACCACGGCCGCCGGCAGCGACGCCCAGGTGACGGGCAGCATCGGCATGTTCACCCTGGAACGCGACCTCAAGCTTGCCGGCTACGGATTTGGCAACTCGGATGCGATGGGCTGCACGGTTGCCGCCTATGACAGCAGTCGTACCCCGCCCGGACTGTTCAGCTTCGCCATGGTTCCGGTCTTGATTACCCAGGGCGTCGGCGGCGCCCCCGATACCCTTGCCGTGCTCTATGGCTCCGGCACTACCATGTCGTCGGCGCAGAGGTTCAGCAATCTGAGCCCCTTGTCGATGAGGATGAATACCCGCACCGGGATGAGGAATGGCGATCTGGTTATCGCAGCCGACGGCGGCAATGCCGTATGCGGCCTGTTCGAGGTTGTCGGCAATGCCAATGCCGACGCCCTGAGCATTGATTTCGGCACCGGCGGATATACCAACTACACCAACAACGCAAACGTCTCCGGATCGGTCGCCGCTGTCGCCCTGACGGCCAGCGAACTCGAACTGCTGCAGGCCAAATTCCTGAACAATTCCGGAGTCGCCCGTTACAACAACAATACCGCTCACGGCGTGGGCATTATCGGTGCCGCATTCAACATGGGTACCGCACCCCGGCACAATGTCTGGCAGATCACCAACCGCCGCTTGCTGACATTTACCAATACCCTTGAAAATCAGGTCACCGCCACCGAGGTGGCGGAGGGGATCGTCAATCTGCAGGCCGAGTACGGCGTCGACACCGATGCCGACGGCATCGTCGAATGGACGGCGGCCGCTCCGGCGGTATGGACGCAGCTGCGCTCCATCCGCATCAGCTTGCTGGCGCGCAGCCAACAGTTCGAGAAGAACGCTGTCTTGACCAAGGACCCCACTGACTTGTTAGATGACACGGAAGTCCGCGTAACCCGCAATCCACCGGCCTGGGCAGGCGGAGCCTTCACCATGACCAACCTTGACGGGACCGCCGACAGCGACCCATTGGGCGCTGCCGAAGGCCCCGTCGGCGCAACTCCCTGCTTGCCGAACTACTGGCGTTGCTATCGCTACCGCGTCTATGAAACGGTGATTCCGCTGCGCAACATGCTCTGGGGGATGGATTGATGCGCCCGACCAAGCCCAATGCATCGCCGACCCGCGGCCAGCGCGGCGTCGTGCTGCTGCTGGCCCTGATCATGCTGGTGGCCATGACCCTGGCCGGCATCGTGCTGTATCGCCAGATCGGCACCGGCCTTATCATCGCGCGCAATCTGAGCTTCAAGCGCACGGCGGCGACGGCTTCGGATCGTGGGCTCGAGACCGCGCGCACCTGGCTCATGGGCCGGACTGCGGCGCAACTCGAACAAGGGAGTGCCGCCGACGGCTACTTCCCGGGCTGGTGCAATACCTTGCTCAACGCAGGCGGCGTGCCGGATGCCGACAATGACGGGAACGCGGACGACTGCGGCGATAACCCGGCCCCCTCGGAATTCGATCCCACGGTCTACAACTGGGCCAATGCGGTACAGGCGACCGCCAATGACGGCGTCGGCAACGAAGTCCGCTACGTCATCCATCGCCTGTGCGAAACCCCCGGGGCAATGAATGCTTCGGGCCAGCAATGCGTCACCATCGGTTCCGCATCCGCGGGCTCCGCCAGAACCTCGGCCGTTTATGGTTCCCAGGCTTTGTCGAACACGTCGCAGCCTTATTTCCGCATTACTGCGCGCACTCTGGGGCCCACCAACACGGTGGTCTACACCCAGACCATACTGTACTGAACGGGAGAACCTCCATGTTCCTATCCAATGCCAAGCGTTTCCGGTTGTTTTCCTGGCTGGCCATCG
>JBIJDJ010000114.1:0-9448 GCA_044344175.1 Sulfuritalea sp.
CGATGTTGGCGGCTTCGGCCTGGATCTTCGCCTTGGTGAGCAGTTGATTGGTGGTTTCAAGATCGGCGGTACGCTGGCTAACCCGTTTTTCTAGGTTGGCGTTGAGGTTTCGAATTTCGAGTTCGGTTTGTTTGCGCTCGGTGATGTCTTCGGAAATACCCAACAGGAATTTCGATTTCCCATCTGCATCCCGAATGCAGACCTTGCGGGTATGCAGCAGGCGCTGACCCTTCTTGGCAGTCAGGATGGGCTCTTCCGGGATGTCCAGGAGGCTAATTTCTCCATCAAGAACTTCACGATCCTTGGCCATGAAATTCGCTGCCTGATCGGGAGGGAAAAGGTCGAGGTTGTTCTTGCCAAGAAAGTCCTTGCGGTCATAACCCACAAGTTCCTCGCCCGCCCGATTGAACAAGACGAACCGCAGGTCTGTCGCTTCCTTGAGAAAGATCATAAGCGGAGCGTTTTCGATGATGGAATCGAGTAGTCGTTCGCTTGCAATCCTTTCTTGGTATTCCTTGCTGATAGCGTTCAGTAGCCGCCACATCAAGAACGCAACGAGTAGGCCAAGCAGGATGACAAGCAGGCGAACCTTGCTGGCATACACCTCGGCAGTTTGGACTGCGGCCAAGGTGCGACGATCCACCATGTCATTGACCTCGCCAATCGGTTTCATGATGCCTGCTTTGGCTTGGCGATAAGCCGGGTCATTCAGCATTGATATCGCTTTGAAGCGATCAGCCAAGTTTGGGGACGATTCGATGATTTTCATGGCAGCAAACTCGGTCTGAGTCAGGGTATCAGAAGCCTGCTTGGCTTCCTGCAACTTATCTAACTCTTCGCTGGCAAACCCTGCTTGGCGCATCAAGTCCAGCAAGGCAATTGCCTGACCAAGCGGCCTCGGGCGCTGGTCGTCTTCGAGCACCTGATCCCAATACACATTTCCATAGTTCTGGGGTCGTGGGCGCTTGCCGTCCCGAATATCGAGGATTTCCTGAAAATGCTGCTTGAAAAGTGGGGTTCCCTCTACAGCGTACGCCCGCACCATGCGCGTCAGATCATCCGATGACTGGCGCAGTTCGTCTGCTAATTTGAATGATTTGTGCCGCCGTTCGTTAGCATTGCTTATTCCCTCTGCGGCATGGAAATACAGCACGATTGCGGCAACCAAGAGAATGACCGCTGCCAGCGTCAGCCAGAGATAGCGTGCGGCAAAAGTGCTTATCTTCTTAAGATTCATTGGATCGCTTCAGCGACATCGCCTTGCATATGGGAGTCAGTTATATGCCATAGTGCAGTCGTCACACTACTCTGTTTCAAGTTACTTGGCGAACTGCAGCTTGGGCGCTGAAAGGGACGAGCGTCTTCTACGAGTAGATGTCAGTTGTCACTCGCAACCGCGCATTTTCAGAATCGGCAACGGCTGAAGTTGTCACGCAGCGGAAGTTCATCCAACGTGAGCCGCTGACCGGTTCGGCCGAGGAGCGGCCATTGCAGGAAGCGATCTTGGCAGCTCCTTTTCTTTCGGCGTCATCCGTGCGATCGGCAGCGCTCTGCGTACTGCGGAACGCTTCAACTCGCGGTCAGCGCCACCTCGGGGGTCAGTATGCGGAACAGGCCGCGCAGCCGATCCCGCCGCGCCAGGCGCAAGAGAGCCTTGTCCGCCGTTACCAGCCAATCGGCGGCGCTGTCGCGGGCCAGTTCGAGAAACTTCTGGTCATCGCGGTCACTGCAACGCGGCAGATCGGCGACAACCGTCTGCTGCAACCCGTCGCAGAGCGTGGCGCTCGCGCTGTAGGCATCCAGCGCGTCCTGTTGCTGCCCGGCGGACAGGGCGAACATGGGATAGCCCAGCACCCGGCGGAACTCGCCGAAGCAGGCGTCATTGGTGACGGCCAGCCACTTGCCGCTTTCGATCCGTGCCCGCAACGGAGCGAACCGGCTGTCAGCAAAAACGTAGAGCGAGACCAGCACATTGGTGTCGAGCACCACGCGCAACGGGGCGGCAGAAGGTAAAGCGGGCGTGGAGTCTTGCGACTCCGCGCCCGCTTTACGTTCCGGAGGAACTCCGGTCACTTCGCCTTCTTTTGGGAATCCAGGCGGAACTTGACGAAGGAGCCGGGCGCGTCGTCCAGTACCTTGAACTTTCCCTTCGCGGGGTCGCGGGCGGGCACCTTGGTGTCGTCGAGGTCGGTAACCCACTTCTGCCAGTCGGTCCACCAGGAGCCTTCGTGCTGTTTGGCGCCATCGAACCATTCGTCGGGCGTTTCCGGGCGCGTTTTTGCGTCATTGGTCCAGAAACCGTACTTGTTGGCCGCCGGCGGGTTGACGATGCCGGCGATGTGGCCGGAGCCGCCGAGCGCGAAACGAACCGGACCGCCGAGCGCCGTGGAACCCAGATAGACGCCACGCCAGGGCGCGATGTGGTCTTCGATGGTGGAAATGAAATAGGACGGCGTCTTGACCTTGGACAGATCGATCGGCGTGTCGAGCAGGGTGATGCCGCCCGGCTCGCGCAGGCGGTTGTTGAGGTACATGTTGCGCAGGTAGTAGCTGTGCATCTTGTAGGGCATGCGCGTGGAATCGGAATTCCAGTAGAGCAGGTCGAAGGGGAAGGGATCCTTGCCCATCAGGTAGTTGTTGACCACGAACGACCAGATCAGGTCGTTGGAGCGCAGCATGTTGAAGGTGCCGGCCATTTCCGACCCTTCCAGGAAGCCGCGCTCTTCCATTTTCTTTTCGAGGCTCGCAATCTGACCCTCGTCGATGAAGACGCCGAGTTCGCCGGGGATGGAAAAATCCAGCAGGGCGACGAAGAAGGTCGCCGAGGCGATGCGCTTGTCCTTTTTCGCCGCCATGTAACCCATGGTCGAGCCGAGCAGGGTGCCGCCGAGGCAGTAGCCGATCAGGTTCAGCTCCTTCTCGCCGGTCTGCTGGCACACGGCATCGATGGCCGCCAGCGCGCCTTCGGCCACGTAGTCCTCGAAGCTCTTCTGCGCCAGTTTCGCATCGGGATTGACCCAGGAGATGACGAACACCGTGTGACCCTGATCGGTGCTCCATTTGATCCAGGAATTGCTCTCGCGCAGATCGAGAATGTAGTACTTGTTGATCCAGGGCGGGATGATCAGGAGCGGCCGCTTGTACTGCTGCTTGGTGCTCGGATTGAACTGGATCAGCTGGATCATTTCATTCTGGAACACCACCTTGCCCTTGGCCGTGGCGACGTTCCTGCCCATCTCGAAGGCCGACGGGTCGGTCATCTTGACGCGCAGCTGGCCGTCGCCCTCCTCGATGTCGCGCAGCAGGTTGTTGAAGCCCCTGACCAGGTTCTGGCCGTGGGTCTTGACCGTCTCGCGCAGCACTTCGGGGTTGGTCGCGGCGAAGTTGGAGGGCGACAGCGCGTCGATGAACTGGCGGGTGAAGAAGTTCACCTTCTTCTTCGAGATGTCTTCCAGACCTTCCACGTTGCTGACCGCGTCATGGATGTGGCGGGCGCTGATGAGATAGCTCTGCTTGATGAAATCGAACAGGAAATGTTCTTCCCAGTGTGCATCCTTGAAGCGGTTGTCACCCTTCTTCGGCGCCGCTACCGGCGTCCCTTCCATGCCCATGGAGCGCAGCATCGAGTGCTGCCACAGCGAAAAATAATCCCACACCAGGTTCATCTGCGCCTGCGCCATCTTGTGGGGACTGGCCAGCATCTGCGCCATCATGTCCATGAAGGCGCGGGCGATTCCCAGTTCGTCGGTAGGAGCCGAAACGCCCTTCTTCATCTGGCGTTTGGTGTGTGCCGTGATCAGATTGGAAGCACGCTGGGCGACTTCCGCATAGGTCTTGGCGATTTCCTTGGGATCGGGCAATGCTTTCGGTTCGTGGGCAGACATGGGTACTCCTTGGGTTGTTAGCTGATGTAACGGACAAGACCGTTTTCTTCGAGGCGCTGCAGTTTTCCTGCGTGTTCCAGGTAATTGAGGTGGGCGATGGCTTCGCCCATGGCGAACATGGTCTGATGCGGGTCGGGAATTTCGCGGTTGAACAGCACGGCGATCAGTTCCGCGGCATTGCACGCCTTGCCCTTGCAGGCAGCCAGCAGCACTTCGCAACGCTCGGCATGGTGGGCGTGCAGCTGATCGACGCGAGCATGCAGGCCGCGGAAGGGCCGGCCGTGCGAAGGCAGCACCAGCGTGTCCTCCGGCAGGGAGCGAAAGCCGTCGATCGAAGCAAGGAACAGCCCGAGCGGATCGCCGTGCGGGTTGCTGGCCATCACCGAAATATTGGTTGAAATGCGCGGCAGCAGCATGTCGCCCGAAATCAGCACGCCCAGTTCCGCGCAATGCAGGCTCATGTGTTCCGGGGCGTGGCCATGGCCGACGATGGTGCGCCAGTCGTGGTCGCCGATTTTCAGCAACTGGTCGGCGAACAGGCGCTGAAAGGTGGCGGGAATCTCCGGGACGCCGCGCTTGTAGCCGTTGCCGCGCCCAACCAGACCATCGATGCGCGCCTGGTCGAGGCCGTGTTGGCGGAAAAACTCCACCATCGACCGGATCGAGTAGCCGGCGATCTGTTCCGCGATCATGTGCGCCGCCAGATATTCGCCCTGCGCAATCCAAAGCGGGGCGCCGGTTTCTTCTTCCAGCCAGGCCGCCAGTCCGAGATGGTCAGGGTGGCAATGGGTCACGATGCAGCGCGTCAGGCGCCGTCCCGCCAATGCCGACTTCCAGGCATCCTTGATCGGGTCTTGTGCAAAGCCGGTATCAACCGCGGCGTAACCGTTGCCGTCGGCCAGCAGCCAGAGGTTGATGTGGTTCAGCGCAAACGGCAGGGGCATGCACAGCCATTCGATGCCGGGGGCGACTGGCACGGCCACGCCGGGGGCGGGGGCGGTCTCGTGCGGGTAGGCAATCGGGGCGTTCAAGCCGGGTCTCTTTGCATCGGTGGGCGAAATCTGCTTAACTTGTCGACAGTTGGTCTGCCATCATATCCAATTTTCAGGGCTCTATGTGCAGTGCAGCATCGAATGCATGTCGGCCCGCCACCATGAGCGAAACCCAAACCATCACCGAACTGGCGCGTGATTTCGGCGTCACCACCCGCGCCATCCGCTACTGGGAGTCCCACGGCCTGGTGTCGCCGGCGCGCGAGGGCGGCAACCGGATCTACAGCAAGCGCGACCAGACCCGCCTGAAACTGGCCCTGCGCGGCAAGCGCCTGGGCCTGTCGCTGGCCGAGATCAAGGAACTGATCGACATGTACGACACGGTCGAGGACGAGTCGACCCAGTTGCTATCCTTCCTCGATGTATTGGCGCAGCGCCGCGCGGCGCTGGAGCAGCAACGTAATGACATCCAGGCCGTGCTCAAGGAAATCGCCCGTTTCGAGCGCCAGTGCCGCGAGATGCTGAAGGCCGACGAACTTGCGGCGCCGTCCGTTCGCCAACCCAAACGACGCACGACAGGCTCCGGGTAGTTGACGTTGACGTCAACGTTAACTACCATGTGCGCTATCGGCCGGAGGAAACATGCCCCATACCGTACGTCCCGCCAGCAGGACTTTTGAACCGCGCAATCCCGTCTGGGAGGCAACGGTTCGAGCCAGCTTCGCCCGTCAGGGGGTGATGAAGCTGATCGGTGCGGAAATGGTTGCCCTCGCCCCCGGGCATTGCGAAATCCGCTTGCCGTTTCGCGATGATCTGACGCAACAGCATGGTTATTTTCACGCCGGCATTACCGCTACCATCGTCGACAGCGCCGGCGGCTATGCCGGGTTCACCCTGATGCCGGCCGGTTCCGAAGTCCTTTCCGTCGAGTTCAAGCTCAACCTGCTGGCGCCTGCCGATGGCGAGTTTCTCGTTGCCGAAGGCCAGGCGCTGAAGTCCGGCAGGAACCTCGTCATCACGCGCGGCGAGGTGTATGCGATCAGGAACGGCAAGGCGACGCACTGCGCCACCATGCAGCAGACATTGATGACCATGCATCCCAAAAAGGAAAAATAATGCTCGGACTCAATTTTGACCTCGGCGAAGACATCGACATGCTGCGCGACGCCGTCTGGACTTTCGCGCAAAAGGAGATCCTGCCGCGCGCCGCGGAGATCGACCGGGTGAACGAGTTTCCTGCCGACCTCTGGAAAAAGTTCGGCGACATGGGCCTGCTCGGCATGACGGCCGATGAAAGCTATGGCGGCACCAACATGGGTTATCTGGCCCACATGGTCGCGATGGAGGAAATTTCGCGCGCCTCGGCCTCGGTCGGCCTGTCCTACGGCGCGCACTCCAACCTCTGCGTCAATCAGATCCGGCGCAACGGCACGGAAGCACAGAAGCAGAAGTACCTGACCAAGCTGATCTCCGGCGAGCACGTCGGCGCACTGGCGATGTCGGAGCCCGGCGCCGGTTCGGACGTCGTGTCGATGAAGCTGAAGGCGGAGCTGAAAGGAACTGGGGCAGATGCGCGTTACGTGTTGAACGGTTCCAAGATGTGGATCACCAACGGCGGCGATGCCGACACGCTGGTGGTCTATGCCAAGACCGATCCCGCCGCCGGCGCGCGCGGCATGACCGCCTTCATCGTCGAAAAGGGCTTTGCGGGTTTCAGCAAGGGCCAGCACCTCGACAAGCTCGGCATGCGCGGCTCGAACACCTATCCGCTGTTCTTCGACGATTGCGAAGTGCCGGTGGAGAATGTGCTGGGCGGCGTCGGCAGCGGCACCAAGGTGCTGATGAGCGGCCTCGACTACGAACGCGCAGTGCTGTCCGGCGGGCCGCTGGGCATCATGGCTGCTTGCATGGACGTGGTGCTGCCCTTCATCCACGAGCGCAAGCAGTTCGGCCAGAGCATCGGTGAATTCCAGTTGATGCAGGGCAAACTGGCCGACATGTATTCGACCTGGCAGGCCACGCGCGCCTATGTCTATGCGCTGGGCAAGGCCTGCGATCGCGGTGACCACGCGCGCACGCTGCGCAAGGACGCCGCCGGCGCCATCCTCTACTCGGCGGAAAAGGCCACCTGGATGGCCGGCGAGGCGATCCAGGCGTTGGGCGGTGTCGGCTACACCAACGAGTATCCGGCCGGCCGTTTGTGGCGCGACGCCAAGCTCTACGAGATCGGCGCCGGCACCAGCGAGATCCGCCGCATGCTGATCGGCCGCGAGCTTTACAACGAGACCATGTAATGAGCGCACAAAAGCGCCAGGAGTGGCAGAGGCTGTACGACGAAGTGCTGGCGCGTTCTCCCGGCACCGGCGGACTGTCGCTGGAAAACCTGCGCGAATGCTCGGGCCTCGAACTGTTCCAGAAAATGATTGCCGGCGAGTTTCCGCGGCCGCCGATCAGCGATACCCTGGGCTTCTGCCTGGTTGAGGCCGAGAAGGGGCGCGTGGTGTTTCAGGGCACGCCGCAGCATCGGCATTACAACCCGATCGGTTCCGTGCATGGCGGCTTCCACGCCACGCTGCTGGATTCCTGCGTTGCCTGCGCGATCCAGTCCACGCTCGAAGCGGGGCAGGGTTACACCACCATCGAATTGAAAGTGAATTACATCCGGGCGCTCACCGACCGCATCGGCCCGGTACGCGCCGAAGGCCGCGTCATTCACGCCGGCAAGCAGATCGGCACGGCAGAGGGCAAGCTGGTCGATGCCGACGGCAAGCTCTACGCCCACGCCACGACCACCTGCCTGATCTTCAATGTTTAAGGTTGCGGCATGAGCGTCCCGGTGAAAGTCGGCGCAGGCGGCACGGCGATTCGCGTGCTCGGCGCGGAGCATGCCGTCGAACTGGAGCAGGTGCGGCAGTTCTTCCGCAACTATGCGGGCTGGCTGGGTGTCGATCTGGGCTTTCAGAACTTCGACGAGGAAATGGCCAATCTGCCGGGGCGCTATGCGGCACCTGAGGGGCGCCTGTTCTACGCCACAGTCGACGAAAATGGCGAGAAACGCGGCGCCGGCTGCGTCGGCATCCGTCCCTACTCGGAAGGCGTCTGCGAACTCAAGCGCCTTTACGTCGATCCCGCGTTTCGCGGCCTCGGCGTCGGCCGCGACCTGGCGCTGGCGGCCATCCGCGCCGCGCGCAAGATCGGCTACCGCAAGATCATGCTCGACACGCTTCCGGCGATGCGCATCGCGGTCAAGCTTTACCGCGACCTCGGCTTCACCGCCGCCCCAGCCTATTACCATACGCCGGTGGAAGGCACCCAGTTTCTCGCGCTCGACCTCGAGAACTGGTCCGAGGACAAGGTCGAGAACGACAACCTCTACCACCTGTTCGATTTCAACCGCGCCTGGGCGCGGCAGATCCGCGAGGTCGACCCGGACTACTTCGAGCGCCTGTCGCACTTGCAATCCCCCGAATACCTCTGGATCGGCTGCTCCGACTCGCGCGTGCCGGCCAACCAGATCGTTGGCCTCTTGCCGGGCGAGGTCTTCGTTCATCGCAATGTCGCCAACGTCGTGGTGCACAGCGACCTCAACTGTCTCTCGGTGATCCAGTTCGCCATCGACGTGCTCAAGGTAAAACACATCATGGTGGTAGGCCATTACGGCTGCGGCGGCGTGCAGGCGGCGCTGACACATCAGCGCGTGGGCCTGGCCGACCTCTGGTTGCGCCACGTGCAGGACGTGCATGTCAAGCATCTGGCGCGCGTCGACGACCTGCCCGAGGAAAGGCGCCACGATCGCCTCTGCGAACTCAACGTGCTGGAGCAGGTGATCAACGTTTCGCGCACCATCGTGGTCGAGGACGCGTGGCAGCGCGGGCAGGACCTGACCATCCACGGCTGGATCTACGGCCTCAAGGACGGCCTGATCCGCGACCTCGGCCTCACCGTCACCGCCCCCGAACATATCGCCGAGCGCTATGAAGCGGCGCTCTCCACCCTCATTTGACTACCGTGTTGAAAGGAAACGCCATGTCCGATCCCATCGTCATCGTTGCCGCAACCCGCACGCCCATGGGCGGGTTTATGGGCGACTTCGCTTCGCTGACCTGCGCCCAACTTGGCAGCGTCGCGATCAAGGCCGCCGTCGCGCGCGCCGGACTCAAGCCCGAGCAGATCGATGAGGTCATCATGGGCTGCGTGTTGCCCGCCGGCCAGGGCCAGGCACCGGCGCGCCAGGCCAGCCTCGGCGCCGGCCTGCCGCTGGCTGCCGGATGTACCACGGTGAACAAGATGTGCGGTTCCGGCATGCGTGCCGCGATGTACGCCCACGACATGCTCGCCGCCGGCAGCGTCGACGTCATGGTCGCCGGCGGCATGGAGTCGATGAGCAACGCGCCCTACCTGCTGCCCAAGGCGCGCGGCGGCTTCCGCCTCGGACACGGCGAGGTCAAGGACCACATGTTCCTCGACGGCCTCGAGGACGCCTACGACAAGGGCCGCCTGATGGGCACCTTTGCCGAGGATTGCGCCGGCAGCTACAAGTTCACCCGCGAGGCGCAGGACGCCTTCGCCATC
>JBIJDJ010000115.1:0-9397 GCA_044344175.1 Sulfuritalea sp.
CGATTGCGGTCGCGGTCGCCGTGTATGGGATTAATTCCGGCGCAGCCTTCGCTGCCGTGATCGGTCCTCTGGTGGAGGTGCCGGTGATGATCGGCCTGGTGAATGTTTCGCTGTGGTTCCAGAAACGCTTCTTCGACGCCGAAACCGCGTGATGAGTGAGTCTTGGTGATGCTGCTGATGGCTAACTTCAGCAAGGGGTGGTACGAGCGTGGCTGACATCATCCTCGAATCGACGCTGACCTGTCCGCAGTGCGGCCACGTCAAAACCGAAACCATGCCCACCGACGCCTGTCAGTGGTTCTACGATTGCGAGGGCTGCCACGCCGTGCTCAAGCCCAAGCCGGGCGATTGCTGCGTGTTCTGTTCCTACGGAACGGTGCCCTGCCCGCCGATACAGGAAAACGGACGTGGCCATTGCTGTTGAAACTTGCCGGCATGGTTGCCGGCGCCTTGCCGCCCGCGTCAGCGCGGCGCGGCCCTTCGGGATTTTTTTGAAAGGATTGCGATGAGCAAGCTATTCGGCTTTGGCGAAACCGTGGAAGGCTACGCCGTGCCGGTACTCAACGAGCGCGAGGTGCGGGCCGCCGCCGGCATCCTCCTGGTTTTCGCCATGATGACGTTCGCCAACGCCTGGTTCATGGGCAATTTCCGCCCGACCAAGATTTTCGTGATCGCCTTTCTGATCGATTTCACGATCCGCATTTTCATCAACCCGAAATACTCGCCGAGCATGATCCTCGGTCGGCTCGCGGTAAGTAAGCAAATGCCCGAGTGGACCGGTGCGCCGCAGAAGCGCTTCGCCTGGGCGATCGGCTGGGGCTTGGCGGTGACCATGCTCTGGCTGATCGTGATCAACAACGTGATCGGACCGGTCAACATGCTGGTCTGCGCCACCTGCCTGACGCTGATGTTCTTCGAGAGCGCCTTCGGCATCTGCATCGGCTGCAAGATCTACAACGCCTTCACGAATCGCCAGGCGCAACACTGCGCCGGTGGTGTCTGCGAAGTCTTCACGCCCCACGCCAGCCAGAAAGTCGGCGCTGGCGGCACGGCGATCGTGGTGGTGTTCCTCGCGCTGATCGGCGTCGTCGGCCAGCAGGGCTTTTCCGCCGCGGATACGGTTGCCGCGGTCGCCCCGGCCCCGGTTGCCGCCGTATCCCCGAGCGACGATCGCTGCACGCCGCCAGCCTTTGCGGTGGCTCTGGGCCATGTCGAGAAGTGGAAACTGCACAACAACTGCAAATGAAGCACGCGAATCAGCCGGCGCCGAGCGTCGTTCAGAACCCCGAATAGTGCCAGGCCAGGCTGAGCAGGACTGCCGCCAGCGGGAACTGGAGGGCGCGCTGCGGCACGTGGCGCTGGCAACGCGCGCCGAGGTTGCCGCCGACCAGGCCGCCGACGCCGAACAGTGCGCCCAGCGCCCAGTCCGGCGCAGTGGAAATGCCGGCCGGTGCCGGCAGGAACTGATAGGCCAGCAATGCGAACAGCGAGGTCAGCAGCGTTGCGGTCAGTGTCGCGCCCGCCACGGCATGCAAGGGCAGGCGGAAAAAGGCAATCAGTATCGGCACCATGAAGGATCCGCCGCCGATGCCGTAGATCGTGCCGATCACGCCGACCGTGAAGGAGGCGGCGAGCAAGGGCGCCATGGGCGGCAGCAAGGTTTTCTCGCCCGCATCGGCCGGCGCTGCCGCGCGGCGCAGCGCATCCTGCGCCATGCGCGCACCCAAGTAGCAAAGCACCACGGCGACGAAGACTTGAAAGGTCTCGCGCTCCGCCAGCCAGTGGCTGCGCAGCCAGGCGCCGAGCCAGGCGCCGGGCAGCCCGCCGGTCGTGATCAGCAGCGCCAGTTGCCACCACAGTCGTCCTTCCTGCCGGTAGCGCCAGGCGGCGCCGGGAATCGAAACGAGGTTATAGACCAGGTTGGTCGCGCTCGCGGCCGGGCTGGCGAAGCCGAACACGGTCATCTGGAAAGGCAGCAGCAGGAATGCGCCGGAGATCCCGACCATGGCACAGAAGAAGGCCAGCACCAGACCGGCCAGCGGCGGCAGCCAGAGCCAGGTGTCGATGCCCGAGGTGGCGAAGTGGAAGGTCGACATGGCGCGGACTATAGCCCGATGCGGTGCCGAAGCGTTGATTCACCGTATCGCCAGCGCCGACTTCTTGAGCACAGGTTGATTGACATTGCTGTGGCTTCTTGAAGACCTTGCGGCACTCCGCATGGCAATGTATATTGATCATCATTAACTCAACATACAGGAGCCAGCCCATGGCACTTCAGATCGCCAATCCCGTAGTGGTAGGCAAAGTCGAGCGGCTCGCGAAGGCAACCGGTTTGTCAAAAACCGCTGTCGTCGAGCGGGCGCTGGACCACTTGATCAGCGAAACCACGGAGCGCGCCAGCACGGTCGGCCGCATGTCCGCACTGCTGGCCCAGCTCGACCGGATACCCGACCGGCCCGATGCCTTCGACCCGTTGGCATGGGATGAACACGGCTTGCCGAAATGATCGTCGTCGATACCTCCGCGCTTGTCGCCGTCGCTTTTGCCGAACCGGAGCGCGAGGAGTTCGTCGGCATCATCGAGGAATCCGGCAAAGCCCTGATCAGCAGCGTTTCCGTGGTGGAGGCGCGCATGGTTGTTTACGGCCGGCGCGGACATCGCGCCGTGGTGATGCTGGATGACCTGTTGCGGCTTCCCGCCTTCGAGTTGGTGGCTCCCGGCCAGGCGGAGACCGACGCCGCCTATGCGGCTTTCGTCGCTTACGGCAAGGGCAGCGGACATCCGGCGGGCCTGAATTTCGGCGATGTCTTCAGTTATGCCCTCGCCAAGGTGCGCAGCCTGCCGCTGTTGTTCAAGGGTGGCGACTTTGCGCAGACCGACATCGTCAGCGCCATTCCGGCTGAGCGATGACGAACTTGCAAAAGTTACCGCAGGGACGCACCGCGCTGGCGCCGGCGCTACGGCGCCCGGTAGTGCCACCCCGGTAGTGCCGACTGTTGCCGACTTGACAGCCTGCCGCCGCGAGGGCTAAATCCGGGCCTCAGTCAGCATCGACACAAACCAATCGCCGGAGAAGACCCTTGGCACCCCCCCCGCTGGCCTCGCGCGAGGCCGTCCGCGAAGAACGCTTCAACGACGTCTGGAACAATGATCTGAACGATGCGTTTGCCGACATCGCGCGCTACTACGACCGCGCCAATGAAATCGCGGCGCTGGGGCTGTGGAGCACCTTTCTCAAGCGTTTCATGCAGTCCGTGGACATCAAGCCGAACCAGAAAGTGCTGGATGTTTGCGGCGGCACCAACGCCATCGGCATCGCCCTGCTCAAACGCGAGCCGACCCTGGATGTGCATGCCATGGACCGCAGCGCCGAGATGCAGACGGTAGGGGCGCAGAACGCCGCCGCCTTGGGCTTCCACATCAAAAGTACCATCGGCGACGTGCATGTGCTGCCCTTTCCCGACAACCACTTCGATGTTGTCACGCTGCAGTTCGCCTCGCGCCACCTGCGCGTGCGCGAAGTGTTCTCCGAGATCCTGCGCGTGCTGAAGCCCGGCGGCCACTTTCACCATTCCGACATGCTGCGCCCACGCAACGTGATCGTGAAGAACCTGTATTACACCTACCTCAAGGCCTGCCTGAATTTCACCAGCCTGATCGTCGGCAGCAGCCCCGCAGCGACAAAATTCAAGCAGTATTTCATCGACGCGCTGGACCTGTTCTACACCGCCGAAGAGTTGTCGATCGTGCTGCGCGAACAGGGTTTCATCGAGGTCACCGTGGATACGGTGTTCTCCGGCATGATCGGCTTTCACCGTGCGGTCAAGCCCGCGCCCAAGCCCTGACGGCAAGCCGGCAGGGGGCTGCAGGCGTTCAGCCTTCGGCCATTTCCAGCTTGCGCATCTTCTCCCAGAGGTTCTTGCGGCTGATGCCGAGCAGGGCGGCGGTGTCGGCGATGCGGCCGTCGCACTCGGCCAGCGCCTTGCGGATGTAGGCGCGCTCGCAGTCCTGCAGGTGGTCGCTGAGCGGTTGGCGCAAGGCGTCGGCTTCGAGCGGCGACGACCCGTTGGCGCCGAACAGGCTTTCGACATTCAACACCGGACTTAGCGAGAGCACGCAGGCGCGCTCCAGGCAATGCTGCAACTCGCGCACGTTGCCCGGCCAGGGATAGCGGGTCAGGGCGCGCTCGGCGTCGGCCGTCAGCGTGCGCCGGGCCTCGCCCCTGGCGGCCCGCTCGTCGAGAAAGCGTGCCGCCAGCCAGAGGATGTCTTCCTGGCGCTCGCGCAGGGGCGGCACCTCGAGGTGGATGACGTGGATGCGGTAATACAGGTCTTCGCGAAAGCTGCCCTGCTCGACCATGGCCTTGAGGTCGTGATGCGTGGCGCAGACCAGGCGAATATCCACCTTGCGCGGCGTGGCGCCACCGACGCGGACCACGGCCCGATCCTGGATCGCGCGCAAGAGCTTGACCTGCATCGAGGGCGGCATTTCGCCGATCTCGTCGAGAAACAGCGAGCCGCTGTCCGCCTGTTCGAACACGCCGCGCCGTTCACGATCGGCGCCGGTGAAGGCGCCCTTGTCGTGGCCGAAGAGTTCCGACTCGATCAGGTTCTCCGGAATCGCTCCGCAATTGACCGCGACGAACGGCGTCTTGCCGTCGGGGTCGCCGGCACGATGCAGCGCACGCGCCACCTGCTCCTTGCCGGCGCCGGATTCGCCGGAAATCAGCACCGCGCTGCGGCTCGCCGCCAGGCGCGGCAGCAGGCCCTCGATATGGCGCATGCCGGTGGAAATGCCCAGTTGGGCATCGGTGTTCGCGGCGGGTTGCTGGCGCTCGCACAGGCTGCGGATCTTGGCGACCAGTTCCCCGACATGGAAGGGCTTCGTGACGTAATCGTGGGCGCCGAGTTTGAGCAGGCGCACCGCCTGGTCGATGGCGCCGTAGCCGGTGATGAAAATGAAGGGTGCGAGCGACTGGCCGTTGCCGAGCAGATCGCTGAAGAGTTGTTCGCCGCTGATGTCGGGCAGGTTGATGTCGCTCACCACCACGCTGTAGCGGCGCTGGCCGAGGCCGCGCCGGGCGGACTTGCCGTCGCGATACCAGTCGCAGGCGAAGCCTTCGAAGTCGAGCCGCTCGGACAGCGCCTCGCCGATAATGGGGTCGTCTTCAATCAGGGCGATACGGTGCTGCATGGGTTTTCTCCGAGAGGCAGGTGGACCACGAACTCGACTTCGCCGTCGATGTTGCGCGCGGCGATGCGACCTTCGAGCTGGGTCACGATCTGGTAGGTGACCCAGAGGCCGAGGCCGTGGCCGCCGGCGCGGGACGAAGCGAAAGGCTCGAACAGATGGGCCAGTTGTTCCTCGCCAAGCAGGGCACCGTCATTGCGCACCACGATGCTCAGGCAGGATTCGGCATCATCCTTGCGGCCCAGCCACAGGCTGACGTGGCCGTCTTCAGCGGCGGCCTGCACGGCGTTGAGCAACAGGTTGATCAGGATCTGGCGCACCAGGCTGGCCGGCGCCGGCAATTCCGCCGGCATGGTTGCCGACCAGTCGAGGCGGATGCGGCGCTTGCCGACCTGGGGCTGGATCAGGGTACGGATATCTTCCAGGTCGTGCTGGTTCAGCGGCCGCGCCTGCACCCGGGTCTGCACCAGCAGCGCGGCGACCGTATCGCGAATCTGCATCAGGCCGCGGTCGATCAGTTCCAGGTTGCGCAGCACGCGCGGATCGAGATCGCGGCGCAGCTTGAGCGTATCGACCACCGTGATCAGCCCGGCCAGCGGGTTGTTGATTTCGTGGGCGATGCCGGCGGTGAGCTGGCCGATCGCCGCCAGGCGTTCGGATTTGACCATTTCATTTTCCAGCGCTGCCTTGTCGCGCAGCGCCAGCACCATGCGGTCGTAGGCCTGGAACAACTGGCCGAGCTCGTCGTGATAGGGATACAGATCGGGGGGGAGCGGTTCGGGTCGCTTCTCCAGCATCGTGCCCATGCGCTGCGCCAGGTCGACCAGCGGCTTGGCCATGCGGCCGCCCCAGTACCAGTTGATCGGGATCAGCACCGCCAGCACCAGCAGACCCAGGGCGAGGCCCTGCCAGAGGGTGTCGATGAACCAGGGATGAAACACCGATTTGGCATAGCGCAGCACCAGCTGCCCGAGTTGCGCGTCCTTGTCGGTAATGGGCAGCGCAACGTAGAGATAGCTGGACCCCGCGGGCTCCAGCACCAGCGGCCACTTGATGCCGGCCGGGGCGCGCAGGTATTCGTCCAGGCGCTCCCAGTCAGGCCCGAGGGCCGTCGCTTCTGTCAGCATCGGCAGCGTATCGGGATCGCTGGAGACAAAGACCTTGTGCTCGCGTGTGAGGACCACCACCGCATCGACCTGCACCGGCGTCTTTGCGATCTCGGCGCGTAGCGGCGAACGCACGATCTCGAAAGCGCGCCAGACGTCGTCATGCAGCAACGTCGGCGCCACCGTGTTGGCCAGGGTGTGGCCGAGATTGTCGGCACTGATCACCACGGCGCTCTTCATGTCCTCGTAGGCGCGCGTCATCAGCGCGGCGCCGACGACGAAGATCGAAAAGCTGATCAGGAAGGAGGTCCACAAGGGAATCTTGTGGCGGAAGGAAAGGTTGAACAGCCAGCGCATTGGGACCTTACGCTTCGCCGAAGGCGCGCATCATCTTCGCCACGCCGTCATAGAGGGCCGCGCTGCCGGTGGTGAAGCCGTCCAGATGCAGGTGTTCGAGCAGGCGCCGCCCGGCATCGGTCGTCGTCATGCCAAGCAGGTGCGCTTGCATGAGATGAAAGTCGGCGATGGATACGGAGCGGTGGCTGACGAAGGGCGGAAAGCCGTACTCCGGCGAGCGCGATACCACGCGCGTACGCGCGGCCAGCGTCGGCTCGACATAGGCCAGGGTGTCCCAGATATAGCTGTCTACCGCGCCGCCGCGGGCCAAGCCGCTGGCCACCGCCTCGACCACCTTGCGGTGCGACCAGGTGAAAAAGGTCTTGCGAAAGAAAGTCGCCGGATCGCGTCCCAACTGGCGGATTTCGTAGCGCGGCGCGAGATAGCCGGTATTCGAATATTGGTCGGCATAGGCGAATACGCTGCCGGCCAGATCCGCCATGGATTTGACCTGGGTGTTGTCCTTGCGCACGATCAGGTAGGAACGGTAAAGCGGTTGCCCGCGATAGAGCGGAACGGCCAACAAACGCACTTCCTGCTTGAGGTGCAGGTAGGGGTAGTCGCAAATCCAGGCGAAATCCAGCTTCTCGAGGCGCAGCAGATCCATGGTTTCGCGGTAGCTGTCGCGCTGGATGAATTCAACGGGCCGCTGCAGCGAGGCCGCCATGAAATCGCGCCATTCGCCGAGCAGACTGTGCTGGTCATGGAGGAAGGCGGGCGTCATGCCGACGCGGATTTTGCCAGTCGCCGCCTGTGACTTGCGCGACAGGCCGATAAGTCCGGCGGCGGCGAGGCAGCCGCTGTCGACCAGCCATCGACGGCGGTTACGGTTCGGTAACGAGATTGACGTGTCCTGATGCATGAGACCTCCGTCGGTTACGGTGTGGTAACAATCTTACCCGGTTTTCTTCACTTGTCGCCGGTCGGCCTGTGGCAGCCGTCTGCAAGCGGCTGAAACCAAGTGGTGTTGTTGGTGTGGCATGGTTCTCGCACCTTTCTTTGCAAGCATGAGATGCAGACAGACATCGTGAAACCGCTATCCCTCCCCTGCAACGCAAACCTTCGCGCCTCGACCGCGCCGCAAGCCTTGTCGCATCAGGCGCCGTGTCGCCAGCGCCGACTTTTGTCGGCCTGCCCGGGCCGGCCGCTTGCGAGGACGGGAGAAGCGACAAGACGGATTTCAGGTTACCGGAAGGTAACTTGTCAGCGGGCGTCGACAGCGTCGTCGCAGGTGGCAAGCAGAGACGGGAAACAGGCAATGAGCGGTCAGATTTTCAATGTTTGGTTATTGATGGGATTCCATACCAGGAGGCAATCATGAGATTGACAAGACGTGAATTTATCAGGGCGTCGGTCGCATCGGCGGCATGGACGTTCGCCGGTGGTGCGTTCGCGGCCGATCAGGCCAAGCCCAAACCCATGCCGTTCAAGAATGCGCTGATCCCGCGCAAGGCCAGGCCCAGCACGCCGGCGAAGGGCGAGTGGGTGGCCAGCACCTGCCAGGGCTGCACGCAGTGGTGCGCCATCCAGTTGTACGTGAGCGGGGGCCGCATGACCCGCGTGCGCGGCAACGAGATTTCCAAGAGCAACCACGGTTATGTCTGCCCGCGCGGTCACCTCATCCCCCAACAGACCTACGATCCCGATCGCGTCAAGGTGCCGATGAAGCGCACCAATCCGATGAAGGGTCGCGGCATCGATCCGAAGTTCGTGCCGATCTCCTGGGACGAGGCCATCACTACCGTCGCCGACAAGATGATCGCGCTGCGCACTGCCGGCGAGCCCGAAAAGCTGCTCTACATGCGCGGCCGCTATTCGCCTACTTCCACCGACCTGCTCTACGGTACCCTGCCCAAGATCTTCGGCACCGGCAACTATTACTCGCACAGCGCGCTTTGCGCCGAAGCCGAAAAGATGGGCCCGAGCATGACGCAGGGTTTCGCAGGTTACCGCGATTACGACCTGGAAAAGACCAACTGTCTGGTGGTGTGGGGCGCCGATCCGCTGGCTTCCAATCGCCAGGTACCGAATACCATCCATCGCTTCCATGAAATCGTTGCCCGCGGCACGGTGATCGCAGTCGATCCGCGCCTGTCCAACGCCGCCGCCAAGGCACACGAATGGCTGCCGGTCCTGCCGGGCACCGACGGTGCGCTGGCTGGCGCCCTCGCCCACGTGATCCTCACCGAAGGCACGTGGAACAAGGAATTCGTCGGCGACTTCAAGGACGGCAAGAACCTCTTCGTTGCAGGCAGTACGGTCGCCGAAGATGCCTTCGTCGAGAAGGAAACCTCGGGTCTGGTCAAATGGTGGAATCTGGAACTGAAGGACCGCACGCCGGCCTTCGGCGCCAAGGAATCCGGCATCCCCGCCGACCAGATCGTGCGCGTCGCTCGCGCCATGGCCAAGGCGGCACCCAATACGGCTGTATGGATGGGCCCCGGCGCCGCAATGTGGCCGCGTGGTACCTATGCTGCGATGGCCGTGTATGCCCTGAACGGCCTGCTCGGTTCGATCGACGTCGTCGTCTGGGAAGGCGCCAACGGTCCCAAGTTGAACAAGTTCCCCAGCACCGACAAGTTTGTCGACGAGGTAGCAGTACTTTCCAATTCAGGTATGAGCCTGAAGGAACTGCCGGCTGAGTGATTTGTGAAGCGGGTTGATGGGTTGAAAGCTTGAGTGTAAGGGATTGTGTTCGAGGCGGT